>JBGSOQ010000208.1:0-40131 GCA_041739035.1 Ignavibacteriaceae bacterium | reverse complement strand
GCAATGTCGTTGATTTATTCAATCATTCCATCTGCAAAAAAAGAAGAAACATATAAAGCGGTATTAACTGCACTGAATCATATTAAGGAACTTGGTGTTACAAGCGTCCAGGATATAACTTATTCTCAAGATCTTTTCGCTTATAAGAGATTGGAAAAAGAAGGTAAATTGACATGCCGAATTTACACAATTCAGCCAATTGCTAATTATAAAGATTTAGTGAAGAATAAAATTAAGGTTGGAACTGGGAGTGAAAAACTAAAATTAGGGGCTCTAAAAGCTTTTGCTGATGGATCGCTTGGTTCCAGCACAGCCTGGTTTTTTGAACCATACGATCAAGACACAACTACGTCTGGTTTGGCGATGGATATTATAACTGATGGAAGTTTACGGCAATGGGCCTTGGATGCTGATAAAAATGGATTACAAATTTGTACTCATGCAATTGGAGATAAAGCAAATAATTACATGCTGAATCTTTATCAAGAAATCATTGATAAAAATCCAAAGTGGGATAGAAGGTTCAGAATTGAGCATGCGCAGCATGTTCGCTTCGAGGATATTCCCCGCTTTGCAGATCTTGGTGTGATCGCATCTGTTCAGCCTTATCACTGCATTGACGATGGAGTTTGGGCAGAGAAGAGAATTGGACCTGAACGAATTAAGTACACTTATCCTTTCAGGACTTTTTTGGATAATAAAGTCATGCTTTGCTTTGGAAGTGATTGGACTGTCGCACCAATCAATCCCCTTCTCGGAATTTATGCCGCAGTTACACGCAGAACTTTAGACGATAAAAATCCTAATGGTTGGATTCCCGAACAAAAAATTACGGTCGAGGAAGCAATAAAAGCATACACGATCAATAATGCTTATGCGGCTTTTGAAGAAAATAAAAAAGGAAGTATTGAAGTCGGAAAACTGGCCGACTTAGTTGTGCTCAATGAAGATATTTTATCAATTGATCCGATAAAAATAAAAGATGTGAAAGTTGATATGACAGTTTTTGATGGAAAGATTATTTATAAACGTTGATTTGCATTTTATTCTGAAATAAACTTATTACCATTTTGAATTATAGCAGCGAAGCCGCTTTAATAATGGCAGTTTCGCTGCGAAGTCTATTATCTGCAAGTTTATATTTAGCACTGGAATCCAAAAAACTAACTTCTTCATCGGAAAACCCGCCTTCAGGACCAAAAACTAAAAAATAATTTTTATTGGACTTAACAATCTTATTATCAAAATACAGATTCGAATTCTGTTCAAAGACTATTTTCTCACCGGGCAATGAAGCAATTTCCTCAACTGAATTAGCATAACTAACTTTTGGGAGCCAGCTTAAAAGAGATTGTTTTATGGCTGAGATTAAAATTTTCTCAATTCGCTTTTGATTAAATGCCTTGGCCACAGATCTTTTTGCTTTATAAAGAATAAAATTTGTGACTCCGAGTTCAGTACATTTTTCAAGGGCGAACTCAAGTCTATCAATAATGCGAAGCATTGGAATGCAGAATGTGATGTTTGGGAATTTTTGTTTGTACTCAATTTTATCTAATATCTTGCATTCGATTGACTTCTTATTCTTATCTACAATTATTGATTTGAAGATTTTCCCATTTCCATCTGTTATGAATAATTCATCATTAAGTTCATGCCTCATAACGTTTAATATATGTTTGCATTCGTCATCTTCAATTATGATTAATTCAGAATCAGAATTAATTGAATTTGAAAAATAAAGGTCGGTATTAGATAAAAATATATAAGTCATCTTAAGTGTAAAGATAAACATGGATTCAATTAAGATAAAGAAGAATTTTTAGGAGTAATTAGGTCAAATTTATAAGGCGAGAAATTGGATCGAGATTCCGCACAATAAAATTATAAAACCCGCCGATGCATGCATGTATTTTTCAAATCTCTCCAAAGGAATTAGTTCAATCCCTCGGAGCGAAATAAAAACTATGGTTAGCATGGTACCTATTGTAGTTAAGGCAAAAACAGCTGTCACTAAAATCAGCCCAACTAAATTTTCTTTAGCAGCAGGATACATTAAAATCGGTATCAAAGTTTCACAAGGTCCAAAAATAAAAATTGTAAAAAGTATCCAGGGTGTAATGTTCGATTTTTTCTCTGATGTATGAACATGCATATGAGAATTGGAATGGATGTGTGTATGAGAATGCAAATCCCCAGTTTCGTGGAAGTGAATATGTGAATGAGGTTTTCCTCTCCATGCTTTTTTAATTCCCCAAATAAAATAACCAAAACCGAATGCAATTAATAACCAACCCGCAATACTACCACGAAAAGATTCTAAGTATTCCAATTTGTGAAGCGCAATACCGAGCGCTATCCCTATTGCACCAATAAAGACTGAACTTAAAACATGCCCAACGCCACAGACAAATGTAATCCAAAAAGTTTTATTTTTTGTCCATTTTCTGGCTTTTGACATTGCAATGAAAGGAATGTAATGGTCGGGACCAAGGATTGTGTGTAAAAATCCAACAGATGCTGCAGTGATTAGAAGAAAAGAAATTTCCTGTGACATTTATAACCTATTTTTCAAGCTGCTTTTTTTCTGTGGGATGTAGATTTTCTTGAGATAAAATTCGTATATTATTCGTTAATTAGCAAGCAAAACATCTTAAAATTATTTTTTAAGTATTTCTCAATGCACGAACTGTCGATAGCTCAATCAATTATAGATATAGTTACGCAGCACCTGCCGAATAATAATCATACGCATGTTAAATCGGTGATAATCAGAATTGGAAAATTGAGCAATGTTCTGCCGGATTCCCTAAGCTTTTGCTTTGAAGCAATTATAAAAGATACCAACTTTGAGAAAACAGAACTTGTAATCAAAATAATTCCGATAACAATTGAATGTAAGCATTGCGGTAAGGTATCAGAAACAGAAAGTTACAACTTTTCATGCCCTTCGTGCGAAAGCACAAATATTTCGGTAATCAGCGGAAATGACTTAAACGTAGAAGAAATTGAATTAGAATAAATTATTAGGAAAATAAATGAACTTAATAACAGTTGAACGAAAAATTCTTGAAAAGAATGATGTAATAGCTGCGGATAATCGAAAAAATTTCAAATCAAAAAATATTTTTGCAATTAATCTTGTCAGTTCTCCTGGCTCTGGCAAAACAAGCTTGGTTGAAAGAACGCTTCACCATCTAAATAGTAAAATTAAAATCGCGGTAATTGAGGGTGATGTTCAAACAGATTTGGACGCTCAAAGAATTGAAGCTCTGAATACTCCAGTTGTGCAAATTGTAACAAACGGTGCTTGTCATCTCGAAGCTAATTTAGTCAGAGATGCGTTTAGTCAATTTAAAAATATTGAGACAAAACTTTTAATTATTGAAAATGTAGGGAATTTAGTTTGTCCAGCTGGGTATGACTTAGGCGAAGATATGAAAGTGATAATTGCCAGCACGACTGAAGGAGACGATAAACCTTTAAAATATCCAGCAATGTTTAGAAATTCATCTGCATTGGTGATAAATAAAATTGATCTTTTACCCTTTGTAAATTGTTCAATTGATGCAATTAAAAACAACGCCCTATCAATAAATCCTACATTAAAAATTTTCAAAGTTTCATGCCGAACCGATGAAGGCATAGAAGAATGGTGTGAATGGCTTGAGAATCAAATTAAAAAATGAAAAATAAAAGACTGCAAATCTTAATAAAAGGAGCCGTCCAAGGAGTCGGCTTTAGGCCATTTATCTTTCGATTAGCTGAAAGTCTAAACCTAAAAGGCTATGTAATAAATTCATCTTCAGGAATTACCATAGAAGTTGAAAGCTCCGAAAAGATTTTGAAAGAGTTTATTAAGAGGATTCAAACGGAGAAACCGGCACATTCAATAATTGTAAGTTTTGAGTATTACTATCTTGATCGTATTGGATATAATTCTTTTGAGATTAGGAAAAGCAAAAGTAATGGCGAAATTTCAGCATTAATTTTGCCGGATCTATGTGTTTGTGAGGACTGTCTAAAAGAAATGAATAATCCAAATGATAGAAGATATCTTTATCCATTTATTAATTGTACAAACTGCGGGCCCCGATTTTCAATCATCGAAAAATTACCTTATGACAGACCAAATACTTCGATGAAAAAGTTTGAAATGTGCGATGAATGCAAACAAGAGTATGAAAATCCTTTAAACAGAAGATTTCATGCGCAGCCAATTGCTTGCCCGAATTGCGGACCTCATCTTGCATTGTGGGATTCTGCTGGGACGGTTATTTTATTACATAATTTGGCTCTTCTAGAAGCCGCGAAAAAAATAAAAGAGGGTAATATTATTGCGTTAAAAGGGATGGGTGGATTTCAACTCGTTGCTGACGCACGAAATGATTTCGCTATTCAAAAACTAAGAGAAAAGAAACACCGTGATGAAAAACCATTCGCTTTGATGTTTCCAAATATCGATATGGTTAAATCCGAATGCAATGTTTCCGATCTTGAATTAAGTAATTTGTTATCACCTGAATCACCAATTGTACTGCTAAAACGAAAAAATGATAACACCACTAATCAGTCAGTAATTTCAAAAATAGCTGCGCCACAAAATCCTTATCTTGGAATAATGCTGCCTTACACACCTCTTCATCATTTGCTAATGAGAGAGCTGGAATTTCCAATTGTTGCTACTAGCGGAAACCTTTCCGAGGAACCAATGTGCATTGATGAATATGAAGCTTTAGATCGGTTAAAAAATATTGCAGATTTTTACCTTGTTCACAATCGTCCGATTGTTCGGCATGTTGATGATTCAATTGTAAAGTCAGTTAACAACCGGCGAATGATTTTACGCAGAGCACGAGGTTTTGCTCCCCTTCCATTGCAGATTAACGATCAGAATGTAACAAATAAGGATGAGGTCATTTTAGCAGTTGGCGGTCATCTTAAAAACACAATTGCTATAAAGAAAGGATCCAATATTTTTGTAAGCCAGCATATTGGTGATCTATCATCCAATGAATCCTACTCAACATTTAAAAGAACAATTGCGGACTTTGAAGAAATGTACCGTGCGAAACCGGAAGTGATTGTGAGTGATATGCATCCAGAATACCTTTCTACAAAATTCGCTGTATCTACAAACTTACCTCTTTCCGAAGTTCAGCATCATTATGCACACATCGCAGCGTGCCGATTGGAAAATCAGATTGAAGGTGAAGCTCTTGGAATTTCATGGGATGGTACAGGATTCGGATTGGACAAATCTATTTTGGGAGGAGAGTTTTTCTATTCTAGCGACTCTGATTATAAACATATTGCTCAATTTAGGAAGTTCAGACTTCCTGGAGGCGAATCTGCAATCAAAGAACCAAGAAGGACGGCGTGTGGATTACTTCACGAGATTTATGGGGATAATTTTATTGATTACCTTCCCAAAAATTTCAAGGAAGTTTTTTCTGAAAATGATTTATTACTAATTAAGAAAATACTTTCGAAAAAAATTAATTCTCCGCAAACTTCGAGTGTCGGAAGGCTTTTTGATGCCGTATCTTCTTTACTTAATATTTGTAACATTTCAAATTACGAAGGTCAAGCAGCAATGATGCTTGAGTTTGCTGCTGATGAAAAAGAACTTTGTGAGTATCCTTTTCAAATTTTAGAAGAAAAAGTTTCAATTATTGATTGGCAGTCAACATTAGAAAACATTCTTACCGACCTGAGTAAACATGCTCATAATTCAATTATATCCGCAAGATTTCATAATACACTTGCAAAGATTATTTTAACAATAGCTGAGAAATTCAAATTAAAAAAAATTATTTTGAGCGGCGGTTGTTTTCAGAACAGTTCTTTAACTGAAAAAACAATAAAAATTTTAGAAGATCGCAGATTTCATGTTTATTGGCATCAACGTATTCCGCCGAATGATGGTGGAATTTCTGTCGGTCAAATAGCAGCGTACCTATCTTCGAAAGTATCTGATTCGAAGAAATTAGAAACGACATTCGAATCTAAAGAATCATAAGTATAAGGAGATTTATTTATGTGTCTTGCTGTTCCCGGTAAAATAGTATCAATCGATTATAGCAATCCAGAATTGAAAATGGCAAAAGTAAATTTTAGCGGAGTGATGAAAGATATATGTATCCAGTGGCTGCCCGATGTACAAGTCGGTGAATATGTTTTAACCCATGTTGGTTTTGCTTTAAACAAGATTGATGAAAAAGACGCTGAAGAAACAATTGAGATATTTAAACAAATGGCAGATATTCCGGGTGCCGATGAATGAAATATCTTGATGAGTTCAGAGATCCGAAAGCAGTACAAAATCTCTCGAAAAAGATTAAGAAGGTTACTAGGAAACCATGGCGAATAATGGAAATTTGCGGCGGACAGACACATACAATATTGAAATACAATATCGAAGAACTCCTTCCAAAAGAAATAAATCTAATTCATGGGCCAGGCTGCCCTGTTTGTGTAACACCTCTTGTGTTAATTGATAAAGCAATAGAAATTGCATCAAGACCAGAAGTGATTTTTGCATCGTTTGGAGATATGCTTCGAGTACCGGGTTCAAAAAAGGATTTACTGACTGTAAAAGCTGAAGGCGGAAATGTGAAAATGGTTTATTCCCCGCTGGATGCTGTTAAAATTGCTGAGCAGAATCCTGAAAAGAAAGTTGTCTTTTTCGCAGTGGGATTTGAAACAACTGCGCCGGCAAATGCTATGTCAGTTATTGAAGCAAAGCGTAGAAACCTGCATAATTATACTATTCTTTGCTCGCATGTTTTGGTACCTCCGGCAATTCAAGCATTGTTAAGTTCAGATGAAAATATGATTCAAGGTTTTTTAGCAGCCGGCCATGTGTGCGCTGTTATGGGCTATGAAGAATATATCCCGCTTGCAGACAAATTTCATGTTCCAATAGTAGTTACAGGATTTGAACCTCTCGATATTCTTCAGGGTGTTTACCAAACTGTTTTACAATTAAAATTAAGCAAAGCTGAAGTTCAGAATCAGTATAGCCGTGTTGTTACAAAAGAAGGAAATGCAGCAGCAAAAAAAATCTTAGCTGAGGTATTTGAAACGACTGATAGAAAATGGCGAGGATTGGGAACTATACCCAAAAGTGGTTACAAACTAAGTGCAAAATATTCGGATTTTGATGCGGAAAAGATGTTTGAAGTTGAACAATTAGAAGTTGAAGAATCATCACTTTGCATTGCCGGACAAATATTACAAGGAATAAAAAGGCCATTTGAGTGTTCTGCATTTGGAACTCTTTGTACACCGGAGCATCCATTAGGTGCCCCAATGGTTTCTTCCGAGGGAGCTTGTGCAGCATATTTTCATTACAGAAAAGTTGAAGCATAAAAATCAAATCAGCAAGAAATTAACTTGAACGAAGAAAATAAAATAAATATCGCGGGAAGTTTATCTTGTCCCATCCCAAAATCAGATTATGAGAAAATTCTTCTTGCTCATGGCGGTGGAGGAACACTATCCCAAAATTTAATCAGCAAATTGTTTTATCCTCAATTTTCTAATGAAATCCTCAATCAGCAGCATGATAGCGGAGTGTTTGAAATAAACGGACAGAAAATTGCCTTTACAACTGACTCTTATGTTGTTCAGCCAATCTTTTTCCCGGGTGGAGACATCGGTTCGCTCGCTGTTAATGGCACAGTAAATGATTTATCTGTAGCTGGCGCAACACCTCTTTTTATTTCTGTCGCATTCATTTTGGAAGAAGGATTTGATATTGAAGATTTATGGAAGATTGTCCTATCAATACAAAAAGCTGCCGATGAAGCTGGGGTTAAAATAATTACGGGTGATACAAAAGTAGTTGACAAAGGAAAAGGCGATAAAATTTTCATTAACACTTCAGGCATAGGTACAATTCGCCAAGGAGTTGATATTTCTCCAAAAAATTGTAAAACCGGAGATGCAGTTATTCTTAGCGGAAAAATAGCCGAACATGGTGTGGCAATCATGTCGTCACGAGAGAATCTTGAATTTGAAACTACAATAAAAAGCGATACTGCACCTTTGAATGGACTAGTAGAAAAAATGTTAAACACTTCGAAAGAAATTAGTGTTATGCGCGATCCAACTAGAGGCGGGATTGCAAGTACTTTAAATGAAATAGCCAAGACGGCTAATGTCGGAATTTTAATAGATGAAGAAAGAATTCCAATTTTAGAAGAAGTAAAAGGCGCTTGCGAAATTTTAGGATTGGATCCACTTTATATCGCGAATGAAGGAAAACTAATTGCGTTTGTTTCGGAAAATCAAGCCGAAAATGTACTGAATACGATGAAATCGCATATTTTGGGAAAAGATGCATGTATTATTGGCAAAGTTACTGATTCAGATCCGGGAACAGTCATCATGAAGACTAAAATCGGAAGCAAAAGAATTGTTGATATGATGTCGGGTGAACAGCTGCCGAGAATCTGTTGATATTTATAAAATAGTTTTGAAACCTAATGGGTAAAGAATCCTTTTTGCAAATGCATTTTACAAGCTCGCTGACTCTCAGAACCCAAAACGAAATTATGCGTGGAATACTATAACGAATTGACAAAATTGTCGATTCGGATACTTCAATTTTGCTGATTTGCGAAACTGGCGTCGGTTAAGAAACATTTGCTGAGTACATTAATCAATCCACTGCTCTGGCTCAAAAACCTTTCGTTAAAACTGCTTTATCAGCTATGCCTGCTGATCTATTGGAAAGCGAATTATTCGGACATGAAAAGGGTTCATTTACAATTGCAATTACTTAGAAGAAAGCTCTTTTAGAAATTGTTAAGAGTGTTAGAATCTCGCGAACTGATGAGATTTTGCGATTCACCAATGGCATCATTTAATGCTGTAGTTTTTTATAATCTTCTCGATGATTCATGTCTATCTTGCCTTTTACCATGATTATATTGAGTAACGAGGGATTATTTCATACATGGCTGGAGAGTGGAAATTTTTAGAAAGGAATTAAACGCTAAAAATCTACTCCTTTTTTCGATTGGCGGAAAATTATACCCGACTTTTTCTCTACTAAATTTTAAATTATTAAAGGTCAATGTTTGGAAGATAAAATACTTGCTCTTGGAATCGATAAAATGCTGATGGGAGATGAAGCTGTCGGAATTCAAGCAGTTAAATCAATTAATGAAGATGAACTTCATGGAAACGTTGATGCTGTTGATGGCGGCACTGGTGGGTTTTACTTGCTTTTGTATTTAGAGGACTATAAAAAAATTATTTTCATTGATGCAAGTTTAGATGATAGACCCGAGGGGACAGCTACCGTTATTGAACCAAAATTCTCAAAAGATTTTCCAAAATCATTAAGTGCGCACAATATCGGTCTGAAAGATTTGATTGAATCTGCTTCACTCTTAGGTGATTTACCGAAAATATTTCTGGTGATCATATCAATTAAAAAAATTCAAAATTTGTCATAAGAAATATTCCCAACGATAGTACAAGTTATTCCTAGAACCGTTGACACAATAAAAACCTTGCTTAACAAAATGAATGATTCTTGCTGTTAAATAATTTTATTAGAAAGATAAACCCAATCCAAGTATGAATTCTGAATTCCGATACTCATCAAAGGCAAGCTCAAATCTTAAGCTATTGTATGGCAGTACTAATAAATTCAAACCCACGCCGTAACCACTTCGAAAGTCACTAAACTTAAGTGTTTTACCTAAAAATTTGGTTGCACCTGTATCTCCAAATAGCTCAAGATAAAGCGCAACCCGATACGAAAGCAATTCTTTAGGCACTATGGGAACGAAATCGAGGGAAAGGTTAAAATCCTTTATAATTGGATAGAACAACTCTAACGAACCAAGATAATAATTGTTCCCCTCCAATTTTTTATTATAATTGCCTCTTATCTTTTCAGCATAACCTATCAGAGAATAATCATAATATGGGATTATTTTACCTAAAGTAAATCTTCCAGTAAGCCGCCACTTTGCTGTTAAATCATCAAAAATATTCATGTATTCTCTAAAATCGAATCCGAAGACTTGATAATTTATATTATTAATTCCTAACCCTTTAGATTCAAAATACGCCATGCCAAGAATACCTGCCTTAGGAAATTGAACGAGATCTCTAGTATCATAAGAATATCTAAGACTAATTGAAGGATAACGATCTATTCTTCCATTTGAAGAATTAACTTGTTTAATATATTTAGGAGACTCTACATAGTTATAATTTAATTTAGCACTTAGTCTCTGATATGTCCCAAACCGTTTTCCAATCTCCAAACCACCGATAATAAATTTTTGACTGAAATCGCTTCCAAATAAATTAAAAGCCTTTAAACTTTTATTAGTAATACTTGTGTACAAAACTTCAGCTCCCCAGAAAATATCGCTACCGGGAATAATATTTGGTTTATAGTATGATATTTGAAATGCGGGATCGTAGCCAAGTTCAACCCTACTTATAATGGTTTCGTTTCTTCCCCGGAAATTTTTTACAACAAGATAAAATCCATAAGATAACTTATTCCAGTCACCCTCTTTAAGGTCAACAACAGGAATAGGGTAGATGTACCAGCTCTCTTCAACATTGATTACCAGGATATTACTACCGTTTGATGGATATACGAATAAATCAACCTTGGTAAATAATCCTAAACTGTAAATTCTTTCTTTATTGTACTCGATTGCTTTTTGACTTATTGTGTCGGCTGATGTGAAAGTTAGCTCCCTAAGAATTATTCCCTCTTCAGTTATATCATTTCCCTGTACAATAATTGAGTCAATAATAAAACTTTTCCCGATTTTATTTGACAAAGAATCTATTTGAGGAAAACCTTGCGGCGAGAATACAATCAATAAAATTAGTATGAAGAATATTTTTTTAATCAAGTTAAATTATTTGATAATTCTAGAGCATTTTTCAATTATACAGTTTAAGTTTAAAAAGTGAGACGTACAAAAATGCTTATATAAATTTTGACACGATTCTCAGTGGTGTTAATCCTGCAAAGAAAGAATAATTAATTATTTTTTTTTATCTGTTCGATTTTACCGAGACAATTTTGCTATCAAAAAGATACTCGTCCAGTAAACTTAATTTACTGTTTCTTCAATATAATCAGTTATGGGAATACAACTGCAAACCAAATTTCTATCACCATAAGCGCTATTTACTCTTCCAACGCTGGGCCAGAATTTTTTCACTTTCGTCCAACGCGCGGGGAAAGCAGCTTTTTGTCTGGAATATGGATGACTCCAATTATCCGAAGCTATATCAAGAATTGTATGAGGCGAATTTTTTAACACATTATTTTTTTGATCAGCAATTCCTAACTGAATTTCCTTAATTTCATCAGCGATCATAAGCATAGTATCGCAAAAACGATCAAGCTCAAATTTAGATTCACTCTCAGTTGGTTCGACCATCAATGTTCCGGGAACCGGAAAGGAAACTGTAGGAGCATGATAACCATAATCCATCAGTCTTTTTGCAATATCTTCAACCTCAACATTCGCGGAATCTTTGAAGATACGTGTATCAAAAATTAGTTCATGAGCAACCCTTTCCTTTTCACCCGAATATAGAACCGGAAATGATTTCTCCAATCTTGCTTTAATGTAATTAGCATTAAGTATAGCAATTTCAGATGCTTTCGTTAATCCGTCTGCACCCATCATTTTGATGTAAGCATAAGATATGATTAGGATGCTTGCACTTCCCCACGGAGCCGATGAAACAGCGTTGATACCTTTTTGATGACCGAGATTAACTACTGTATGATCCGGTAAAAATGGGGCTAAATCTTTAGTCACTGCAATTGGTCCAACTCCCGGTCCGCCACCTCCATGCGGAATGCAGAAAGTTTTGTGAAGATTTAAATGACAAACATCTGCACCAATTGCAGCTGGGCTTGTTAATCCAACTTGAGCATTCATGTTGGCTCCATCCATATAAACGAGTCCGCCAGCATCATGAATCATCTGACAAATTTCTTTGATGGCTTCTTCAAACACACCATGAGTTGATGGATATGTTATCATCAAACCAGCGAGATTATTTTTATTTTGTTCAATTTTATTTTTTAAATCTTGAACATCAACATTACCTGATGATGTTGAACTTACAACTACTACCTTCATTCCAGCCATAACGGCGCTTGCAGGATTGGTACCATGGGCTGATGAAGGAATTATAACAACATTGCGATGATTCTCCCCTCTGTTCTCATGGTAGGCGCGGATGACCATCAATCCGGTATATTCTCCTTGGGCTCCAGAATTTGGTTGGAGTGAAACCCTTGAGAAGCCTGTAATTTCACTTAAATCTTTTTCGAGTCCAGCGAATAACTTTAAATAGCCTTCAGCCTGATCTAGTGGAGCAAACGGATGAATGTTTGAAAACTCTGGCCAGGTCACTCCAAACATTTCAGTAGCAGCATTAAGCTTCATGGTGCATGAGCCAAGTGAAATCATTGAATGAACTAAAGAGAGATCCTTACTCTCCAAACTTTTTATATATCGCATCATTTCGGTTTCTGAGTGGTAAGAATTAAAAACCGGATGTTTCAAATACTCACTGGTTCTTGCAAAATTGCTTGGGAAACTTGCTGCAGTAATTTTGTCGAACTCAAAATATTTATTGCTGTCAATCTTTTTCCCGCTAACTTCTTCAAAAATTGAAATTATATCTTTCATCTCATCAAAATCAGTTACCTCATTTATTGAGATTCCAATTGCATTGTCATCAATATATCTGAGGTTTATTTTTTTATTTAATGCGATTTTTCTGATCGCATCAATTTCTTTATTTGAATTTTTTGAGAAAAGAATTTTAAGAGTATCAAAATAATTTTTATTGATTTGATTAAATCCCAGTGATTTTAATGATTCATCAATCACTTGCGTAATTAGATGCATTCGCTCGGCAATTCCGCTTAATCCTTTTGGACCATGATAAACAGCATACATGCCAGCCATCACAGCCAGAAGAACTTGAGCAGTACAAATGTTACTTGTTGCTTTTTCTCTGCGTATGTGCTGTTCACGCGTTTGCAATGCCATTCTATAAGCTAAGTTTCCATGTGAATCAATTGATGCACCAATAATTCTGCCTGGAATATTTCTTTTGAAATCATCCTTGGTTGCAAAATAAGCAGCGTGTGGCCCGCCGAATCCCATTGGAACACCAAATCGCTGAGTACTGCCAATAACAACATCAGCACCAAATTCTCCTGGAGGAAGAAGTAGAGTTAAGCTTAACAAATCTGCGGCAACTACTTTTGATATTCCAAATTTGTCAGCTTTATTGAAAAATTCTTTATAGTCATAAATTTCACCATCGCAAGCTGGATATTGAACACAAACTCCAAATATTTTGTCATTCAATTCAACGGTTCTATGATCTCCGATCAACAATTCAATTCCTAAAGGTTTTGATCTCGTTCTTAGAACATCAATCGTTTGCGGAAAACATTCTTCCGAAACAAAGAAAACGTTAGCTGTTTTGTTTTTAGCGGCCGAGTGAAGCATTGCCATTGCCTCGGCGGCAGCAGTGCCTTCATCCAATAAAGAAGCGTTTGCAATTGATAGTCCAGTTAAATCTATGACGGAAGTTTGGAAATTCATCAATGCTTCCAATCTTCCCTGTGCAATTTCAGCTTGATACGGAGTGTATTGGGTGTACCATCCGGGATTTTCCAAAATGTTTCTCTGGATAACTGCAGGCGTATGTGTTGGATGATAACCCAAACCAATATATGATTTATAAACTTTATTTCGGTTGGCTAAATCCCTAAGATGATCAATAAATTTGTATTCACTTAATGGTGAATCAATTTCCAACTTTTTTGTCATGCGGATACTTTGGGGTATTGTTTCATGAATCAGTTGTTCAAGACTTTGAACTCCTACTGTATTCAGCATTGCATGAATATCTTCTTTACTGGGGCCAATGTGTCTATTAACGAATTTATCTGGATGTTCCATTGATTTCATATAATTTGCAGTTTAATTATTTATTAAGGTGAAAAATTGTTTCAAATTTGTGTAAGAAATTTAAACAATTCCTAGTTAAAAGGAGTTTTATGATTTTTCACTTTTGAGTGATTATTTTATTTGAGATGAAAATTGAATTTGATACGAAAGAAAATGCGGTTAGAATTTATTATTGATTATTCTATGCCCCAATTTTAATCAAAGCTGAATGGGCAGCATCCTGTTCAGCACTTTTCTTATTCTTGCCTTTCCCAATTCCATATTCTTGCAAACCCATCATTACTTTTATAGTAAACGTTCTATTATGCTGTGGTCCTTCTTCATTCACAACCACATAAGCGGGATTTTCCAGACGGTTTGCCTGAGCATATTCTAAAAGCTGACTCTTGAAATTCTCGTCAATCAAGTAAATTCCTGCTTCCGAATTCGGTTCAATCAGTACTTTCTCTATAAAACTTTTAGCCGCGCTTAATCCATTATCAAGATAGATTGCTCCAATTAAGGCTTCCAGCGCATCAGATAAAATTGTTTTTGCTCCTGGCAGGAAAGTATTTTTAACATTATTGCTGACAAGAATAAATTTCACCAGTTTTATTTTTTCAGCAGCTTCCGCAAGAGTCATTTTATTTACAAGCTTTGCTCTGACCTTTGTGAGAAATCCTTCATCCCGATCTGGAAATTCATCAAAAAGATATTCTGCAACAGATAAGCTTAAAACCGAATCACCTAAAAATTCAAGTCGTTCGTTGGAAATATCATAATCATTATTTTGTTCAAGGAAAGAACGGTGAGTTAATGCTTGAATATAATAAGATTTATTTTTGATTGAGCATCCGATTACTTTTTCAAGCTCTGCAAGCTTTTTTGAACTGAAAACTTGTGAGATTAATTCGGATTTTTTCTTTACTTCCCGCTGTTTGAGCCTTTCAAATATCCAGCTGAGCAAATTACTCACTCATTCCTCAAATTTTTTGAAGAGAAGCGAAGCATTATGCCCGCCGAATCCAAAAGTATTACTGATAGCACAATTGATGCTCTTCTCCGTTAGTTTATTCGCACTGTAATTTAGATTGCATTCCGGATCGGGGTTAGTAAGATTAATTGTAGGGGGAACTTTGTCATTCACCATGCTTAAAACTGTTGCTACTGCCTCTACTCCACCAGCAGCACCAAGCAAATGACCTGTCATGGACTTAGTAGAATTTATTACAAGCTTATAAGCATGGTCTCCAAAGGCTGATTTTATTGCATTAGTTTCATTCACATCATTGTATGGAGTCGATGTACCATGAGCATTAATGTGATCAACATCTTCAGGAATTACACCGCTGTCTCGCATAGCTTCTTTCATGGATCGATAAGCTCCTTCACCGTTGGGAGCTGGAGCAGTTATATGATATGCATCAGCTGTCAATCCGATTCCGGCTAATTCGGCATAGATATTTGCACCACGATCCATGGCATGATGGTATTCCTCAAGTATTATTGTACCTGCACCTTCACCCATAACAAAACCGCTTCTATCTTTATCAAATGGACGACATGCTTCTAAGTATCGGTCATTCCAGGTTGATAAAGCTCTCATGGCATTAAAACCTCCAATAGCCATTTCCGTTATAGATGCTTCAGATCCACCGCAAATCATAATGTCGGCACTGCCTCTCTGAATCAACATGAAAGCATCGGCAATTGCATGTGAAGACGTGGCACAGGCAGAGGTAGTTGCGTAATTTGGACCTTTTAATCCATACCTAATAGAAATTTGGCCGGCTGCAATATCTGATATCATCATGGTTACGAAGAAGGGACTCAGTTTTCGAGGAGATTTAGATTCAAAATATGCCCAATGCTGCTGCTCAAGTGTAGTCATTCCGCCAATTCCACTTCCGAAAATTACTCCAAAATTTTCCCTATTGATCTTTTCTAAATCTAATTGGGAATCTTTTATTGCCATTTCGGCGGTAGCTAGTGCATAAAGCGCAAATAAATCCATTCGCTTCGCGGCTTTACGATCTACGTAATTATCGGGATTAAAATTTTTTACTTCAAAGGCAAATTTTGTATCAAAGTTAGTAGTATCGAAACGGGTAATTAGTCCGGCCCCATTTCTACCTTGTAAAAGCCCGTCCCAAAATTCATCTACACCAATACCAATAGAAGTTAATACGCCTAAACCGGTTACGACTACTCTTCTTCTTTCCATGAAGTAATGATTAAAACCAACAACAACTTTTTAGCTCACATAGTGAACTTATCCCTCTACAATAAATAGAAGTTTTGATATAAAGTAAAGTTGGAGGGATTAATTATCCTAATTTTTCTTTAAGATATTTTACTGCATCACCAACAGTGGTGATTTTTTCTGCATCTTCATCGGGAATAGAGACATTGAATGAGCTTTCGAAACCCATCACAAGTTCAACTATATCCAAAGAATCTGCTCCAAGATCATTGGTAAAAGATGCTTCAGGTGTGATTTGAGACTCTTCAACGCCTAATTTATCCATAATTATTTCTTTTACTTTTGCTTCAACGTCCATTTTTGCTCCTTTTGTTTTTGTGAATAATGAAATTAATAGATTTTCAAAATTACATGGTCATTCCGCCATCAACAGCAAGTATCTGCCCGGTAATATAAGCAGCTTCATCGCTGGATAAAAACCCTACAACCTTTGCGACATCCTCCGGCGACCCTAGCCTATTTAGCGGAATATTATTTAATAAAGCTTCCCTCTGCTTTTCATTTAGCTTAGCGGTCATGCTTGTCTCTATAAATCCTGGTGCGACGGCATTCACAGTTATACCTCTCGAAGCTACTTCTCTTGCGGTCGATTTTGTAAAACCAATAACTCCTGCTTTTGAGGCTGCGTAATTAGCCTGTCCGGCATTCCCGATCAATCCAACTACCGAGGCAATATTAATTATGCGTCCATATTTCTGTTGAATCATTGGTCTAAGTACCGCTTTTGTATAATTAAAAACGCTTTTAAGGTTGATGTTAATTACATCGTCAAATTCTTTTTCAGACATACGGAGCAGTAAATTGTCTTTAGTAATTCCGGCATTGTTTACCAAAATATCAACACCACCCATCAATTTAACTGCTTCGTCAACTGTTGCTTGAGCATCTGTAAATGAAGATGCATCAGCTTTAAACCCATAAATCTTCGTATCTAAACCGCCAATTTGTTTCTGAATTTCTTCAACATATTCATCACAGCTTTTATCGATAAAGACTACATCAGAAAATAAAATTCCTGAACAATTGCGAGCTGCCAATTCCTTGACTATTGCCAACCCAATTCCTCTACTTCCACCAGTGACTATAGCTCTTTTATTTTTATTTGCCATTTGCCTGCAAAGATTTAATTAAATACTGATTATTTCTTAAATGACACCGAATGTTCAATATTCCCAAAATTTGAATTCTACCCTTTTGTAATGAACCTAAAGTTTATTCAAATTTTCGAAGAATAATATACAACTGCTTAGCCTATTTTTCCACTTTATTTTAGATTTATTATAAAATTTAAAATTGAATAAAATAACATGATTTTAGACTAATTCTTTAGGATTTAGACTATTTAAATACTCTTCCCGGTATTCTTCTAACTCAGTAAATCCTTCCTCCCCTAATAAGTATTTTAGCTCCTCTTTGCATGAATCAAAGATAGTATTATTTGAACCAGAATTTCTATTACATGAAGTCAATCTCTCAATATGTTCATCATCAACAGTTAATGCACCTTCAAATACAACTAACGGAAAAAGTACGCAGTATATCGGTTTGTGAGTCCATTTGTGAACGCCTTTTTCCAATCCCAGTTTTTGCAGAGTGCATAAACCATGTTTATCAAGAAAAGCGCATTTGTCATTAATAATATTTGTTCCTACTGCAACTCCAGATTCAAAATCTTCGTCCTTCTCGGGAGGTTCAAACCAATCATTAACATTTTTTGATTGGCTTTCATCCATCAATTCGACTACTTCATCTTTAACAGATAGAATTTTCTCATATTCTTTGTAATCTGTAAAAACTCCATAATTGCAGCATTCACCACCAATACAGCGGCAGGTAAATTTAAATGTAAAAATCAATGGATCGATCTTTAAGCCGTTTATAACTTTATAATCTCGCATAATTATATGTACTTCTCCACATCTGAATATTTATCAATACACGAACATTTAATTTGAGGGCTTATTCTTTTAACTAATCCTTGCAATACTTTCCCAGGGCCAATCTCAAAAAACTCTTCTACACCATCAGCAATCATATTTCTAATTGTTTCTTCCCATTTTACCGGAGAGGTAACTTGCTCAAATAATAAATTCTTAATTTCCTCTTTTTTGACGACTGGTTTGGCAGTTACATTTGCATAAACAGGAAATCGTGCATCATAAATCGGAGTTTTATCTAACTCTTCCCTAAGCCGATCTTTCGCAATTTGCATAAGAGGAGAGTGAAAAGCACCGCTAACAATAAGTTCTTTGACTAATTTAGCTCCTTTTGCTTTGCATAGTTCCATTGCTTTTTTAACACCATCGACGGAACCAGAAATTACAATTTGATCAGCAGAATTGAAATTAGCTGGTTGAACTATTCCTTCGGACGAAGCTTCAGAACAAGATTCTATAACAAGTTCCTTAGACAACCCAATTATTGCAGCCATTGACCCTGGATTAACAATTCCAGCATGCTGCATCGCCATTCCACGTGCTCTAACTAACTTTATCGCTTCATAAAATTGAATTGGCCCAGCAGCAACTAATGCTGAATATTCACCTAATGAATGCCCTGCTGCCATTGAAGGTGTTAATGTTCTGATAAGTGAAGCGAGAATAACAGAATGAAGAAATATTGCAGGTTGTGTATATTCGGTTTGTTTAAGTTGATCTTCTGGTCCATTAAATAAAATATAAGAAAGATTAATTCCTAATGCATCATCAGCAGTTTTTATCATTTCTTTAGCTTCAACAGAATTATCGTATAGGTCTTTCGCCATTCCAACATACTGCGACCCTTGTCCGGGAAATAAATATGCTATCTTTGTCATAAAATATATTTAAACGATGCCGTAATAATTTTATTTTGAATTAATCTATAGCCCAAACAAGATAAGAAGATCCCCAAGTATAACCAGCACCAAAAGCTGCCAAAATTAATTTATCACCTTTTTTGATTTTTCCGGCGCGGTAATATTCAACTAAACAGGAAGGAATAGTAGCCGCCGTCGTATTCCCATACTTTTGAATATTTATCATCACCTTGTCTTTTGAAATTCCCATTCTTTCAGCAGTCGCGTCAATTATTCTCAAATTAGCTTGGTGGGGAACTAAGTAGGCAATGTCATCTGATTTCAGCTTGTTTTTTTGCATAATTTCATACGAAACATCAGCCATACCTTTAACAGCTACTTTGAAGACTGCTTTGCCATCTTGATAAATCACATGCATATTTTTATCGACTGTTTCATGTGTAGGAGGATGAAGACTGCCGCCTCCTTTCATATACAACGCTTCTCGTCCAGAGCCATCAATGCGTAAAATAGAATCTTGAAGTCCATATTTTAAATCTTCAGTTGGTTCTAATAAAACCGCCGCCGCACCATCACCAAAGAGTATACAATTATTCCTATTTGTATAGTCCGTAATAGCTGTCATCTTATCGGCACCAATAACCATCACTTTTTTTGCACGCCCGCTTTCAATTAAAGCACATCCGGTATGATAAGCGAAAAGAAAACCAGAACAAGCAGCAGAATAATCGAACCCCCAGGCATTTTTTGCTCCAATATTATCTTGAACTAAACATGCTGTTGCCGGAAAAAACATATCAGGAGTTACTGTTGCAACAATTATCACATCAATTTCTTCAGGCGATAAATTTTTCGATTTGAGTAAATCCTCCGCAGCTTTAGTTGCAAGATCACTTGTCGCGCCATTTTCAAGGGCTCTGCGTTCAATAATTCCTGTTCTGGTTCGTATCCATTCATCTGTTGTATCAACTATCTTTTCAAAATATGCATTATCAAGAATCTTTTCTGGGAAGTACATTCCCAGCCCTGTGATGATAGCATTAACTTTTTTTGTGGTCGTCATTTAAACTCTATTGTTAACTGAAATATTTACATACTCTTTAAGTGATTCTTCAATCTTCTTATTCAGGTTTTTATTGTAAATTTCGTAAGCACGAAAAACCATATTCTTAATCGCTTTTGGTGTACTTGAACCATGCCCGATAATACTGATTCCATTTACGCCTAAAAGTGGAACACCGCCATGTTCCTGGTAATCTAAATCTTTTAGAGCTTTTTTTAATGTTCCTTTGAATAATCCGATTTTGAGCTTATCAATAAAATTTTTCTCGGCAGTTTTCTTGAGCAAATGTTTCAACAACTTCGGAACTGATTCACCAAATTTTAATAAGATGTTGCCGATAAATCCATCGCAGACTACTACATCAACTTTGCCGGTTAATATATCTCTACCTTCAACATTTCCAATGAAATTTAATTTGGATTCTTTTAACATTTTGAATGCTGTAATAGTAACTTCATTACCTTTACTCTCTTCTTCTCCCATACTTAAAATTCCAACCTGCGGATTTTTTACACCGCCTAATTCCCGTGCGTAAATAGTTCCCATAACAGCATATTCAAACAGGTGACTTGGTTTTGCATCTTTACCTGCACCAACATCAAAAAGAAAACAAGTACCATTAACATTTGGTATTTCAGCTCCAATTGTTGGGCGACCAACGTTTGGAATTCTTCCCATAATTAATGTGGATGCAGCCATCATAGCTCCCGTATTTCCTGCACTCACAAAAGCATGGGCTTTATTTTCCTTAACATATCTCGCTCCCATAACAATCGAGGAATTTGTTTTTTTCTTAATTGCATCAGTTGGTGAATCACCCATCTCTATTATTTCATCTGCGTTAATTATCCTAGATTTATCAAGGCTCAGTATATTATTTGCTATTACCTTCCATATTTCTTTTTCTTTTCCAACTAAAAAAAGATCGAAGCCCGGATTCTCCATTGCTGCTTCAATAGCACCAACAACAGCATTTTCAGGAGCGTAATCTCCTCCCATTGCATCTACAATAATTTTACAACGCTCAGAATTATCCATTAATGGGGAAAAGGGATTTAACTTTTAGGTATAAACATCGATTTTTCGTTGTAGTAACCGCAGGAAGGACAAGCACGATGAGTCATTTTAATTTCACCGCAGTTAGCACAAGTTCCTAATGATGGAGAGTGAGCTTTGTAGTGAGTTCTTCGCTTAGCAGTTCTAGCTTTTGACATTCGTCGTTTTGGATTTGGCATTTTATTCCTATTATTTAATTAGTATCAATCCTATTTTTCAGTTCTTTTAAGGGTAACCATCTCGGATCAACTTCTTGAGCCATACAGGTACAAGCACCCTCATTTAGATTATTGCCGCATTCAAGGCATAATCCTTTGCAATCTTCTTTACATAGCTTTTTCATAGGTATAGCAAGTAAGGCATAATCTCGGATGTCATTATCTAAGAAAATCTCCGATGCATCTGTCGGTAAATAGATTACATTGATGGATTCCTCATTTTCTTGCGGATTATTACCAAAAAGATAAACCATCTTATAATTAGTCACTAAAGTTGTAAAAAAATCAGAAGCACATCTATCACATTCGAACCGAACATTTAGTTTTAATTCTGTCTCTAAAACTACTTGATTATGCAGTTTTTGAAGAACTAGACTAATGTTCACTTTGTTCATGAAAGGTTCTTCTAGCCCAAGACTCGCTATCGGCTCATCCATCGAATATTGATGAGTTCCCTCTGATAGGTTATTTATCTTAATTAGCATCAAAAATTCTAAAAAACGTGCGGAAATATAGACTTTCTGTCTCTTAGAATCAACATATTGGTTACCTAAATCTTGGTGCAAAAATTGTAAATTTTGGAGAGACATTTTTCATATTCGTAACCAATTTTGCAAAATTGCTAAAGAATTAACCGAATTCTTAGTATAGTTCATACTTTAGTATAAATATAACTTAATATGATCGTAATTTTTTCTATTGTTGCGGCTGTTATACCGATGCTGACTTATTTATTTCTAATTTGGAGATTTGATAGATACGACCGCGAACCATTCGGATTAGTTCTCATCAATTATTTTTGGGGCGCCATTGGGGCAATAATTCTAACATTAATATTTGGTAGTATAGTTAATTTAGTTATCGCTTCATTTGTAGCAGTCGAAGATAAATTAACGCATTTCGGTTCAATTCTGACCGCCCCAATTATTGAGGAGATTACGAAGGGATTCTTCTTGTTCTTGATGGTTCAGAATAAAAAATTTGATAACATTACTGACGGTGCAGTTTATGGAGGCGCTATTGGACTCGGTTTTGGAATGACCGAAAACTTGATGTATTTTATCGCAAATAGCATTTCAATGGGAACTTGGATATTGGTCGTGATAATCCGCACATTATTCTCAGCAGTTATGCACTGTGTTGCGACCGGCACATTAGGAGCATTTTTGGGATATGCCAAGTTTAAAAAAGGATTTGGGAAAATTTATTTCACTCTTTTGGGATTGCTGACAGCAATGATAATTCACTCTGCATGGAATTCATTCATTATTTTTGAATCAACTGCATGGATGGGATTTGCGTTCATGATTTCGACTATCATAATTTTTATAATTGTATTTAGTTTATCTATTGCCGGTGAGAAAAAAATAATCTTCTCTGAATTATTAGAAGAATCCAAAAATGGTTTGATACCTGCCGGGCATTTAGGTATTCTAAATTCTGCAAGAAGAAATCATTTTGGCTGGGTTGATGAAAGCATTCGTAAAATATATATTTCATCAGCAACTAAATTAGCTTTTAGAAAAATGCAGTCTAAAAATTCACTGGGAATAAAAAAAAACTTTTATGAAGCCGAAGTTGAAAATCTCCGTAAATCGATAGCAATTTTACTCAGGAAAAATTGAAATGAAAAAAGTTGGTGTGTATGGCGGAACTTTCGATCCTATTCATTTGGGCCATTTAATTACTGCACAATCAGTTTGTGAGATTAGAAGATTAGATAAGATAATCTTTATTCCAAGCTTTGTTTCGCCTCATAAAATAGGCAGAATTTCCTCTTCTCCCATACACAGATTGAATATGTTAAAACTTGCCGTCAGAGGTTATTCATCATTTGATTATTCTGACATTGAATTGAAGAAGAAAGATGTTTCATTTACTATCGACACTATTCAGGCTCTAAAATCTGTCTACAAAAATATTGAACTCATCATCGGGTATGATAATTTGATTACATTTGACACTTGGAAAGAACCAGACAAATTACTCAAACTAGTTAAGCTTGTGGTTCTTCGGAGAAAAGTAAAGAAAGACATTTCCAAGCCAAGTAAATACTTTGATAAAGCTATTTTTGTTGATACACCGTTAATAGAAATTTACGGAACCAACATCAGGGAGCGCGTTAGGAAGAAGAAGAACATTAATTTTCTTGTTCCTCTAAAAGTGATGGCATATATTTACAAACATAATTTGTACAAGGAGAAATGATTTGAAAATTTTAGTAACCGGCGGCGCTGGTTTCATAGCATCACATATAACGGATGCTTTTGTCAATGAGGGTCATGAAGTTTTTGTTCTGGATAATCTGCAAACTGGTTTTGAAAAAAATGTAAACCCCAAAGCAGTGTTCATTAAGAAAGATATTATTGATCCATCCCTTTCAGAATTATTTTTGAAAGAAAAATTCGATGTAGTCAATCATCATGCAGCACAAATGGATGTGAGAAAATCTGTTGCCGATCCATCATTTGATGCAACTACAAATATTTTAGGAACAATAAATCTTCTTCAAAATTGCATAAAAACAGGCGTTAAAAAATTCATATTTGCATCAACTGGCGGGGCAGTTTATGGCGAACAATCTTACTTCCCCGCTGATGAGAATCATCCAACACAGCCGTTATCACCTTATGGAATTTCAAAACTGACCGTTGAGAAGTATTTATTTTTTTATTATGCCCAGCATAAGCTAAAATACACAATCCTTCGTTACGCAAATATTTATGGTCCAAGGCAGAATGCAATGGGTGAGGCTGGAGTCGTTGCAATCTTTTCTACTAAACTCTTAAAAGGTGAGCAACCAATAATTAATGGCAGCGGTGAACAAACCCGTGATTATGTTTTTGTTGGAGATGTGGTAAAAGCAAACGTTTTTGCTCTAAAAGATGATTCTTGTGATATCTACAACATCGGAACAGCCACTGAAACTAATGTTAATCAACTGTATAATATTCTGAATCAGACTGTCGGAAAAGGTCAATTTGAAAAGCATGGGCCCGCAGCCCCCGGTGAACAAATGCGGAGTGTAATCACCTCAGATAAGATTTTCAAAAAATTTAATTGGCGTCCATCAACTCCGCTTAATGTTGGATTACTCCAAACTATAAATTATTTCAAGACTGAATTGAAAATTTCTTAATAGATTTCGAACTGAATGGTTAGTGAAACTTTACTTCAAGGATTATTAGCAAATGACAGAAGATCAATTTCAAGATGTATTTCTTTAACCGAGAATGACGAAACAGAAGCATCGGATATTCTAAAGAGGATATCAGGGAAAATCGGGAATGCCCATCGCATTGGAATTACTGGTCCTCCTGGGGCTGGAAAAAGCACAATAACAAATCAGCTCACCAAATTACTTCGTCGTAAAAAATTTACAGTCGGCATAATCGCTGTAGATCCCACCAGTCCTTTTACTGGAGGTGCTCTCCTCGGCGATAGGGTTCGCATGACCGAAATTGGAAATGATGAAGGTGTTTTTATCCGAAGTATGGCTACGCGCGGCAGCTTAGGTGGTTTAAGCAGAAAAGCCGTTGATGCTGCTGATATTTTAGACGCTTCAGGTTTTCAGTACATCATAATGGAAACAGTTGGTGTAGGACAATCTGAGCTTGATATTGCCCAGAATGCTGATTCAACAATTGTGGTATTGGTTCCTGAATCCGGTGATTCGGTTCAAGCTATGAAAGCCGGATTAATGGAAATTGCCGACTTTTTTATTCTTAATAAAAGTGATCGCCCAGGAGCACAACAAGCAATTACAGCGCTTAAGACCATATTAATGATGAAGGAACATTCCGAAACATCCTGGCTGCCAAACATAATTAAAACTGTTGCTGTCGAAGGAAAGGGAATAAAAGATACTCTTGAAGAAATAAATCGTCATCGTGATTTTATGATTAATTCAGATTTATTTTATGCTAAAAGACAGAAACAGGTAAAAGTCAGGATCAAGGATATTGTTGAAGATAAACTCAGAAAAAAATTATGGAATTCTTCAATTGAAGAGATATTAGATTCATCATTAAAAAAAGTTGTTCTTGGCAATGTATCTCCGTATCATATTGCAGAAAATATATTAGATAAATTCGAGAAACATATTCATTAAACTTTTTATTCATTAAATGGAAGATTAATGGAAACAAATCCAACCCCCTTTATGATGGAATTGACTGAAAATCAAACTATCATACGGAATACCATCCGGGATTTTGCTGAAAAAAACATTAGACCATACATCATGCAGTTCGACGAATCGCAGGAATTTCCAATCGACACAATGCGCCAGCTTGGTGAATTGGGATTTCTCGGAATTTTAATTGAAGAAAAATACGGCGGTGCAGGTTTAGGTTATGTTGAGTATGCACTTATTGTTGAAGAGTTGGCAAAAATCGATCCATCCGTTTCTTTATCTGTAGCGGCGCATAATGGACTTTGTACAAATCACATTTACCAGTATGCTAATGAAACTCAAAGAAATAAATATCTTCCCGATCTTACTTCAGGCAAAAAGATCGGCGCATGGGGACTAACAGAATCATCCTCTGGAAGCGATGCTGCCGGGTTGAAATCAATTGCAGTAAAAAGTGGAGACAAATACATTTTAAATGGAAGTAAAACTTTTATAACTCATGGTGATGTTGGAAAAACTGCAGTCGTTATGGCAATCACCGATAAAGAAAAAGGCAAAAAGGGAATTTCGGCATTCATTCTTGAAAAAGGAATGAAAGGATTTAGTGCAGGCAAAAAAGAGAATAAGCTTGGCATGCGCGCAAGTGAAACAACTCAGCTTCTGTTTGATAACTGCGAAATTCCGGCAGAAAATCTTTTAGGTATTGAAGGTGAAGGATTTATACAAGCAATGCAAATTTTAGAAGGTGGAAGAATTTCAATTGCTGCGCTAAGTGTCGGTTTAGCTCAAGGCTGTCTGGATGCATGTATTCGATATTCCAAAGAGAGAAAACAATTCGGAAAAAGTTTAAGCGAATTTCAAGCGACACAGTTTAAGCTATCGCAAATGGCTACAAATATTGAAGCAGCAAGATTGCTTACTTATAAAGCAGCGGTGATGAAAGATCAAGGAAAGCCAAACACAAAGGAAGCTGCAATTGCTAAACTGTTTGCTAGTGAAATAGCCGAAAAGTGTGCTAATGATGCTGTGCAAATATTTGGTGGATATGGTTATACCAAAGACTATCCGGTTGAAAAATTCTACCGCGATGTTAAGCTGCTTACAATTGGAGAAGGAACATCTGAAATTCAGCGAATTGTAATTGCACGAGATTATCTGAAAGATTGAAATTATTAAGTATGAAAAAGATCGGAAACCCAATAACCGAAAACGAATCCTTTCTTAAACGAGAAGATTTTCAGAAAGAAATTTTAAGAAAGCTTGAAGCTCAAAAGAATGCTATTAAGCTCGGCGGTGGTAAAAAAGCAATTGAGAAGCATAAAGCTAAAGGAAAACTAACAGCTCGTGAACGCATCAAAAAACTTATTGATGATGATAAAAATTTTTTTGAGCTTGGATTATTTACAGCTTACGGAATGTACGAGGAATATGGCGGTGCTCCATCATCCGGAACCATTTTTGGAATCGGTAAAATAAACGGGAAAAATCATGTAATAGTTGCTAACGATGCCACGGTTAAAGCCGGTGCATGGTTTCCAATTACTGCAAAGAAAAATCTGCGTGCTCAGGAAATCGCAATAGAAAATAAACTTCCAATAATTTACCTTGTTGATAGTGCGGGTGTTTTTCTTCCTCTTCAAGATGAAATTTTTCCTGACAAGGAACATTTTGGAAGAATTTTCAGAAACAATGCTGTCATGTCCTCAATGGGAATTCCCCAAATTGCAGCTATTATGGGGCCCTGTGTTGCAGGAGGCGCATATCTGCCAATTATGTCAGATGAAGCATTAATTGTTGAAGGTGAAGGTTCTGTTTTTTTAGCTGGTTCACACTTGGTTAAAGCAGCAATCGGTGAAGTAATTGATAATGAACAGCTTGGCGGAGCTAAAGTTCAATCAAATATTTCAGGTGTTACCGATTATATCATGAAAAACGATGATGAATGCTTAAATCAAATCAGAAGTTTAACCAATAAATTTGGTAAAGGACTTACTGCCGGATTTAATCGTGAAGAAAGTAAACCTCCGCTATACCCCATAAAAGAAATCTATGGCTTACTACCCGAAGACACTCTAAAACCGTACGATATGCTTGAGGTGATCGCACGAATTGTTGATGAATCCTCGATGGATGAGTATAAAGCTGGATATGGAAAAACAATAATTACAGGTTATGCAAGAATCGATGGATGGGCTGTTGGTATTGTCGCTAATCAAAGATCAGTTGTAAAAACTGAACTTAATGAAATGCAAGTTGGTGGAGTTATTTATTCTGACAGCGCGGACAAAGCAACTCGATTTATAATGAATTGTAATCAGCGAAAAATTCCGTTAGTATTCTTGCAAGATGTTACAGGATTCATGGTTGGTTCAAGGGCAGAACATGGCGGAATCATTAAGGATGGCGCCAAAATGGTCAATGTTGTTGCTAATTCTGTTGTTCCAAAAATTACAATAATTATCGGCAATAGCTTTGGAGCAGGCAATTATGCTATGTGCGGAAAAGCTTATGATCCTCGTTTTATCTTTGCATATCCAAATGCTAAAATAGCCGTTATGGGTTCTTCACAAGCAGCCAGCGTACTGTTAGATATAAAACTAAAGCAAGTTGAGAAAACTGGTGAACAGTTCAGCAATGAGAATAGAAAGCAGCTTTTAAATGAAATCACAAAAGCTTATGAAGAAAAGAATGATCCTTTGTATGCTGCAGCAAGATTATGGGTTGATGAAATTATAGATCCTGCAATGACGAGAGATTATATTTCTATGTGCATTGAAGTTGCTAATAATAATCCTAACATACCAAAGTTCAATCCTGGTGTAATACAGACTTAATATATTTCTAATTGAATATGTGAATACTAACTTTTTCATTTCATTTTTATTTCTAGTACTACTATCAACTGTACTTTCCTATCCTCAACAAAGTAAGCTTTCAGAAGCTGTGAATCATATTTCACAATACATCGCAGCAAACAAATTTATTATTCTTAAAAAAGAACTGGGAGATTTAAGCGCTGTTGATTCTATTTATAAACAAGCAATTCAACAAACAGATTACGATTACTCTGAAGCACTTTTAGCATTAACATTTGCTACCGTTCCCTACAAAGAAGTGCCTATTCAAATTCCGATTATTAAATCAACTATATATTACCCATTAATTTCTGCCTCAGATTCTATTTTCAATCTTAAAAATGAAAATCTTCCCCGTAATATTTTTTTTGATAGTCCGATCGATAATTATGGGGACAAAGATAAACTTGCTCACTTTTTTGGCAGTGCGTACATTTCGTTTGCCTCGAACATTTTTGATTTAGGAAATCCAATTGGTTATTTTGTAGAAGTTTTTGAGGAATCTTTTAAAGTACAGTCATCGATTGATGAAAGAGATTTAATGACAAATAAACTTGGCAATTCTTTTGGAGAAATTCTTAAACAAAACATAACTATACTACCATCACAAATAATAATTCTTAGAACATTATCAAACATATATTTTAACTTATGAAAACAGTATTAATTATTGACGACGAAAAAGAAATTTGCGAAAGCGTAAAAATGATTCTCGATTATGAGGGTTATCTTACAGAATATTCCCAATTGCCATCTGAAGGATTAAATAAACTTCAATCTCAAAATTTTTCTGCACTGTTGCTTGATTTAATAATGCCGGAAATGAACGGTTTTGAAGTATTAAAACGAATTAAAGAAAAGTATACACAACTTCCGGTAATAATAATTACTGCACACGGAAGCATTGAGAACGCAATTAAAGCAACTAAGCTTGGCGCCTTTGATTTTATTGAGAAGCCAATCGATCGCGATAAGCTTTTAATCAGTGTGCGTAATGCGGTAGATCAAAATAAACTTTTGTTGGATAATGAAGAACTGAAAAAATCACTTTTCGGTGAAGGAAAAATTTTAGGCAATAGCAGAGCCATTCAAGACATACTATTGTTGATTGAAAAAGTTGCGCCTCTCGATACAAGAATATTAATCACCGGTGAAAATGGAACCGGGAAAGAACTTGTAGCTCGCGCTATTCATAATAATAGTCTTAGAAAGGAAAAAGCATTCGTAGAAGTTAATTGCGCCGCAATCCCCAATGAACTTATTGAATCGGAACTATTTGGACATGAGAAAGGTTCGTTCACCGGTGCAGTGCAGCAGCGAATTGGAAAGTTTGAACTTGCCAATAAAGGAACGATTTTTTTAGATGAAGTAGGCGATATGAGTCCTCAAGCTCAAGCTAAAGTTTTAAGAGTTATTGAAGATGGCAGACTTGAGAGAGTTGGCGGAACAAAAAGAATTGAAGTTGACGTGAGAATTATTTCAGCTACAAATAAAAATCTAATTGAAGAAATTAGTAAGGAAAAATTTAGAGAAGATTTGTTTCATAGATTAAATGTTATTCCCATAAGCATTCCGCCGCTTCGTGAGAGGCACGAAGATATTCCCATCCTGATCAAGCATTTTTCAAGTGAAATAACTTCAAAACACAAAAAACCAACCGTCGATTTTGATGATGAATCAATAAAATATTTACAAACTATGCCGTGGACAGGAAATGTTAGAGAACTTCGAAACGCTGTGGAAAGAATTATCATCATCACCGGTAAAAATCAAATTACAAAAAAAGATGTTGAATCTTTGTTCGTTATAGGTAAAGCTAATTTTACAGATCTTATTGATCAAAGTAATTCCTTTCAAGAATTTAAAGAGAAAGCTGAAAAAGCGTTTATAATCAAACAGCTAAAATCTAACGATTGGAACATTAGTAAAACTGCTGAAATACTAGATATTCAACGCAGTCATCTTTACAACAAGATGAAGAAATATGAAATTGAGAAGGAGGATTGACGTGGAAAATACAATCTTTTCAAAAATTATTAATCGAAAAATTCCGGCTAATATAATATTTGAAAGTGATACTATCCTTGCATTTCAAGATATTAAACCTCAGGCTCCCGTTCATGTTCTGATTATTCCTAAAATTGAAATACCAAAGGTGAGCGACTTAAAAGGGAAAGAACATGCGCATTTGCTAGGCGAAATGTTTGATGCGGCAAATTATATCGCTAAAGATTTAGGAGTAGCTGAAGATGGTTTTAGATTAGTTTTGAACTGTGGGCTAAACGGCGGGCAGGAAGTCTATCATCTTCACATGCATTTACTTGGAGGCAGGCAAATGACTTGGCCTCCTGGTTAAGAGCTATTTTAGAATTAAAATGAATTCATCATTCTTAATTCCTTGCTTGATATTCAGTGTTCAAATTAATAATGAACAACGAATACTGAATATTGAATTGAGAAATATTTTTACATCCTTTTCAAGGAGAAGGACTAAATTTAATTACATTATATCCGAACTTATCTCTAATTCTTGTAACGGCTCTGAACATTTTTTTTCTCTTGATCTCCTCATCTTCAAATAGAAATTCCTCCTCGGAATATTCCGAAAAATTTGTTAATCCTACACCTACCAACCTTACCGCAACTCTTCTTGTGTGAGCTTTACTTAACATCTGCCAGGCAGTATCAAAAACAATTTTGTCATCATCTGTAGACTTAATTGTACGAGAACGGGTAAGAGTTTGGAAATCCGAATAACGTAATTTAATACTAACTGTCGCAGCAATCCACCCATGATTCCTCATTGTCTGGCAGATTTTTCCAGTCAGTTCAAATATTTTCTTTTTGATGAACTCATCACTCGTAACATCTTCACCAAAAGTAGTTTCTTTAGAAATTCTTTTTTGTTCTCTTTGAATAGTCAGATATTCAGTTCCCTCGCCATTTGCCTTTCGCCATAAATCAACTCCATATTTGCCATAAGCGGCGGCAAAGTATTCTTGAGGCAAATCAGTTATATCACCTATTCTATAAATTCCTTTGCTGTTTAGATCTTTTAACGTAACTGTTCCAACTCCGGGAATAGTTTCAACAGGCATCGGACTTAAGAATTGCTTTTCCATTCCAGGTATTACATAAGTTATTCCTGTTGGCTTCATGCAATCAGATGCAATCTTCGCAATCGTTTTGTTGCTTCCAATTCCAATTGAGCATGGAAGCGACAGCTTCGTCCACATCTCATTCTGAATAAATGAGGCAAAAGAAAACATCGAACCGTAAATTTTCTGACACCCAGTCATATCCAGATAAAACTCATCGATCGATGCGGGTTCAATGATTGGAGCATATTTTATCAAAATATTTTCAACGGCATCAGAAAAGCGAACGTACTCATCAAAATTTCCGTGCATGTAAATTCCATGCGGACATAAGCGGTAAGCTGTTCTTATCGGCATTGCAGAATGTAACCCGTATTGGCGGGCTTCGTAAGAACAAGCTGCAACCACTCCCCTTCCGTATTTCGGGTCACCGCCGACAATTACCGGCTTCCCTTTCAGTAAGGGATTTAGTATCCGTTCAACTGAAACAAAGAATGCATCGAGATCGAGGTGAAAGATTAAACGCATAAGTCAATAGCACACTGATGACACAGATTAGACTGATTAACACTGATTCTCAAACTACGATCTTTTCTCATTGGTAAATATTTTCCGTCTGATTTCAGGTTTCTTTCCAAAATTCAATAATAAACCGACTTCAATATCTGTAGCTATTAAGTAGTTTATTAATTGCAGTTCATGTTCTTCAATTAAAGCTTCTGCAGCCTTCAATTCAATTATAATTTTCTCTTCAACTATCAAATCTGCAAAATATTCCCCAACTAGTTTTTCTTCATAATAAACATTAATTGGTTTCTGTCTGTTAACTCTTAATCCATTATTAGTTAGTTCAATCAAAAGTGCATTTTCATATACTTTTTCTAAGAACCCAAAGCCAAGTTTATTATAAACCTTATAAAAACAAGAAATAATTTTGGAAGTTAAACCTTGATATAAATATTCATTCATTTTACAACCTTTCTATTTATCTGTGATCATCAGTTAAATCAGTGTCATCAGTGTGCTATTGACTAAGGGTAGCCATTATGGTTTCCAACCTTGGATAAGCTTTAACAATTGTGCTTGGCATTTGAACTTTTCTTTTCTCTTCAAGCAGATGAACCAACTCGAAAGCATTTGCAATGGCATCACCCTGAGGATGATTATTCATTATCACATAAATCTCTTTAACTTTTTCCTGGATAGATTTTATCTTCTGATCAATCTCAACTAACTCACCGGGAGAATAAAGATATTTATAACGTTCGCTTTTTTCCTCATAAGATTGCTTCTTTCCATAACTGTTAATGGATTGAAGCCAAGCTTTAACATTTCTTCCATGAAAACGCAGATATGCTTTATCATTTGTTATTATTGGCTCAAATGGAAGTGCTTCCCCAATTTGCGGCTGATCAATTGTACAATAAGTCAGGTTCAATTTTCTAAACATTTCCAAAGCTTCTTTCTTCAACCATGATTTATGTCTCACTTCAACAAAACAATTAAACGTTTGAAAGCTATCTCTGAGCTTTCTCACATAATCTGCAGTTGTATTATCAAACGAGAAAGAATATGGAAATTGAATGAGCAAACCGCCAAATCGCTCGGCTTTGGCAAGTGAATTAAGATTATCACTTACTGCTTTTATTTTCTGCTGATCAAAATTCTTTTTATGAGTAAAATCCTGATGAAGTTTAATCGTGAATAAAAAATCATCTGCATCTGAGATTTTTCTAATCCACCCTTCAACTATTTTTGGACTGATATAAGTATAATAAGTCGAGTTTACTTCAACGCAGTTAAAGTAATGAGAGTAGAATTGCAGACAATCAAAACCGGCTGATTGATTTTTAGGATAAAACGAAGGAACCCAGTCTTTGTAAGACCATCCCGCAGTTCCGATATGATATTTAGGCATGTTGGTTTGAATTTTACTAAATATAGATAGTTAACACTTTTGTTAATTATGTGTATTTACTTCTTAATCAATAGTGAACAAGTTTTTATTATTACCCCGCTTTTTTGCTCATGCTTCTATAAACACCCACAACAATTCCAATTAACTTAAACGAGGGATATTTTTTATCAATGACAATTGGTTTGAACTCCGGATTTTCAGATACAAGTTCAATTTCACCTTTCTTTTTATAAAATCGTTTTACAACTGCAGCATCATCTAAAACTGCAACGACAATTTGTCCGTTCTTCGGTTCTAGATTGGGATTTACAATTACAATATCACCGCTAAAAATATATGCATCTTTCAAGCTATCACCTTTCACACGCAGCAAAAACGAATCCTTCGGCATTCTTGCAATTGTTGGAAGTTCAACGGTATCAATTGCATCGGGGTAAATTGTCAGCGGGTTACCTGCTGCAACTTCTCCGAGAATTGGACGAGGAATAAAAAATTTATCCTCTAAAGTAAGTTCAATCGCTCGTGAAAGTTTAGGACTTTTTTTAATAAACCCTTTTTTCTCCAATGCTTGTAAATGCTGCTGGACCGTTGAACGATTCCTATAACCAAATTTGGCGGCTATTTCAGCTAATGTTGGCTGGATGCCTCGTAAGGTTTTTTGATCTATCAAATGATCGAGCAATTTCCTTTGAATTTTTGTTAATTCTTTAGCCATAATACACCTCCGGTTTGTGGGTTACAGGAGCAAGATTAAGATTACGACAAAGATTAAGAATGCGCCCCTCTTAATCAGCCAGAAACTGACAGGTCTTAATCATAATCTTTATCTTAATCTAAATTACCATACATTTGTATGGTAATATAAAAAGTATACTGGAATATGTCAATAGAAGAATTTAAACAGAGGGGAAATTTCCGAGATGAATATTTAAGATTGTTCGGGTTCGTTAAATACTTCGGCTAAAAGGTCTATCATTTGATCGCGGAAGATTGGCTTTGATATGAATCCGCTGAACCCGGCAATTACAAATTTCGGTTGATCACCCGGCAAAACATAAGCTGTAACAGCAAAAACGGGAGTATTTTCATACTTTGGCATACTGCGAATTATTCTCAAAATATCCAATCCATTGTAGGAGCCTTGGAGATTGATATCGATGACAATGAAATCATAATTGCCTGATTCGAGCATTGGCAAGCTTTCTTCAAAACTAACCGCAAAATTGAGATTCTTTAAACCCTTCATTTGAACACTAAATAGAATTTGCGAATCGATTTGATCTTCGAAGTAAAGACAACTATAATTTGTTATATCAACTTTCTCATCAGTATTTTGATGAGCTGGCGGCTGAACTACTTTATCTTTAGAAGCTGTGGTTTCAATGACTTCGATTGTTTCATCTTCCACTTCACGTTCAGAATTTTCATGCAAGTCTAGATCAATATATTCAATTTTATTTTTGATTGACCCTTCTTCATCAGATACCTCATAAATATCTTCAATGTCATCTTCGTTTTCTTTTTGCTTCTGCAATGATTCAATCTTTCGAATTTTCTCTCTTAGAGTTTCAATCCTTAATTCATTTCGAAGCTTCGCGGCTGAATCAGTCGTTGGATCAATTTTGGTTTTTGTTTTTTCTTCGGAGATAACTTGTGCTGCTTTAGTTTCTATTTTAACTTTTTGAGATGATTTGAAAATTATTGGGAAAACAATACCATAATCGTTTTTGTCTAAATCTTCTGAGGTTATTGAATAAGAACCATTTAGAATCTTCAGAAGTTTTTGTGCTAATTTTATCATAACCTTTGAAATGCCGAAATTTTCTTGCGGCTTGTTTTCATCACCATCAAAAATATTCTTCAGGTTGCCAACCAATTGTTTTGAGCAATGATTCTGCAAGTCCCTAAAGGTCACAATGAAGTAATCTTTATCCTGAGCGTAAGCTGAAAAATAAATCTTTTTCTGAGCCGAGAGTTTTGCAACAATTCTAAATAAAAGCATTAGAAAATATTTAAATCTCTGACGATCAGTTTCAAATTTTAATGACGATGATATTTTGCCGTATGCAAATTCAACATCAATAATTCCTTTTGACTCTTCAATATCTTTCAATAGTTGATCTATAACATCAGCTATTTTTGTTTCAGCAACTAAGAAATTTGAATCTGCCTCATTTACTTCCACATATTCAAGTGCAGTATTAATCGAATTGAGAAGATGTACTCTATTCTCATTAATAATCTTGGCTGCTTCTTTTTGCTCTGGTGTCGGCTTATCAACACTTTCAGTAATCTCTTGTGCAAATCCTAAAATAACATTAATTGGGGTAAGCAGCTCATGAAATAAATCCTTTAAAAATGTAGAATCGATTCCGTCTGAGACAGTTTCTTTTGTTGCAGAATCATCTTTCATTTTATTTAATTGTTCAAATCCTAAAGTTGGCCCTAATTGCTTAAATTTTCCCAAAATTGTTAGTGATTCAATTTCCTTATTAAAATCGAATACCGGTGTCGCTAAAACATTTACAATAAGAAATCTGCCATCTATAGTTTTTAGAGTTATATCGGTTGATGATTCCTCTTTTTTATCGACATTAAAAATTGAATGAAGAACAAGGTTTCTATCTTCATCTGAGACTATTGATAAAAATGAAGAATTCATCAAATCATTTTTTGTATAGCCTAATGTTTTTGTTACCGATTGATTAATGAAACTAATAAAGCCAGAAGAATCTGTAATAAAAATTAGATTATCGGTATAATTGAAAATAGATTGGAAGGATTGATTTCTTTTTTCTGCCTCAAGTTTATCAGTGATATTTCTCACCACATTAAAAAGAGCTTCTCGATCTTTATATTTAACATGATATCGGCTCATCTCAACTAAAATAATTTTGCCGTCTTTCTTTCTGTGCTTATACGGCCCTTGAAACGAACCCTCTCTAACGTTCGCGCTGGATGAATCCGATAACAGTTGGATATCTTCTGGCGAATAAAGATCGGTAAGATCCATTTCTAACATTTCGTCCCTTCGGTAACCGTAAAGATTTGTGGCAGGTTCATTTATTTCGATAAATTTCAAATTCTCTTTATCGCAAATAAGAACGGCATCAGGATTATTTCTAATTAAGTTTTCTATCATATTTAATTTGTCAAATTGCTCATCAGCAAATACTCTTGAAATTGAACTATCAACAGTAAGTATTGCGCTATCAATACCGTGTTTTTTATCAAATATCTTGCCTAATGAGATTGACAACGATTGTGTTTGATTAGCTATAAATTCTGAGCTATTTAATTTAAGTTCAGCATCGTCAGAAGATATAAAATCATTGTATATTTGAATGAAATTAGGTAAAAAAACTTCGTTTATCAATGAATTATCAAGTCTTAAACCTAAATGACCTAAGAATTCACGGAATTTTGTATTTCTTGCCAGAATCAGTCCTGATCTAGATAGAATGGCACAGGCAAATGGAATTTTATTAAATAATTGCGCCTCACGCGAATAATTTTCCACAATTTCACTCTTTTTTTCCGCTTGCGAATCAGATGAAATCGAAATTATTGCAATAACTGTATCCTCTTCACTAATTATTGGAATATTTATAAGACTGGAATATTTTGAGCTCATTTTCAGTTCAAAACTAATCCCGCTTGCACAGACTATCTTTTTTGTTTCAGCAACAATATTATTTAATGATTTGATCACTTGGCGGGATTCGACTGGAAAAAATACCTCCTCATGATTACCTTCCAGCTGAAGAGGAGATGATTCAAAATATTCAGAAAGTTTTTCATTTACTAATTCACAGAATCCATATCTATTTTTTATCCAGAAAACAATATCTAGCTTATCAATTTTCTTCCTTAGACTTTCTTTCTCCAAGAAAGTTAAAGGATAGGAAATTTCTAATCGTGCAATGATTTTTATTACATCATCAGTTAAACCCGCAGAATATAAATCTTGGGTTTGATTGTAGTTAAGCAAAGTATACGTGATGTTGTCGGTCAAAGCTATCTGCGAATTTTTTAAGTATTGATCTGTCGTGAAATATAAACTTATTGCTGACTACTCAATGTCTGCATAGCTGATTTTCAATCGTTTAGTTTCTTTGGAATTAATGCTTGTCAGAAATATTTTAATTTTATGGGAATTAAAATTTGATTCAAAATCAACACTTTTTCCGTCTATTGTAATTTGGATAAAATTTGGCTCCAAACCATTTTTTTTGTGAAGACTTAGTGCAACCTCATCAATTTGTTCTTCACTTTTATTCGTAATTTCAATTAAATAATTTTTATCATCAATAAGTTTTGTATCAAGTTCAATTTTACTTTTTTTCATCCACCAATCGTAAACTTTATCATGTGTGGTTATCCAAACATCTTTGGACTTAATCTCCTGAATAGGTTCAACTAAAGCATTAACAAATTCCTGGCGGCATTGCATTTGCGTGTGGAAATTCAAGCTATACAAACCACCTTCCTGAAATATTCGATTAAAATCTAAAAGATATCTTCTAGATTGATCTTCAATATTATCCATTTTGAGTCTTTGAAAGATATCATAATCATCGAAGCCGGTTTTAGGAATAACTAATACCTTCGGATGACTTTCTAAAAATTGCGGGACAGCGCGGTCTTCAATAACATCTGAAGATAAAATTTTCATATTCGCGGCATCAATAGCATCCAAGGTTGTTTCGTCAAAAAAAGTTTCTGGTGGTCGAAACGCAATAGGTCTTTTACCACTTAGTTTTTCCAAAAAGGAAATACTTTGTGTAAGTCTGTCTAACTGAGTTTTGTAATCCTGCCATTTAAATAAAATATGAACATCACCATGAAGTCCAATATCTCCCATTTTGTTTAATCGATCAAAACTTGGGTAATCAATCGATTCAGTAAGAATGTAAAATTGGGCGGGTATTTTTTCTTTTTCAAGCAAATCTAAAGCATTATTAATAAAATTGAATTTGAATTCAACATCGCATGATATTACTGCAGCGCATTGTTTTCCTTTCGGCCAGGTTTCCAATTGTGCAATTGGCTCATCGTTCAGCCAATCAATAATATTCTTCCAAAGATTATTAGCTGTTTTCTGATGCATTTTTGCTCCAACAACCGCGGAGAATTCAAATCCGAGCCATGCAAAACTTCCTTTACCATAATTTCCATAAACAGCAGAGGTAGTATTATTAATTTCATTCTTACCTTCAAACGGAATTAAGGAATTTTGCCAGTACCCTATTGGAAATGTATTTTTTGAATTAATTCTAACTTCAATCGGTTTATCGTAAGTTGTAATTTGTAACCGAAATCCTGGATCGATATTGGGCGATATAGGTGTTCCGCCGAATATTGAATGTATTCTGCTTCCCTCCTCTTGAGGAATTTCTGAAACGAAACGAATACCGAATAATTTTTCTAAATTTTCCCATCCTTGCCAGTTTTCGGCACTGTTATACAATCCCAAACTTGAGGTTGAAAATACTGAATTACCTTCGTTCAGAAATTCTTTTATTGATAAAATTTCTTTTTCGTTTACACTTTTTGCCGCTGGCAAAATCAAGAGTGAAAAATCATCGGACAAGCCATCTTCTAGGTCCTCATCTTTTATAACATCATATTTATATTTATTCTGTATTAGAAATAATTCCCAACTGTAGAAATTGTCAATTAACCAAGAAGCATTTTCAGACGCTAACGATATTGTGTTCTGAGGATAAAGCAGAGCAATTTTTTTGTTCTTTGAATAAAAGTCTGAGCATATCAGAACTGATAAAATTAATACGTAACTAAGTTTTATTCTCATGTTATTGGCCAAAATGCGCTAAAATATTTTTATTTGTATCGTAATCGATGTAGTATATTCTAGATTCGTGTGGTTTTAAATCCTCAACCGTTAATCTAATTAGACTTCCGCCATTTAATTTTTTAAACATTGGAAGCTTAGTTCCAATTATTTCTGCTGATAGTTTAATATTTTGAGCAACTTCAGATAGATCTGCATCAATGTCAATTTTTTCACTATAGTTGTCACCTGAATTGGAAACAGTTAATCTTACGCGGCGACTTCCCATTCTCTTGACACTTACTTCTATTTGATTTTTAGTATTGAACCATTTGCTAATTTCTGACGCAGTTGCTATCCAGAAACTCTTTTTTCGCAAATCATCAATTACACTGTTAATTACCCCAATATTTTTTGGCTGAAGCTGATATGCAGAATGAGATTTAAAGACATACAATCCGCCTTCAAATAATATTCTATCTACATCTTCTTGGTAAGTATAAAATTGAAAAACGGAATCGGTTAAACCAAAATTTTTAATTATATCAAAATCATCGCGGGATGATTTATACATTCCAATAATTCTTTGATTATTCCAAGATAAAATTTTGGGAAGTGAATTGCCATTTACTGAATCTGAAATCAAAAAATTAAAACTAGCGCTGGTTAATGCTTTTAGAGTAGATTTGTTAAAAAGGCCAAACATTGGCAGAACGCCATTTACTTTTTTCTTAGTGATTTCTTCAAAACGGGTTTTTACTTGAGTAATGCTTTCATACTGTGATTTATAATCAAACAAATCTTTCGCCGTATCATTAGCTGTCGAAGGATATCCGAAAGCAATTGCTGGAATTACCTCACCATTTTGGGCTAGAAGCCTAAGCTGTTCCTTATTATCGTTTCCAATAACAAAAGTCGGTCGGATTTGTTTTTTTCTAACAATTTCCAA
>JBGSOQ010000206.1:0-13775 GCA_041739035.1 Ignavibacteriaceae bacterium | reverse complement strand
GCAGTTGTAACTGTTTCACTCGGTCTTGGAGTTTTACGTATGTCTCGTCGCAATGCTCTTGTGAGGAAACTTCCTGCTGTTGAAACACTTGGCTCAACAACTGTAATCTGCACAGATAAAACAGGAACTTTAACTGTTGGTGAAATGACAGTAAGAGCACTTTATGTTTCCGGGAAAATATATTCAGTAACCGGCGAAGGATATGGACCAGAAGGTAAAATATTTTTTGATGGGAGTAAAACAGAATCAATTCATGCTAAACCTTTATTAGAACTAGCAACAAATCTTATTGGATGCAACAATGCAAATCTGAAAAATGAAGATGGAATCTGGAAAGTAATTGGTGATCCAACAGAGGGTGCAATGCTTAGTGCGGGTATTAAAGCAGGTGGTAATCAAGAACATATCAATAAGGAAATGACGAAGCAATATGAATTTCCTTTCGATTCGGATCGCAAACGAAGTACAGTAATACGAAAAATGAAGGATGGAAAATATCGCGCCTTTACAAATGGGGCCCCAGGTATAATGCTGCAGCTTTGTACACATCTTTATACAAGTGAGGGTATTCGCGAATTAACTGATCAAGATAGAGTTAACATTTCGGCTGAAACAACCAAGATGGCAAAGCAAGCACTTCGTGTGCTGGGTTCAGCGTATCGTAATTTAGAAAATTCTTCTGTTAAAGATTTGGCGGTTGATGAAGTTGAAAAAGATCTTGTATTTGTTGGTCTTACAGGAATGTACGATCCACCACGAAGTGAAGCAAAAGATGCCATTAAAGAATGCAATGATGCCGGCATTCGCGTTGTTATGATTACCGGAGATCATCCGGATACAGCCGCAGCAATAGCTCAGGAAATCGGTATCACTTCAAAAACAGATAAAGCTGTCTCTGGTGTTGAGTTGGAAAAAATGTCTGATCAAGATCTCAATAAGGCTGTTTCCAATATTTCTGTTTATGCACGTGTTACTGCAGAACATAAACTTCGAATCATTCGTGCATGGAAAGAGAATGATGCAGTTGTTGCAATGACTGGAGACGGAGTAAATGATGCTCCTGCTATCAAAGGCGCTGACATTGGAATCGCAATGGGAATAACAGGTACAGAAGTTACCAAACAAGCATCTGATATGATAATCACTGATGATAACTTTGCAACTATTGTTGCAGCCGTTGAAGAAGGACGCGGAATCTATTATAACATCCGAAAGACACTGCAATATCTGCTGGCGGGCAATACTGGTGAATTGCTGTTAATGACTATCAGTGTTATCATTGGACTGCCTGCACCACTGCTACCTATTCATTTACTCTGGATTAACTTAGTAACAGATGGTTTGCCTGCGTTAACCCTGGCTACAGATAAAATTGATTCGGATGTAATGAAACGAACACCAAGAAAACGATCTGAAAGGATAACTGATGGAAGTTTTTTCCGAACAATGTTCTTTACAGGGTTTCTTACTGCTGGTGTCGCTTTTGCTGTTTACTTATATATGTTACAAAATCAAACAACGGAAACTGCTCGGACATATGCTTTTACTGTTTTAGTATTTGCAGAACTATTGCGATCATTTGGTGCCAGAAGTGAAACAAAATATGTTTGGCAAATCTCTCTTTTCACGAACATCAATTTAGTAATAGTCGTTGCCATATCTTTTGGACTCCAGATTTTAAGTCAACACAATAATGTATTAGGTGCTTTTCTTAAAACCACATATATGCCATTTAGTGATGTTGTTATACTGATAGCACTAGGAACAATTCCCCTTTTAGCATTAGAAGTAACAAAAGTCGTGAAGAAACATTACAGATCCCCACAAAAGATCTAGTCCATTGCTTCCGGATCTTTGTTTACAAGTAATGATGAATATTACAAAAATGTAGGTCATCTTGTTTTTGATGAAGCTGAAATTACTCTCCCGCAGTTTTTAAATGATCTTAGTGAAGGGAAAGCAAAACAAAAGTATATTTCAAAAACTAACTCAAAAATTCTTCAGGCTTGCTGAACATCTCAATTAATAAATAATTTTAAATAAAGTGCTCAGTATCCACAAAACTATGAGGTTAGCTGTTTTTTTAAGTTCGACTAATCCAAATGATGTAGTTCTTTTTTCATCCCTTCGCTCGATTGAATTCGCTTTCTTCATTTTTTAACTTTTTATAAGAAAAATATTATAAAGAGATAATAAAAATGGAAACAATAAAACAATCCAGTCCGATTCAAAATGCGGTTTCAACTCCAAATTATGGAAAGTTAAATAATCATTTAATCAAGCCGTTAAAAGCCGGTTTTTGGGGATTTACAACAATTTTAATGATTATTCTTTTCTTGAATCTTTTTCTTTTGTTATAGGTTCTAATGAGAAATTTGGAATGGACTTTTTAGATTTACAGTTAGCGGGAGTTGGCTTTGTCCTTCAGGTGACACGCAGTTCACTTAATAATTTTATCAATTGATGACATAATAAAGAATATATGAATTTATTGGTAGGTCTAATGATATTTATTCTATTTTGGTGGGCTTTGCTAGCAACTATTTTCAGTTTTCAACTGCATCAAGAGAACGAAGATTATGCAAGAAGACTTGGAAAAGATCGTGAGCAACAAAAAATATCGTATGTAACTGAGACATCAAGTTCACCATTTCTAGTCTACCTTAAATCTCTAAGATTCTATCTTAATCGTTTAAGCCTAGATAAAATAATGCAGATAATACCCTTAAATATATTTATTAAGTAAGAATATGTTCTGAGAATTTTATGAATTTAATTGAAGTATCCGGAATAGCTTTCATTACAGTAGTATTAATAAATTTGACTTCAATGATCTGGCCAATTAAGGATGCACAGTTAGACAAAATGCCGAGTATATATTAATAACAAGAAGTTTACCTGCAAAACCATCCACACATAATATTTTTAAGTTTAAAACATCACAATTCATACTCATCTTGTCGATTCAGTAAATCCAAATTATAAAGGCCAGGATACTCGACAATCAGTCTCACCCAAATGATGTAGTTCCTTTTTCATCCCTTTGACTGATTGAACAATACTCAATTACTTCCTATCATAATATTGTAATGAGGAAACTATTACAGAAATATTATTCAATCACAATTATAAAGGAGTTATCAAATGCATACGTTAAGAATTAAAGGATACTGGAATGAACTTGGAAGTAAACTCAAACAACAATTTACATATCTAGCTGATGATGATTTATTTTTCGCAAAAGGTCAAGAAAAAAAAATATGGGGAAGATTGCAGAATAAACGTGGAAAAGCCAAGGAAGAATTACGCAAAATAATTTCGAAATTATAACGATTAGTTTGCCGGGAAATTTAATGCATCCTAGCGGCACGAGTTTACCGGAACTCTAAAATATATCACATTGATATTTCTAACAAAATTCATAAGGAGAATTATGAAACACAAATATTTCATCTTAATAGTTATGGTGTTTATTGCAGGAGCAGTATTAACAGGCTGTAACATCAATCGAGAAAAAAAAGTAGAAGATGCAAAAGAAAATGTTGAACAAGCAAATCAGGATTTGAAAGATGCGCAGGCTGAATATGAGAAGGATTGGCAGCAATTCAAGAGTAACGCTGAATCCAAAATTATTGCGAATGAAAAAAGCATTAATGATTTAAAGGCGGAGATTAAGACAGCGAGTGCAAAATTCAAGGCTAAATATGAAAAAGAAGTAGCGGTGCTAGAACAAAGAAATATCGAGCTGAAGAAAAAGATAAGTGAATATAAGTATGATGGAAAAGATAAATGGGAAGAATTCAAGCGAGAGCTTAATCGTGATATGGATGTTGTCGGAAATGCAATCAATGATATATTCGCAAAAAAATGATCGACAAGCAATAGATTTTTTTAATTGTAAGCAAAAATTTAATGAAAAAGGTATTCCATTTTATTCTCCTTTTTTTAGTTCCAACATCACTTCAAGCGCAGTTTAAACTACTATTGTCGATCGGTATGAGAATAATAAATTCATATGTGAAATTTCTTCGATTTATCCATTATCCATTAGAATTGCGTCGAATTAATGCAAAAGAAATATTTATCATAAATAATACAATTACTGCAAAGGAGATTAATATGAACATTTCAAAAAATACATTGTTGATTATCGCGTTGGTAATCATAGTAGTGCTTTTTTTATACTTCGGCAGCGGTGCAATAATGGATGGCGGAATGCATGGAAGGATGAATGAAAACGATTGGATGGGAGGGCATAGTTGGAGGTGGTTTCCTACTATAATTACTCTTCTTGTTGGAGTCTTTATAGGTTGGCTGTTCTTTAGAAAGAAAAATTAATCAATTCAATATTTATCATAATAATTTTAAAGGAGAACGTAGATGAAAGGCAATACAAAATTACTCTCGATCCTTAACCAGCGCTTAGCAGATGAACTTACTGCCATAAACCAATATATGGTACATTCTGAAATGTGCGAAAACTGGGGTTACAGTAAACTTCACATGGCTATCAGAAAACAGGCAATGGATGAAATGCATCATGCCGAATGGCTTATCGAGCGAATCATTTTTTTAGATGGTACACCAACGGTATCCAAACTTAATACTATAAAGATTGGTAAAACTGTTCCAGAAATGATCAGCAATGACAATGACGACGAACATGATGCTGTACGCACTTATAATGCCGCAATCAAACTTGCCCACGAAGTCGGTGATGAAGGCACTGTTGATCTGCTGACGAAGATACTTAAAATGGAAGAGGGTCACGTTGATTGGGCAGAAATTCAAAATGAACAGATTAAGCAAATGGGATTAGAGAATTATTTAGCCACCCAATCCGAAAGTGTTGTAAGTTAATTTTATTAAAGAGTAAAAAATAATTTTATTATGAAGAAACAACATATTGTAAAAATAAAATCAATTAAGCATATCACACATGATGTGCTGCAAATTGTTACTGAAAAACCCAAGGATTTCAACTTCATTCCAGGGCAAGCAACTGAGGTTGCAATAAATAAAAATGGTTGGAAGAATGAAAAGAGACCATTCACTTTTACTTGTCTCCCTGACAATGATTACCTCGAATTTACGATTAAAACATATCCTTTGCACAAGAGCGTTACTAATGAACTTTTGCAACTTAAAAAGAATGATGAATTGATTCTTCACGATGTCTTTGGTGCAATCAGCTACAATGGTGAGGGTATATTTATTGCCGGAGGTGCAGGAGTTACTCCGTTTATTTCCATCTTCAGATATCTTCAATCAAAAAATGAAATAGGTAATAACAAACTCATATTTGCAAATAAAACAAAAGCCGACATCATACTCGAACATGAATTTAAAAAATTATTGGGCAATAATTTCATCAACATTTTATCAGAAAAAAAAGAAGCTGGATATGCGTACGGACAAATCACGCTAGATTTTCTCAAAGCAAATAGTGGTGGTATCAATCAATACTTTTATGTATGCGGACCTCCGCCAATGATAGAGGCAATTGAAAAGCAGTTGGTACAATTAAAAGTGGATGGAAAACATATAGTAAAAGAAGAATTTTAGTTGAATATAAGGCAGGAATTATGGAATCAGAAAAAGAACTTAATTCAAAAATACTGGAAATTACTATGACTATACAGGAAAAATATCCTGAACTGTCTGAATATTTAGGAGAAATGCCAGTTACCATTTCCGATACGAAAAATCCAGAAATAAATATTAAGACCTTAAGGGCATATTATGATTCACTTACTGCATTATTGGAAAATTATGTTAGTGAACACGCACCGGAAGGAATAAAATTAAAATCATATGAGCGGATGAAAAATAGATAGTCAAAGAAGAATTATAGATAAAGAGTATTACTATAGACAAAAATCATTTATAAATTTAATTATTATACAAAGAGAGAATTTTATGAATATGAAAAGAATCTTTGGCGGGTTACTTACTGTCCTTGGAATTGGCGAACTTATTTATGCTGCGGTATTATTTATATATAACACAGGCGGTGCATGTGATATAAAAGCACTTATCATTTACAGTATAATCGGTCTGATATTTTTCATTGCCGATATTGTCTTAATACGCACTACAAAAGATGAAGCATATTGTGCAAAGTATGTAATCGCTTAGAATTTAATCACAATATAATAGAGAGTATAATACTATGCGCAACTTAGGAAAAGATATTAAAATGATCGTAAATGATCTTACAATTAGTTACAATGATGAAGGAGAGAATGGAGCTCCGGTTATCATTTTCATCCATGGCTTTCCATTTAATAAGTCGATGTGGGATAAGCAGTTGAAGGCAATGAAAGAAAATTACCGTGTGATTGCTTATGATGTACGAGGACACGGAGACTCAGATTCGGGAACCGGTGATTTTTCAATTGAGCTTTTTGCAGATGATCTTTTAGGCTTTATGGATGCACTGAAAATTGATAAAGCAATGCTGTGTGGCTTATCTATGGGCGGATACATTGCGTTAAATGCTGTTGAAAAATATCCGGATCGTTTTGATGCCCTTATATTGAGTGATACCAATTGCATAGCTGATACACCCGAAGCAAAAGAAAAACGATTAAAGACGATTGAAAGCATCAAGAAAGACGGGGTGGAAAAGTTTGCTGATGAGAGTATAAAAAATCTTTTTGCACCCGAATCTTTATCTACAAAGGAAAAGGAAATTGCTCACGTAAGGGAAATGATTTTAAATACAACTAAAGAGTCGCTTTATAAAACATTACGGTCATTTTATGAACGCAAAGAAACTTGCAGCAAGCTGCACGATATAAATGTACCAGTACTGATTCTGGTTGGGAAAGAGGATAAAATTACCCCTCCCGAAGCAGCACAAATGATGCATGAAAAAATTAAAGATTCCTTGTTGAGTATCGTAGAGCACGCTGGCCATCTAAGCAACATGGAAAATCCTGTCGAATTCGATGAACAACTTAAGAAGTTTGTTGCATCGGTGTACTCTAAAGCTGAAAATTAAAGGGAAAAATATTATGGAATTACTTACCAGAGAATTAATTAAAGAACTCCTATCTATAAGCAGCACATCATGTCTTTCACTTTATATGCCTACTCATAGAAGTCACCCTGAAAACCTTCAGGATATTATCAGATTTAAAAATCTTGTTAAACAATTAGAGAAATCCTTATTAGAACAATATTCAGCTTTCGATGTAAAGAAATTTCTTGAACCATTCGAGACGCTTGGCAATAACAAGGAATTTTGGAATCATACATTGGATGGACTTGCTGTTCTCGGTTCGACTGAATATTTCAAAGTTATAACTATACCGATAGCAGTTCAAGAATTTGCAGTTGTAGCTGATAGTTTTCATACAAAACCTCTAAGAAAATATTTGCAATCTGTAGACCGCTACCATGTTTTGAGTTTAAACCTTCATGATATACGATTCTTTGAAGGTAACCGTCATTCACTTGTCGAGGTAGAACTCCATCCTGATATTCCCAAAACTATAACAGAGGCACTTGGAGATGAATTGACCGAAAAGCATTCGACTGTCGCATCTTATGGTGGAGTCGGGGGAGAAAGCTCAAACATGCACCATGGTCATGGTGGTAAAAAAGATGCAGTTGACAAAGATGCTGAGGGATTTTTTCGTGTCATTGCCAGTGCCATTTACGAGTACTATTCAAAACCAACAGGATTGCCCTTGTTACTTGCTGCTCTGCCAGAACACCATAATCTTTTTCAAAAGGTAAACAAAAATCCATTATTGCTGCCAAAAGGTATTGCAGTGAACCCGGAATCTATTTCAACAGATAAGCTGATAAAATTAGCATGGGAGGTGTTGGAGCCAAACTATTTACTTAAACTTCAAAATTTAGCTGATAAGTTCGTGCAAGCAAAGGCAAATGGCTTAGGCAGTGACAATATTGAGGAAGTGGTAGAAGCAGCAGAAGCTGGAAGAGTAGAGATAATTCTTATAGAGGCGAATCGTGTAATTGCAAAGAGGCTTAGAAATAAAAATACCGGTACTTTCAAACAAGCAGATTCAACACAACCAATATTAGACGACCTACTTGATGATATTGGAGAATTAGTCACAAAGATGGGTGGGAAAGTTATGATTATTCCATCGGAAAAAATGCCAACTAAAACAGGACTTGCCGCAGTATTTCGTTATTGAAAAAAATATTCTTTATATGATATATAACATGAAATATAAAAATTGCAGACATGATAAAATGACCTAATATCAATTTTATATTAATCAACTTTTTTAAGATTTAAATTTTTAACAATTATGAAAATTCAATTTAACACCGACAAAAATGTAACTGGGAGTGAAGAACTCAAAACTTTGATTACAGCTTTAATATCGGAAGACTTAAGCAGATATAGTGATCAGATAACGCGCCTGGAAGTCCATCTTTCAGATGAGGACGGCAATAAGCACGGACAGAACGATAAACGATGCATGATTGAAGCTCGCCTTGAAGGAATGCAACCGATTGCTGTTACTAATCACGCTGACACTAGTGAACAGGCAGTAACAGGAGCTGTTGATAAGTTAAAGTCTTCTCTTAATACAATTCGAGGACGTTTGAGAAATCATTAGTAACGGTTAAGAATTATTCAAACTTTGAAATTCGGAATAGAAAAATATCAGAAATTGTTGTTCTTGAATAAGACGATTATGTTTTCATAAATCAACCTAAAATAATAAGGAAAAGAAAAATGAATAAAACACTCAGTGAAAAAATACCTGTTATTGCTAGGGCAGAATATATAGAAGTAGAACCCAATGTGCGTCTTCACATAACAGATGCGGGCGAGGGCACTTCGCGAACATGTCCAATTGATCGATGAACTGGCTAAGCGTACCGTTAAGTCAATCTATGACTATGATAGGATTAACACGCGACTGGCACAAGTTAACGAAATGCTCCAAACTGAACCTGTTTTGTGTGAAGGTTAGGAGAATGAATAGTCTTACGAAATCTAGCACAAACATTGCATTTGATAAACACAACCAAGTCGTGCCGGAAATTAGAAATTGGAAATGGAAACTGACTAATGAATAAGTTGAAGCAACTTTGGAGCGATTTAAGGTCGAACTTTTGGTTTATGCCTTCGCTGATTGTTTTGGCTAGCATTGCCTTAGCTGTAACTTTGATTCAATCGGATTCCGCCGGAAGCGACCGATGGCTGAACCAGTGGCCACGACTTTTTGGAGCCGGGGCAGAAGGCGCGAGAGGAATGATGTCCACGATTGCCGGTTCGATGATGTCCATAGTGGGCGTCTCGTTCTCCATGATATTGGTAGTGCTTGCACTGGCTTCGAGCCAATACACTTCGCGCATCTTACGGAACTTTATGCGTAGCCGTGTTACGCAGGCTGTGCTTGGGATCTTCGCAGGCATTTTTACTTATTGCCTAATCGTTTTGCGTACCATTCGCAGCGGTGACGAGGGTGCATTTGTTCCAAATCTGGCAGTATTCTTTGGCTTCGTAATGGCACTGGTAGGTGTTGGCACCCTAATGTTTTTCATTCATCACATCGCTTCTTCGATCCAGGCTTCCAGTATCATTGCTTCGATCGCTGAGGAAACTAACGCGACCATTGATCTGCTGTTCCCGGAAAAACTTGGGCACGGGCCGGATGAAGACGATGATGAACAAATTCCACCTCCCTTAGCTAAGAGGAATTGGTGTGTCATCCAATCCAGGGAGAACGGCTATATCCAGAATGTGAATAATGACGGACTACTCCGCGTGGCGCGAGACTGGAAAACTGTTGTACGGATGGAACGCGGAATCGGTGAGTTTGTTGTCCAAAACACTCCGCTGGTTTCACTCGCTATGGAAGACCAGCCTGATCAGGAAAAGATTTCTGCCTTACATGCAGCATTCAGCATCAGCCGCTTCCGTTCGGTGGAACAGGATCCGGCATTTGGTATCAGGCAGATCGTGGATGTGGGTTTGAAAGCACTCTCTCCCGGCATCAACGACACAACAACTGCTGTGACGTGTGTGGATTATCTTACGGCGATTCTGGCACCGATGGCGACTCGGCAAATCCCCTCATTGCACCGCTACGAGAAAGGGGAACTGAGGGTGATCGCTAAAGGTGTGAGCTTTGAAAGCTTACTATCTGAATCGTTTAATCAAATTAGAAGCAGCGCCAATGGTAATGTTGCCATTATCTTGCATATGCTGGACTCCTTTCAAACCCTTGCCGGTTTAACGACCAGAACGCAACGAAGGCGGGCTCTTCTTGAACAAGTACAATTGATTGCCGAACTGGCCGAGCGTACCGTTAAGTCAATCTATGACTATGATAGGATTAACACGCGACTGGCACAATTGAACGAAATGCTCGAAACTGAACATGCTTAGTGTGAAGAATGAAATATATATCGCTCAAAAAGTGGTTGATAATTTACAACCTGGGTCAAAAAAAAATAAGGAAAGCAAAACGAATGTTAAGCACTACACGGAATGGTAGAGACCTTCAATCAGTCGTTCGAACGATGATTGCAGAGGCAGTCACTTATGGTTATAAGGTCAATCACAATAATAATAGGAGCAAAACATGAATATCCAAATAAATATAGGCCATAATATCCAAAGTAATGAGACATTAATTGCAAAGTTCAGAAGCATAATTGAAAGTTCATTAAGTAGAGTGAGTGATCACATTACTAAGGTGGAAATCCATCTGAAGGATGAAGACGGTGACAAGAAAGGAAAGAACGATAAACGATGCATGATTGAAGCTCGTCTTAAGGGAATGAAACCAATAGCTGTTACTAATAATGCGGATACCCAGGAACAAGCAGTAACAGGAGCAGTCGATAAGTTAAAGTCTTCCCTTGATACAATAAAAGGACGTTTGAGAAATTATTAGCGTCGGTTAAGAATTATTCGGAGTTTGAAATTCGAAATAGAAAAATATCAGAAATTGTTATTCTTGAATAAGACGAATATGTTTTCATAAATCAACCCAAAATAATAAGGAAAAGAAAAATGAATAAAACACTCAGTGAAAAAATACCTGTTATTGCCAGGGCAGAATATATAGAAGTTGAACCCCATGTGCGCCTTCATATAACAGATGCGGGCGAAGGCAGACCTATTGTGTTTATACATGGTTGGCCGTTAAGTGATGAAATGTATGAATACCAGTACAACGAACTGATAAATAAAAATTTTCGTGTAATTGGTATTACGCTAAGAGGTTTTGGCAAATCCGATAAGCCTTACAGAGCCTATGATTATGATGTGCATACATCGGATATAAAACAAGTTTTAGCTAAGCTTATAATAAAAGATTCTGTTTTAGTTGGCTTTTCCATGGGCGGTGCCATTGCTATTCGTTTTGTTGCAAATTACAATGGAGCTCATGTTTCTAAGCTGGCTTTAATTAGTGCAGCCGCCCCGATTTGGACACAACGCAAAGACTTTCCATACAATCTTCCAATAAGTGCGGTTGATGACTTAATCAAATTGAACTATAAAGACCGACCAAAGCTCTTATCAAATTTCGCAAAGATATTCTCCGCTACAGAAACTTCTTTGAATGAAGGCATCGGAAGTTGGTTGTATGGAATTTGTTTAAGTGCATCTTCTTATGCAACTGCTCAATGTTTAATCGCTTTGCGTGATACAGACCTGCGAAGTGATTTGACGAAAATAAAAATTCCAACAGTGATTATGCATGGCAAAAAAGACAAAATATGTTCTTTTGATTTGGCGGAACAGATGAAAGCCGGAATTTCAAATTCACGCATAATTGCTTTTGAGAATAGCGGACATAGTTTGTTTCTGGAGGAAACTAAAAAGTTTAATACTGAGCTGATCAAATTTGCAGGAGAATGAACGGGATGACAGATAATCATTCGAACAATCTCGAAATAATATTCAATGATGTAAGAAATGTAAAATGCAATTATCAATAGCTTATATTAATGATGTACATGGTTACCTTGAACCACATCCTGAATTATTCTATAAGGGTGGTAAAGAAATTATAGAAACTGCTGGCGGTTTTTCTCGTATAGCTTCTAAAATAAAGGATATTAGAAAAAGCAATAGAAACACCTTATTGTTTGATGGTGGAGATACCTTTCATGGTACATTACCATTAATCCAATCAAAAGGGGAAGCTATTATCCCTATACTAAATAAAATGGGCTTTAGTGCAATGGTTGGTCATTGGGATTTCGCTTATGGTCCGCAGCAACTAAAAAATATTGCGAGTCAGTTAAACTATCCCATATTAGGCATTAATGTGTATGACAAAGACAACAGTCTTTTTCTTCCACCTTACATTCTAAAAGAAGTTGAAGATCTGAAAATTGCTGTTATTGGAATTTGTTCTAATATCATTGATAAAACGATGCCGAAGAATTTTAGCGAAGGATTAAAAATTACAGATGGTTCAAAAGAGCTGCCCGGATATATTCAAAAAGCCAAAGATGAAGGTGCAAATCTTATAGTACTTCTTTCGCACAATGGATTTCCGCAAGATGCTGCTTTGCTTTCGGAAATAAATGGTGTGGATATTTGTTTAAGTGCCCATACTCATAATCGCTTATATGAAGTTATAAAAATTAATAATACAATTGTAATTCAATGCGGTTGTCACGGTTCTTTTTTAGGACATCTGGAATTGAATATTCAAGAAAAGAAAATTATTGATTTCACCTATAAACTTATTACCATTGATACATCTGTTAAACTGAATGAAGAGATTGCAAATATGGTTGATGATATTATAAAACCATTTCAAAGTTTAAAGCAAGAAGTAGTTGGACAAACACCCGTCATATTACATAGATATAATACACTGGAATCCACAATGGATAATCTTTTATTGTCAGCTATAAAGTTAATAACTAAAACTGATATTGCATTCTCAAACGGTTGGCGTTACGGAGCGCCCATTCCGATTGGCCCAATAACCAAATGGGATTTATTCAATATTATTCCTATGAATCCTGAGGTTTCTACGGTGCAACTTACCGGCAATGAAATAATTGGTATGCTTGAAGAAAATTTGGAACGAACATTTTCTGCTGACTCTATGAAGCAAATGGGTGGATATGTTAAACGGTGCTTGGGTTTATATGTAAAAATGAGAATTGAAAATCCAAAAGGGTATCGCATTCAACAAATATTTATTGGTGATGAGCCGTTGATAAAAGATAAAACATACGAAGCAGCTTTTGTTACAATGCAGGGTGTGCCGGAAAAATTAGGTAAGAACAGGCTAAACTTATCCATAAAAGCAGTTGATGCAATGGTAGAGTATCTAGTTCAAAACCCTAATTTTACAAATTTTTACCACAACACTTTTTGTTTGGTATAATTGATGGAACATTCAAGGATTAAGCAGTTATTGAGTTTGTATTAGTGTGATGGATAATTTTAAAGAAAGAAATATAAATTGATAAATCCTAAACTATTGCGTTCCTGGAACCCAAGACGAACAATTTTATTATCCAGGTGAAAAAGGATATACAGATTATTCCATACACACTAATTAAGCTAATCAAACAATCTAATTTATTTAGAATTATGGCAGTAGAGTGTAACGACCAAGTCAGTATCCAAATTTGCTTTATTAAGAGAGTTGTTACAAGCCCGTTGATGAACAATAAAAGAGGTGTACAATGGATCTTTACATAGACGAGAATGAACAAAGCCTTCTACCACCAGCTGATTTGGCGGGGGAAATCGAAAGATTGCGAGAAGATCTAATAAATGAGCGCGATCGGAATCT
>JBGSOQ010000164.1:0-2377 GCA_041739035.1 Ignavibacteriaceae bacterium | reverse complement strand
GTGTGTTCTTTATTCTCGCGATGAAATTCTTTGTGTAAATCACGCGGATAGCCCAAGAGATTTTGTAATCTCGAGAATCTTCCTTCATTATAAGCATCGCTGTTAAAATCTCCCGCTAAAATAACAATTAAATCTTCACTCGAATTAACGATGCCGGAATTAAGTACAGAATCTAGCGTTGATTCAATAAAATTTCTTATTTGCTGTAGTTGTAGCTCTTTATGCTCAGTTGTACCAAGCGCTTGAACATGTGTTGTAAATAGGAATAGTTTTGTGTCTTTATCAACATCAAATAATGCACCCATCACAGATTTATTCGCAAGAAAATCATTTGACCTCGACATTTCTTTATCAAGTATCATGTGTATAACTCCGTTGGAGTTTTTAATTCCATTACCAAATTCGATATCAGACAAATCGATTCTCGGATATGAGCTCATCATAAATAAGCCTGCATCCTGAAAAATGAATTCGGGGAATGAATTATAATCCACTCTAGCAATTATGTCGCTGAAATGATTTGTATTGGATTTTTCTATGATATAATCACGCGTGCTTTCGTTAAATAATTCTTGAAAGATTACAAAATCAAAACCCTCGGTGTTAATGTATTCCATTAGATTATCAACCTCATCTTGCTCTTTTTTGTAGATTGCTTTGATGTTGTAGGTGATTAAGCTAATCTGGTTTTGATTATTATATTTAGTGCCGTGCGACTGACTGGTGTAGCTGATGTAATCTACCGTTGAACATGAATTTAGGATAATCATCATTCCCGATAACAAAAACAACAATGCGGCATGTTTTATTTTATATGAGTGTACTTTCATTTCTTCCATTTTCTTATCTATAAATATCCAATTTATTGAACAACTTATATCGATAGGTAGTTCAATTTTATTTGACACTTATTGATCGACAAAATCTGTGGCTTTTTATCTATTTACAGCACTCATTGCCTGTTCCGGATAGCGTGGTCCTTTTGTAAATCCCCAAGGAGCAATTTCATCGATTTTCTTTAAATCACTTTCTGATAATTTCACACTTACGGCGGCAGCGTTTTCTTCTAAATATTTTATTCTTTTTGTGCCGGGAATTGGTATGATGCCTTCCCACTTAGCTAATACCCAAGCTAATGCTATTTGAGCGGTTGTTAGATTTTTTTCCTTGGCTATAATTGTGAGCTGTTCAACTAACTTATAGTTATGTTCCATATTTTCTTGCAGGAAGCGGGGATGAAATTTTCTGTAATCTCCATCAGGTATTTCTTTATTGGGCTGAAAACGACCCGATAAAAATCCTCTTCCCAAAGGTGAATAGGCGACAAAACTTATTCCTAATTCTTTACACACATCTAAGATTTCACCTTCAGGATCGCGAGTCCACAGAGAATATTCGGTTTGGAGAGCAGCAATTGGATGAACTGCATATGCACGGCGAACAGTATTTGCTGCGGCTTCCGATAATCCTAAATATTTTACTTTACCTTCCTTGACTAATTCTGCCATAGCGCCAACTGTCTCTTCAATCGGAGTGTTGGGATCAACTCGATGTTGATAGTAAAGATCAATAACATCAATCCCCAATCTTTTCAGACTTCCTTCACAGGCTTTTTTTACATACTCTGGCTTGCCATTTACGCCCAAAAAATTTCCGTTCTGATCGCGCACGTTTCCAAATTTAGTGGCAATGATGAATTTATCTCGTTTATCTTTAATTGCCCTGGCAACAAGTTCTTCATTTTTACCAACACCATACATATCGGCTGTATCTAAAAAATTTATACCGAGCTCGAGTGCTCGGTGGATTGTTTTTATTGATTCTTCATCATCGCCCTTGCCATAAAACTCCGACATACCCATGCATCCTAAGCCAATTGCAGATACCTTTAATTCGGTTTGCCCTAAATCTCTATAATCCATTTTGATCTCCATTTATCCTGTTTAATTATCATTGATGAAAAATAACTTTACTCTAAATATAATGTAAAATAAAAATTTTTCTGGGATAAAAATGATCGGTTATGACAACTGTATGAAAATAACGTATTTGTGTTTAATGACTGGGCTGAGTATAGGAAAAGGCCTGGGGCGCTTTTCAAAACGAATATTTTAATCTTAGAAAGACCGTGCTTCCATAGTCACCAAATTCAGTTAAAGAATCACCATTAAAAAACATTGCAAGCAAGAGCAGATCCAAATTTGTTATAACTGAATAGCTCGCAGATGGAACAACGGCGAAGGATTTATCATCAGGATTGTATAATCCGAAGATTGTTCCTCTTACAAGTGGATGGAAATCATAAGCAAATTCATGATATACAGACCATCTTGCAGCGGTAAGCAATCCATAATTTAATGCCTCCGGTTGAAACTGT
>JBGSOQ010000134.1:0-2361 GCA_041739035.1 Ignavibacteriaceae bacterium | reverse complement strand
TCATCGAATAAACGGAGATATTATCATTTTCTAATCTTCTTACCCACTCACGAGTAAGCATTCTGTTTGCTTGTTTGGTTTGCTTGTAAGCAAGAGTCTCATTATAGTTCCTTTTGTCGAAGTTGATGTCGTCAATGTCAAGTCCGCCTGCAAAGTGTGACGCAGTATTTATAATTCTTGCTGGCGCAGCATTCTTTAATTCATCAAGAAGTAATTGAGTTAGAAGTTGATGACCGAGAACATTAACTGCAAATGTCTGTTCAACATTTATATCAGTTAACTTTTTAGTTTTTGTCCAGAAACCTGCATTGTTAATCAACACATCAAGTTTTGCTTCTTCTTTTTTGAACTGCTCTGCAAAATTTATTGTTGACTCAACAGAAGCAAGATCGAGATGCCTTACAAAAATATTTTTATTGCCTGTTTCTTGAACAATTTCATCTTTTGCCTGATTTGCAGAATCCATTGACCTGCAAGCCATGTAAACTTTAGCACCAAGCTTTGCAATTTCTTTTGTTGCTTCTTTACCGATTCCTTTATTTGCACCGGTTACAATTACCACTTTATCTTTCATTTTATCCTTGTTTCCATAAGTTATTGTTTGATATTAGAACAATTAAAGTAGAAAGTTCGTTCTTCGATTTTTGAACGAAAAAGCAAGGTTTAGCGTTTATTAGGTATGAATAATTTTAGTAAAGAAGACATCTCCAGAATAATTGAAATGGCGTGGGAAGACCGCACACCTTTTGAAGCAATTGAAATTCAATTCGGTTTGAAAGAAAATGATGTGCGTGAAATTATGAGGAAGGAAATGAAACCCTCAAGTTTTAAGATGTGGCGCAAAAGAGTAAGCGGCAGGAAGACAAAACACCTTTCATTACGATCAAAAGAAGTGATAAGGTTTAATTGAGCACGTAATTAGTTTTTTATTGTTTATTAATAGAGGTCTGCTCTTTGTATTCTGAAATTTCCTAAATTTGAAATGAGATTACAAATAATTTGAAAATGAATTATTGAACCCTAACAACAGCACTTAAAAATAAACTAGAGATAAATAAAATGAAAAATCTATTTGTTGTTTTCTTCTTGATACTTGCAATCGGTTTCCCGCAAAACACACAAGCCCAATTATTTGATAAACTGAAAAAAAAGACCGAGGAAAAAATCAAACAAGAGGGAGAAAAAAGGGCAGAAGATAAAATCAATAAAGGTGTGGAGAAAGCTTATGATGAAGCTGAAAAGCAAATAGAGGGGGAGGATAAAACCGAAGATGAAGAGCAGAATGCAGATAAGGAAAAACAAAATTCTGATGACGTAAATAAATCTACAACAAAAGATAATCAAGACAATCCCCAGAACATCATAAATTCTAAATACGATTTTGTACCCGGCGAAAAAGTCATTTTCTTTGATGACTTTACAGCAGAAAGCATTGGTGATTTTCCAATTCAATGGAACACCACTGGTTCAGGTGAAGTTGTCACCACGAATGTTGCAGAAGGCAGATGGTTTAATATCACAAATAGCCGAGGAGCCACTACTTTCGATGAGCCGGTAACATTGCCGGATAATTATACTATCGAGTTTGATGTTATTCCTACAAAAGATCCTAAAGACAATAATAACACGGGTTTTTCATTTTCCATTTTAAGCACCACTAAACCCAAAGATTTAATTTACGGCTTGGCAAGACCCGGTGATGCTGGTATCCGGTTTGGTTTCGAATACTCAAATTCTTACATAGCTTATTATAACAATGGATCGGCTCCCGATGTTTCCGGCAGTGAAGACCAGCCACAATTATTGGCGGATAGAAAATATAGAATTTCTATCTGGGTGCAGAAAGAAAGAATTAGACTTTATGTGGGTGAAGAAAAACTTTTTGACCTGCCCAAGGTCATGTCAAAAAAAATTAAGTATAATATGATTCGTTTTGACAGAGGCACTGCTATGGTTGCCAATGTTCGTATTGCAACCGGTTTGCCGGATATGCGAAGCAAACTTCTCACAGAAGGCAAATTGATCAGCTACGGAATTTATTTTGATGTAAATAAAGATATTGTGAAACCGGAATCATATCCTTCTCTCAAAGAAATCGCTGCTATTCTTAAGGATAATCCAACGGTGAAAATAAAAATTGTTGGTCATACTGATTCTGATGGTGACGATAAATCAAACTTAGATTTATCTAAACGCCGTGCCGCTGCTGTTAAAAATGCATTGGTTGAAAACTTTAGTATTGATGCTTCCAGAATTGAAACAGATGGGAAGGGAGAAGGTCAGCCGATTGCACAAAATGATTCTGCAGTTAATAAATCACTAAATAGAAGAGTTGAGTTTTTAAAACTTTAAATTGAAAAA
>JBGSOQ010000126.1:0-1634 GCA_041739035.1 Ignavibacteriaceae bacterium | reverse complement strand
TCAATCGAATACGTTAAAGGCATCCCCCAGACGATCGGTTTTCTTATAATCCGTGATACGGAGAATGAGGTTACAATTTTTAGAATGTTAAAAATTCTTTTTAAAGTAAAATATTTTAGCGGATTTAGTTCCAATAGTCATCTCAATTTTGAATTGAAAATACTGAATTATTCTCCCACACGAAAGATAACCGTGTGAGCAGCATTCTCAAATAAGTCCAGTCCTTTCACAGTCTTATTTGTGATGGAAATTAGTTTTTCTTAGTTTTAATGAAGAAATAATAACCATTCGGAGTGTCAATGTTCATTAACTTCAAAGAAATTCCCGGACATACAAAACTATTTCTCGATTACATTGATAGTTTTGAAAAAGTCCAGAAATTCTACAAATATAATTTTCGTGATAAAGAACATTTCATAGTAAAATTTAAACAGCTTGCAGAATCTCCGAAAGAATTTCGCAATGAACTTTCTTCGATTATTAACAATCAATACAAATCTCTAAATCCTTCTTCAAAAACTCTAAAAAATATAACCCTCCTCAAAAACAAAGAAACAATTGCTGTTGTTCCAGGGCAGCAGCTGGGAATATTAGGCGGGCCGCTTTACACATTCTACAAAATAATCACGGCAATCAAGCTATGTTCTCATCTTTCTGAAAGATATGATAATTATCATTTTGTGCCCGTTTTTTGGCTTGAAGGTGATGATCACGATTTTGATGAAGTACGCTCGATTAATGTTTTAAATGATAACAATGAATTGATAAAAATCTCGTACAACGATGAAGAAATTGAAGATGAACAAAATCGAGGAAGTATTGGACATCTGAAGTTTAAGGAATCTATCAACCAATTTTTAGCAGAATTTGAAACTCAGCTTAGAAATACAGAGTTCAAGAATCCTCTGATGGAAAATCTAAAAAGTTTCTATCTTGAAGAAAAAACTTTTAAAGAAAGCTTCAAAGAATTATTGTTTTGGTTGTTTGATCAATCCGGACTTATAATTTTTGACCCTCAAGATGCAAAAGTAAAAGAGCTGTTAAAACCAATATTTAAAAAAGAGATTTCCAATTTTAGAAATCATACCGAAAAGTTGGTGAATATTTCAGCAAACCTAGATGAACTTTATCATGCACAAGTTAAAATTCGCCCTATCAACTTGTTTTACAATTATGAAGAAGGCAGATATGTTATTGAACCGATTGAAAATGAATTCCGACTAAAGGGAAAAAGAAAGAAATATTCACTGGAAGAATTAAATAATTTAATTGAATCTGAACCGGATAAGTTCAGCCCAAACGTTTTATTGCGGCCGATTTGCCAAGATTTTCTTTTCCCAACTGGATTTTACATAGGCGGACCAAGTGAAGTGGCGTACTTTGCACAAATTTTGCCGCTATATGAATTTTACGAAATTGATCCCGCAATTATTTATCCTCGATCTTCGGTGACGATATTGGAAAAAGCATTAAAATCGATTCTTGATAAGTATGAAATGAACTTCACAAATATCTTCACCGACCCAAATAAATTAAAAAACCAAATTATTAATAATGTTTCAGATAAAAACTTAGAAGAAATTTTTAAAGAGACAAAAAATCAAATTGATCTTACTTTTGATAGTCTAAAAGAA
>JBGSOQ010000125.1:0-14258 GCA_041739035.1 Ignavibacteriaceae bacterium | reverse complement strand
AAAAATATCGCTAAAAAAAGTAAAAGTAGTTTCTATTATGCTTTTAATTTATTACCAGCACCAAAACGTGATGCGATGAATACTGTTTATGCTTTTTGCCGCCAGACTGATGACATTGTTGACAATAGTGCGGATTCTGATGATTTGAAATACGAGAAGCTGCACAAATGGCGTATTGAACTGGAAAAATCCATCAACGGAAATTCCAATTACATTTTACTGAACAAACTTGGAAAGACGATTTCACAGTTTAACATACCACTCGATCCTTTCTTTGAACTACTTAAAGGAATGGAAATGGATTTGCAAACCAATCGCTATCTTACTTTTGATGATCTGAGAATTTATTGTTATCGTGTTGCATCAACTGTTGGGCTGATGTGCATAGAAATTTTTGGATATAAGAATAAATCTACCCGCGATTTTGCAATAGATCTCGGAATTGCTCTTCAGCTTACAAATATTTTACGCGACGTAAAAAAAGATTCGCAAGCAGGACGAATCTATCTGCCGCAAGAGGATCTCCTTAAGTTTAATTACTCCGAGGCTGATATTGTTAAAAATGTTTACAACCATAATTTCATAGATTTAATGAAGCACGAATCCGAAATTGCAAAAAAATATTTCGATAGAGCAACTCGTGATCTGGATTTGGATGATAAACCATCCATGTTTGCTGCTAGAGCAATGCAGCACATTTACTTCAAGCTTCTTCAAAAAATTATTGATGCTGAGTATGATGTTTATAAAAAGAATATTAAAGTTTCCAATCTTGAAAAGGTAGGAATATCACTGGGAGTTTGGGCTAAGTACAGCTTAGTTTATTAATGAAAAAGTGTTTGGTTATCGGGGGAGGATTCGCAGGACTTTCCGCTTCAGTTCACCTTTCAAATGCCGATTTTGAAGTTGAGTTAATCGAGGCATCTCCAAAACTTGGGGGAAGAGCTTACTCCTTCATTCACACAATTAATAACACACTCGTTGATAACGGGCAGCATATTATGATGGGCTGTTACGTTGAAACGTTGAGTTTCCTCTCGCTGATTGGGGCATTAGATAAAGTTCAGGTTCAAGAAAAACTAAATGTAAAATTTATTAAACCGAACTTTCAACTTTACGAACTTTCAACTTTATCTCTAATTTATCCATTTGACCTGGTAACTGCAATTTTGAAATATTCAGCAGTTTCATTCCGGGAAAGACTATCCATCCTTCGTTTTTTTACAAAGCTGCCTTTTTTGGCAAATCGTGATTTGATTAAGATGACGGTTGATGAATTGCTGATGAAGGAAAATCAAAATGAAAATGTAAAGAGAGCATTTTGGGAGATTATTTGTGTTGGTGCTCTGAATACGAATATTAAAAAGGCATCCGCTAAAGTTTTTATTGATATCTTAAAAGAAATTTTCCTTAAAGGAAACAAGGGTTCGAAGATAGTCATTCCAAAAGCAGTTTTGAGCCAAATGTATTGTGAACCGTCAAAACAGTTTATCGAACAAAAAGGCGGTAAGATATTTCTCTCTGAAAAAGTTGAGGAACTAAGGTTTGAAAAGGGGAGAGTTGTTGAAGTAAAAACTGACATGAGACGAATAAAAGATTTTGATTTTGTTGTTTTTGCTGTTCCATTTTATGCTGTACAGCGGATTCTGTTGGAGTCGAATAGCTCAATTGTGAATGATAATAAGATACTGAAAGAAGTTCAGCATGACTGGGGGCATTCAACTAATCAATCATTCAAGCCACATTATTCATCAATTCTGAATGTTCATATTTGGCTAAAGGATAACCGGTTCCACAATAATTTTTATGCACTTATTGGTTCAAAGCTTCACTGGGTTTTTAGTCATAAGTCCCATTTAACTTGTGTATTTAGCGATGCAGATTACTTGATGAGCTCATCCGACGATGAGATAATGAATATCATTTATTCCGAGCTTGATAAATTTTTGAACATTTCTACTCAAGAGATTACAGACCATCTCATCATCAAAGAAAAGCGAGCGACGTTTATCCCTTCAAACGAAATTCTTAATAGTCGCCCAAATGCTGAAACCGAATTAAAAAATTTATTTCTTGCTGGAGATTGGGTAAACACAGGGCTGCCATCAACAATTGAAGGCGCTGTAAAAAGTGGGAAAGTTGCAGCGAATCTAGTTATTGAAAATGCTAGCTAGTAAATGAGTTGAGAGAGTTATAATCAAAATACTTTTAGTTTTTTTATGGGGAATGGAATAGCGAAATATTCCTTACACAAAATTTTATGAATTTCCCCCTCATAGATCTCAATAACAATATCAAATTTTTCAGCAAACATTGGAGTGAGAAAACAGTAATAGCGACAATGAAAGTGCATTGACTAACTGTCAAGCAAATCAAAATTAAACCTGCATAAAATTTAAAATTGATATTATTAGCGCCTCAACAGAATTGTTTTAAAGTTAAATTCCTATTGAAGCGCTTTTGAAAAAGTATTATGAAGACTTAATTAATGAAATGTCTTGAAGACTTTGTTTTCTTTTCATGCAACTTCACGCTTAATTCCCATTTCATTTGTTAATTGATTGTCTAAAAACAACTCATATGCTCCAAGATCTAAAAATCCGTGGCCGGATAAATTAAAAAGAATAGTTTTTTTCTCACCGCTTTCTTTACAATTCAAAGCCTGAACTATAGTTTCTTTAATTGCATGAGCACTTTCAGGTGCAGGTACAATTCCCTCGGTTTGTGCAAACAGTTTTGCAGCTTCAAACACTTCTATTTGATTATATGCATTAGCGCTAATTGCTCCAATATTATAAAGTAAAGAAATCGAGGGAGCTGTTCCATGGTAGCGTAATCCTCCGGCATGAATTTTTGGAGGAATGAAATCATGTCCTAAAGTATACATTTTGAGCAGCGGTGTCATTCCGGCTTCATCACCAAAATCATATTCATACTTTCCTTGGGTAAGTGACGGACACGATGCGGGTTCAACGGCTATCACTTCAAGATTCTTTTTGACACCAGTAAGTTTATCTCGTAAAAATGGAAAAGCAATTCCGGCGAAGTTACTTCCACCTCCAACACAACCAACAACTACATCGGGAAACTCATCTATCATCTCCATTTGTAATCTGGATTCTTCACCAATGATTGTTTGATGTAATAGAACATGATTCAAAACACTCCCCAAACTGTAATTTGTATCATCGCGTTGAACCGCGGTCTCAATCGCCTCACTGATTGCGATCCCAAGTGAACCTGGTGAGTCGGGATCATTGCTCAAAACATTTCTTCCAGCTTGAGTTAGCCCTGAGGGGCTGGCATGAACTTCAGCTCCAAATAGTTTCATGAATGTTTTGCGATAGGGTTTTTGATTGTAACTAACCTTAACCATAAAAACTTCACATTCCATATCAAAGTGTTTGCATGCCATTGCCAGTGCACTGCCCCATTGGCCTGCTCCGGTTTCAGTTACAAGTTTTTTTATTCCTGCTTGTTTATTGTAATATGCCTGTGGATAAGAGGTATTCGTTTTGTGGCTTCCAGTGGGATTTGCACCTTCATACTTAAAGAATATTTTTGCAGGTGTTTTTAATGCTTTTTCAAGATTACTTGCACGAATTAAGGGAGTAGGTCTGCTTAATTTGTAAAGATCGCTGACTTCATCTGGTATCTCTACAAACCGATCTTGGGTAACTTCCTGCTTGATTAGTTCCATTGGAAATATTGCCGATAAATCCTGCGGACCCGCAGGTTGTTTTGTCCCTGGATGAAGTGGTGGATCCATTTGAACAGGAACATCCGAGAGAACATTGTAATAATGTGTCGGCAATTGAGATTGACTGAGAAAAACGATTTTATTATGTGACATGTGAACCTCCTATTATTGAATTAAGTGTTTATTAGATTTCTAAAAACGTTGAATGATGGTTCACGGCAGGACACAAAAAAGCCGTGAACAGTTCTACCATCCACGGCTTTTTTAAAGAAAAATTTATAGCTTTAGGATAGTAGAGAAGAAATTCTCCACCACCAATTTTTTTCGCTATTTTGATTTCTAAAATTCATAGTCCTAAAGTAATGTCTAAATAGAGAATTGTCAAGAGTAAAAAAATATTTCATTAGAATATTTATCGTTGGACCGGATTCAGACTAAAATTTGATGTCTTGTCACCATTTTGATTATATTTATTCACCCAGAAAAAACACCAAACCTATTGATGTTTAAGCCAGATATTGCAAAATTGAACTTGAGATAAATTTAAATTCTCAGATACATCACATAAAACAAAAATGCATCCGGAAAAATATGTTAAGCGATTCCGTTTAATTGCAGCTATATCTTGGCTCGGTTTCGCAATTATAGCAATAGTCCTGATGCTTCTTTCTATAATCCCTAAAATTATACTTGTGCCGTTTATCGCAATAGCAGTGGGAACAATTCCTGTATTCATTTTTAAGTTGTTTAACAAAGTGGAATGCCCTAGATGCAAACACAAGATGAAAAAATTTGCCAGCTTCCCGCATGTAATTTATAAATGTACAAGATGCAGTCATATTATTAATACAAGTGTTTATTCGGATTAGAATAAGGTAAATACTAAATTAATTTTTAATTATCCGCCAGAGTTTTCAAATCGAATACAGTAACTTCAGTTAAACTGTACCTGGTAGATTGGCTCGTTAATTTACTGTAAAGTTCCTCTTTATTACTAAACTCCTTTAAGTAAAAACATCTTACTTTATTTCGATTTTTAATTAACCAGTTCAAGGTTATTTTCATTTTTTCAAGATCTTCTTCATTCGGCAAATAATCTGTTTGAATGGTTTGCTCAAAATAATCATCGATTGCATCTTCAAAATAATCCTTCTCTTTTAAACTGTGCTTTTTCACATAAATCTTCCCGGCTAACAGCAAAACATAGTCCCGCACAAACGTCTCGTTAATTTCAAAAAGAACATTTGCCTTATTAACTGGCTCTGCTAATAGTGATGTCTTGTGTGTTTGTGAAAGAATGAGATCAATAACTTCCTTAACTTCCTGAGCGTTTTCATATTTCTGCTTTGATGAGTATTCTTTCATCTTGTTTATCATACGTGTTAATGCAAATTGATTTTTACCATACATGAACTCGTATACTTTATCTAATTCATCAAAATAAATGCTTTTATTTTTTAATTCACAGGGAGCTAAGCATCTATCAATATCAGCAAGGAAACACTTTTTGTTTTTGATAAATTCTTTATCACTGCATTCTCTAATTGAAAAAGTTTTATTTATCATCTCAAACATTGCGGCAGCTTTTTTCTTAGTTCCGAACAAACCAAAATAATCATTGTCGTCAAAATCAAAATGATTGCAGATTTCTAAATCGGGGAAATTATGAGTTGTATTTATCCTGAGAAAATATTTATTACCATACTTTTTCAGCTGTGTATTCAGTCTCGGATTTTTTGTTTTAATAGATTCAGCTTCTTTAAGAAGGGCAGTCAGCTCAGAATTAGTCAACTCAATTTTCAGCTTGGAAGCACTTTTAACAATTTTTTTAGTCTTTCTAGGAGCAGTTTGTGAAAAGTAGGATCTGATTCTTTCGCGTAATGATTTTGCTTTGCCAATATAAATTATCTTACTTTGAGAGTTAAGAAAATAATATACTCCCGGAGCATCCGGCAAGGAATCGAACTCGCTAAGAATTTTTCCTTTTAAATTTGCCCCGCTAATACGTGAAGCAGCGGTATACTGATAATTTATAAATTCGGCTAACGTTTCAAATCCTAAATTCTTTTTTACGTGTTTAGCCATTTTTATTAATATTTTTGCGGTTGTTTCTGCATCTCCCAAAGCTCTATGTGAGGCGCTATTTTTGATTTTCAGAAATGAAGAAACTGAACTAAGTGATTTACTTTTTAACAATGGATAAATTCTCTTTGCAACTCTCAGAGTGCACAGATTAGGATTTTTAAGTTCTTCTCTTCCGCAGTATTTAAACTCTCTTTTTAAAAAGCTATTATCGAATGACAGATTATGTCCTGCTACGACATCATTTCCGATAAACTCAATTACTTCATCTGCGATGTCATCAAAGAATGGTGCGTTGTAAACATCATCATTTGAGATTCCGGTAAAGCCGGTTATGAATATTGGAATATCTCTGCCAGGATTTATCAGCGTATGATACCGCTCAACTATTTTTAAATTTTTGACTCTTACAATGCCAAGTTCAATAATATTGTTATATTGAGGTGAGAGTCCTGTGGTCTCAACATCGAGGACACAATAACTTGCTTTCTCAATTGGTAATGAAAGAAATTCTTCGTGATTCATTTTTTATTGGCGAACTGTTTTGTTGCGCGGCGTTTTCTTTTTATTGAGTTGCAATCTAAATATATTTCGAAACAAATTTACTAAAGATATGAACTACTTAAATACTCTTTTTATTGGTGATATTATTGGCAAACCTGGTATAGACATAGTGAACATGTGGCTTCCGGGATTAATCCAAAAATATAAAGCTGATTTTGTCATTGCGAATGGTGAGAACGTTTCTGATGGCAAAGGATGCACCGACAGAGAGGGGCGAGAACTTTTTGCAATTGGTGTAAATGTTATTACTGGCGGGAATCATACTTGGGATAAACATCAGTCGCAAGATTACTTGAAAAACGAGCCGAGATCACTTCGTCCGTTAAATTATCCTAAAGGAACTTACGGAAACGGTTATTACGTTGCCGAAACAAAAAAAGGAAAAGTTGCGGTTGTGAACCTACAGGGAAGAGCATTTATGGCCACAATTGATTGTCCTTTCAGAACTTCAGATTATTTCATTCCAAAGTTAAGAGCGGAAACAAAAATGATATTTGTTGATTTTCATGCCGAAGCAACGGCAGAAAAAATTGCAATGTCGCATCATCTTGATGGGAAGATTAGTGCTTTAATCGGTACTCATACTCATGTTCAAACTGCAGATGAACGAATTATGCCGCAAGGGATGGGATTTATTACTGACGTTGGAATGACTGGACCTTATGATTCTGTAATTGGCATGAAAAAGCAAGCGGCGCTAAATCGATTCATCCTTCAAACCCCTCAAAAGTATGAAACTGCAAGTGAAGATGTTCATCTCTGCGGATTATTTTTGAAAGTTGATGTTGACACAGGAAAAACTTTAGAGATCGAGCGCATTATTTTTCCTGAATTCGTAAGGAAATCCGAATAATTTTTAATGATCAACTTCCCCTTACCGCGGCTTGATAAAGATCCAACTTTAAATAAATTACTTTTACCTTACTGCCGCTTGAAATTTGGAGATGTCTGGACCGATGATCAAAAACATCATCGTGTGGCATGTATTGATGCTTGTGATAACTCTGCATTAAAAAAAATGCTGGGCAAAGAAAAACCCTCACTTGCAATTCAAGATCCTCCCTACAATTTTGTCGCCTTCGAAGAAATGAAAATTGATAATTTTATTTCCTGGTGCAAATTGTGGATTGAAAATACTTTCTCTGCGTTGAAGAACAATTCTTCCTTGTATATTTGGTTTGGTGCGGATCAGAATGAAAATTTTCAGCCATTACCACAATTTATTCTATTAATGGGTAATTCGGGATTTAAATCTAAAAGCTTCATTACTATGCGCAATCAACGAGGTTACGGTACACAAAAGAATTGGATGGCAATTCGGCAAGAATTACTTTACTATGTGAAAGGCAATCCGAATTTTCATATCAATGCGGAGTATACTGATATTCCTAAAGTGCTTAGAGGCTATTACAAAAAAGTAAATGGACATGTGACTGAGAACACTGAGCGCAGTAAATCAGAAAATATTCGTGCAGGAAATGTTTGGGTAGACATTCAACAAGTATTCTATCGAATGGAAGAAAATGTTAATGGATGTTTTGCTCAAAAACCACTGAAAGCAATTGAAAGAATAATTCAAGCCAGTAGTAAAATAGGCGATCTTGTGTTCGATTTATTCTCACATTCGGGTACCACATTATTGGCAGCGGAAAGATTAAATCGTCGATCTTTTGTTAGTGATATTGATCCAATCTTTTGCGAAATTTCGATTAGAAGATTAGAGAATTTTAGAAGTAAAAGAAAAACTGGCTGGCAAAATTCCAATCCTTTTGCAAATGAGATTGCGAAGGATAAAAAATTGAAAAATTATTTATCCAATAAGTACGGAATAAAAATTCCGGAAAAGATTTACGCGGATAATAAAAATATAATTATTTAAGCCAAACTTTATATGACAATAATTGACGGAAAAAAAATAGCAGCAGAAATTCGTGCGGAACTTAAAAAAAAGATTGATATACTTAAATCTGCGAGTAAACCTTTGCCGGGTTTAGTTGCCATTTTGGTTGGTGATAATCCTGCCTCGGAAGTGTATGTTAGAAGTAAAGGCAAAGCTTGTGAAGAAATTGGAATGCGAACTAAAACTGAAAAGCTATCACTGGAAATTTCTGAAGCGGAATTAATCGATATTATACAGAATTATAATTCAGATAATGATTACAATGGAATTCTTGTTCAGCTTCCATTGCCTAAACATATAAATGAAATGAAAATTATTGAAGCCGTTCACCCAGGCAAAGATATTGATGGTTTTCATCCAATTAGTGTTGGAAATCTTGTAATAGGCAATGAAACTTTTTTGCCATGTACTCCTGCTGGAATTCAGGAATTGTTAGTGAGATATAATATTCCGCTAAAAGGTAAACATGTTGTTGTTGTTGGTAGAAGTAATATAGTTGGAAAACCAATAGCGAATATTCTTCTGCAAAAAAAGGAAAATGCTAACGCAATTGTAACTGTTTGTCATTCTGCCGCAAAGGATATTTCTTTTTTTACAAAGCGAGCAGATATTTTAATAGCTGCCATTGGACAGCCCAATTTCATTAAAGCAGAAATGGTAAAAGATAATGTTGTTGTTATTGATGTTGGTATAAACCGTGTGAAAGATGAAACTCATCCGAAGGGTTATAGAATTGTTGGTGATGTAGACTTTGATGAAGTCAGTAAGAAATCGTCCTTAATCACTCCGGTTCCAGGCGGAGTTGGACCAATGACTATTGCGATGCTTTTAAAAAACACATACAAAGCCTATTTAATTCAGAATAAATGATTCTCGATTTAATTGTTAAAAAAACAGATGATGGATTTACCGCCGAGATACCGTCATTAAAAGGTTGTGAATCTTGGGCTCACGATGAAGAACAAGTATTAAAAAAAATTATGGAAGTTGCATCTTTTTATTTAAGGATTGATTCTCCCCAAAAACTTAAACTTGATAAAGCACGAGTTTCGAAGAACAAAACTGTCTATAAGCTTGTAGTAAATAAAGAATTCCTATGAAAATTTTTGTATCGGAAAACCGACTCAAAAAAATTACTTCTGTTGTAAAATCACGCCAACATTCCTTTCGTATTGTTTTAGAAAATATTCATGATCCTCATAACGTTAGCGCCATATTTCGGACTTGTGATGCCGTTGGAATTCCTAAAGTTTCTCTTATTTATGATTTGGAAAAGTTTCCTAAGATTGGTAAAAAATCTTCTGCCTCTGCATTCAAATGGGTAGAAAAGGAAAAATTTGGCAGCGTTTCTGATTGTTATTCTTCGTTAAGAAAAGACGGGTTTTTGATTTATGCCTCTTCAATTTCAGAGGAAGCTGTTGACTTTTATAAACTAGATCTCAAAAAAAAGATAGCTATCGTTTTAGGAAATGAACATCGTGGTGTTTCAAATGAAGCTGCATCACTAGCCGACAAAACGTTTAGAATTCCGATGTTTGGAATGGTTCAAAGCTTAAATGTTTCGGTTGCTGCTGCCACAATTTTATATGAAGCACTTCGACAGCGGATTAAAAAAGGTTTCTATAACAAAAGTGAGCTGAGTGAAAGCGAACTTGATGATTTGATTGAAAAATGGTCGAGGAAATAATTGATTCAAGAGTTTAAACATTTAGAAAAAGTATCGGGTGAGCTCGAATTGCCAGGTGATAAATCAATTTCTCATCGCGCGGTCATTTTTTCTGCGATGGCAAAAGGTGTTTCTGAAATCTCCAATCTTTCTGATGGTGCGGATGTGAAATCTTCTATTTCTTGCCTTCAATCAATTGGAGCAGAGATTGAAATAGTCGGAAGATCGGCTAAGGTTAGAGGAAAAGGATTTAATAATTTTATTACACCTGCTTCACCATTAGATGCCGGAAATTCTGGTACAACAGCTAGATTACTTAGCGGTTTATTAGCAGCCCAGAATTTTGAAACTGTATTGATCGGCGACGAATCTCTTTCAAAAAGACCAATGGACAGAGTAACTGTTCCGCTAAAATTAATGGGTGCAAACTTTGAATTTTCAGACAACGACACTTTACCTATGAAAATATTGCCAGCTGCGAAACTCAATCCCATCAGTTATCGATTGCCAATACCTAGCGCGCAAGTTAAGAGTGCCGTTCTAATTGTCGGTCTTCATTGTGAAGGAATTACATCTGTTACGGATGCTTTTGAAACCCGTGATCACACCGAACGAATGCTTGGTCTTGAATCATTAGTTACTGGAAAAGAAAAAATAATTTACTCTTCGGTGCAAAATTATCCTCAACCAAGTAAATATTTTGTGCCATCGGATATTTCCACCGCGGCGTTTTTTATAGTTCTGACTTTATTATCTAATTTTTCTTCCCTGAGATTGAAAAATGTAAGTCTTAATCCTTCAAGGATTGGAATCTTGAAAGTGCTTAAAGAAATGGGCGGCGTTATTGAAATTGAAAGTGAAAAAGAAAATAATAACGAACCATTTGGTGACATTGTTGTTAAAAGTAGCTTACTGAAAAATGTAGAAATTAAAAGTGGAATTATCCCAAATATTATTGATGAAATTCCAATCCTTTCCGTAGCCGGATTATTTGCAGAAGGTGAATTCGTAATAAAAGATGCGAAGGAACTCAGAAAAAAAGAATCAGACAGAATAAGTTCAATATGTCATAATTATAGATTATTGGGTTTAGATGTAGAAGAGTATGAGGATGGGTTTTCAATATCAGGTGAAGTGAAGAATCAATTCCCAATGTTTAATAGTTTTCACGATCATAGAATTGCAATGGCTTTTGCAGTTCTTTCCATGTTGTTGAAAGATGGGGCAAAAATAGATAACTTTGAGTGTGTTGGAATATCTAATCCAAATTTTGTTTTTCAACTTAATAAAATTGCAGAGTAAATCATGGCTGAAGTAACCTTAAAAAATGTTACAAAGATTTATGAAGGCGGGCAAGTTGCCGCTAAAGATATAAATATTAATGTTAATGATAAGGAATTCGTTGTATTGGTAGGGCCTTCGGGATGCGGAAAATCAACTACATTAAGAATGATCGCCGGACTTGAGGAAATCACTTCAGGTGAATTATTTATCGATAATATAAAAGTAAATGATGTTTCGCCAAAGGACCGGGACATCGCAATGGTTTTCCAGAACTATGCACTTTATCCTCATATGACAGTTTACGAGAATATGGCTTTTGGATTAAAGCTTAGAAAATTTCCCAAAGAAGAAATTAAGGCGCGTGTGACTGATGCTGCTAAAATTCTAGGTTTGGAAGATTATCTTACACGGAAACCAAAAGCATTATCGGGCGGGCAAAGGCAGAGAGTGGCGGTTGGTCGGGCAATTGTTCGAAAACCAAAAGTGTTTTTGTTCGATGAACCTCTTAGCAATTTAGATGCAAAGCTTCGGGTTCAGATGCGAACGGAAATCTCAAAGCTTCATCAAAATCTTGGTGCAACAATGATTTATGTTACACATGATCAAACGGAAGCGATGACAATGGGTGATAGAATTGTAATTATGAAGGACGGCTTAATTCACCAGGTTGATACTCCGCTTAATCTTTACAACAATCCAATTAATAAATTTGTTGCGGGTTTTATCGGAAGCCCATCGATGAATTTTATCGAAGGAAACCTAGTTCAGGAAGATGGAATACTCTTCAAGAGTAAAGGAAAAATTTTAAATCTGAAATTGAATGCTTCACTAGCTGAAAGATTGAAAAATTATGTTGGCAAGCCTTTGTGGCTTGGGATTCGCCCTGAAGATATTTACGATACAGACTCATTTGGCAGAAATAATGGCGCTCAGATTGAAGTTCGACTTGAGGTTGTTGAGCCAATGGGGAATGAAATATTTCTTTATTTTACAATTGATTCTTTTCAATTTGTTGGAAGAATACCTGCGAGAGAAAAACCGGAACCTAATACAAATAAAACTTTATCAATTGATTTGAATAAGCTTCACTTTTTTGATGCTGAATCAGAGAAGAAAATTTAATTCGAAGAACTATCCTAATTCAATTACCTGATGCTCGAATTTATTAATTGCGAGATCATCAATTATTTTTTGTAAAAAATCAACCCCGTATCTGTTAGCGTAATGGAAAAAGTTTAATTCTCTTTCCTGCAAATTTAGATTTGGGAAGAGATTTGCAGAAGCTTTGTCAATTTGCCTCAACGTTATTTCATATCTTTTTTTCTGAGCTTCCGTTGCTTTAGCATTCAATTCATCAACATAATTCAAGATTTTAACCCTATATTTTGTGGAAACTTCACCCATAGTTTTGTCCAACTCAAGTAATTTTTCCTTTAGATTATCAAAAGTAAGATCAATTTGATTTTTTGTCTCTTTAAAAATTTCTTCTAAGTTTTTATCAGAAACATTATTAATAATTTGATTTTTTAATTTATTTGGATCCATAAAGATATTTGTGAAGTTCATTCCATACTTATCAAGAATCGATTTTAAGGCTTTCTCCATTATCGTCATCGAAGAACGAGGATATATAATCGCCGGGTCAATTTCGTAAAACTCATACAGAGGTAAAATTTGTGCAAAGTACGCCACTTCACTTGGTCCGCCTATGTAAAATCCAGTTGGGAAAAGAAAATCTTGGCAAATTGGCCGCAATAAAACGTTTGGGCTGAACTTTTGCGGTTCAGTTTCAATTAAATTATTTATTTCTTCTAATGAAAATTTTTTCCTTTTTCCCTTTAGTCGGAATTCATTTTCAAACGGTTCTATCACATATCTGCCTTCTTCATAGTTGTAAAACAAGTTGATAGGGCGAATCTTAACTTGAGCATGATAGAGCTCGTCGAGATTTGCCGATATATTTACCAGCTTTTCAGTATGATTTCTAAAATTGCTAATCTCTTTTTTGAAAATGGGTTTTAACAGCTCTTTTACTCTTGCATCCTGCGGATCAAAAATTATGAGTCCTGATTGATCAAACAGCCAGAACAATAATTCTTTGAAGCTTTCTTTAAATGTTTTTTCTTCACGATAGAAATTTTTTAGATTTTCCATCAAGGGATTTTTGAATTCTGTATTTCTGAGCTGAGTTTCAAACTGTTGTAAAAATTGGTTGATAGATTCCTTAAACTTCAGATGTCCAATGCTTCCCCGATTTTGTTCCTCTTCAATTTCTTCATCGTTGTATGAGATTTTTATTAATTCATTATTGTCATTCAAAACATTAATTGAGCGTACTTCATCAAAATCGTGATCATCACCTTCAATCCAAAAAACGGGTACAAAATGGTAGTTATCGTATCTTTCAGACAGATGAGAACATAGCTTAATTGCCGTGATTATTTTGTAAAATGTGTAAAGTGGTCCGCCTAAGATTCCAAGCTGCTGTCCTGTTACAACGGCAATTGTTTCTTCGTTTTTAAGGAGTAAAATATTTTTTAGAGTTTTTGAAGAAGGATTTAGAGATTTATACTGATTGTTGATAATCGAAGAAAGTTCATTGCGAAACTCTTTCGGAGAATCTGAAAGCTTCTTAAATTTTGCTATGAAATGTTCTTTATCGCGAAAATTATATTTGTAGAATTTCTGGACTTTTTCAAAACTATTAATATAATCGAGAAATAGTTTTGTATTTCCGGGAATCTCATTAAAATTTATGAACATTGACACTCCGAATGGTTTTTATTTCTGCATTAAAACTAAGAAAAACTAATTTCCATCACAAATAAGACTGTGAAAGGACTGGATTAATTTGCGGATGCCTGTCACACGGTTATCTTTCGTGTAGAAGAATAATTCAGTATTTTCAATTCAAAATTATAATGACTATTGGAACTAAATCCGCTAAAATATTTTACTTTAAAAAGAATTTTTAACATTCTAAAAATTGTAACCTCATTCTCCGTATCACGGATTATAAGAAAACCGATCGTCTGGGGGATGCCTTTAACGTATTCGATTGA
>JBGSOQ010000122.1:0-4741 GCA_041739035.1 Ignavibacteriaceae bacterium | reverse complement strand
AATGAGGATTTTGTACTAAGAAAAGCTGAAGTTAAGTTTTCTCCTCGTTTGGGTCTTGGTTTTCCTGTTACTCAGTCGACAGTATTTCATGCTCAGTATGGCAAATTTATTCAGTTACCAGAACTGAATGATATGTATGCTGGACCATATGATTACAATGATTGGCTTTCATTTGAACCACAGGGAGCTCAGAATGGTGGATTGGAAAGCGAGGAAACAACTCAATACGAAGTTGGTTTCAGACAAGCTTTGGGCAATGTGGCTGCATTAAATATTACTCTATTCTATAAGAATATTCGAGGTTTGGTAAATGATGCTAATGCACAGTTCAGAAGAACAGATGGAGGTCAAATATTAAATGCATATTACAGCCAAAATACTGATTTTGGAACTACGAAAGGATTAGCTTTTTCATTTGATGTAAGCCGTCTAAACTATTTGAGTATTTCTGCTCAATATACATACTCAGTAGCCGAAGGAACTGGTTCTTCAACAAGTTCAAGTGCAACTTCAGTATTCAGAAATAATGATAGGTTGGCTCCTAAAGTTATTGCCCCTCTGTCATTTGATCAAAGACATACAGCGGTAATTAATCTTGACTTTTTTGTGCCGGAAGGTGAATTAGGTTTTCTGGAATTATTCAACGCTAATTTTCTCTTCTCATTTAATAGCGGCCGTCCATATACTCCAATGGATAAATGGAATTTGATAGGTGATAACGGAATTATCTCTCAAACAAGAGGTTATGTTAATTCAACCTATGGCCCCAGTTCGTTTAGAATTGATATGAAGATTGAAAAATCGTTTATGTTCGAGAATTTCAGGATATCGCCGTATCTGTGGATCGAGAATTTACTCGATGCTGATAATGTTGTAACAGTCTATAGATCTACAGGCAGCCCTTATACTACAAATTGGCTGAATACGGAAGAGGGCAAAGCGATAATAGCAAATGTTGGCGAGGGTTATGCGCAAGATTATAAGAGTCTTGAGCGAAATCCTGCTAATTTTGGTATTCCAAGAACAATAAGGTTAGGATTGAAAATTAATTTTTCAACAATACCATTCTAATTAATTTTGAATAAGAATAAGGCTAAACAATGAGAATTAAAATTATTTCAAAAATACTTCCGGTTGTGGTTGCAATGCTCGTTTTTTCAATTGCCATTTTTGGCGGTGATGATAAAAAGGGTACAAAAAGCTCACAATCGAAGGTTTCCCAACTGAGTAAAATTCAGTCAGGAAAAACTGGCGATGCGTACAGAATGTTTATAAATAATGTGAACCTTCCTATAAATCGTGCTGGGGTTTTGGCGGCTGTCAATATCGCTGATCCCAATCCTATAATAAACGGAGCCGGTGGAAAATTTGCCGGAGATATAGCGCTATTTTCCGGCGGTTTTTTCCTTAGCGGCATGGCAGATGGCAATATGTTTGCTAATGCTGTTGCTTCAGCAACTTTGGTGCAAGATTATGTTCCCGGTGATGTTGCTAATGGGCAAACCGATCCGCGTGCTCAATTATATGTGTTAAAGGCATCAGATGCTCCTTTCAGCGAAAGCTGGATTGATTGGAAAGATGCTGTTGATTTAGGCGCTGACTTTTATGATGGTGACAATGATGGGACTTATAATCCGACTGATAAAAATGGAAACGGTGTTTGGGATCCGGATGAGGATAGACCTGACCTTATTGGTGATGAAACCGTTTGGTGTGTTTATTGGGATGGTTTACCTACACCTCAGAGAAGATGGAATACAGTTGCCCCGCTTGGAATAGAAATTCGTCAAACCGTATTCGCATTTGCTTCGGGCGGTGCAATAGGTAATATTATTTTTGTTAGATATAGATTTAAATATGTAGGACACGGCAATTCATCTGATCCAAATACTTTAGATGATTGTTATTTTGGCGTTTGGGCTGATCCAGATATTGGTGATGCAGTAGATGATTTGCTCGGCTGCGATATTCCAAGAAATGCGGGTTTTGTCTACAACAATGGTCCCGATCCCAATCCTGCTTATGGAACTCAGCCGCCTGCTTTCTTAATCGACTTTTTCCAGGGTCCGCTTTCATACATTGCGGGTGAAACCTACACAGATGTAAATTCAAATGGTACATATGATGAAGGAATTGATACTCCGCTGGATACTGCCTACAGTGTTCGAGGACAAATAAAAGGAATAAAAGCATATCCTGGTGCTAAGAATTTAGGATTATCCTCATTCGTTATGTACAAAAATGGTGATCCTGTAATCAGAGATCCAAATAATGCAACCGAGGCTCGAAGATTCACGGTAGGACTAATTGGCAGCACCAATGAAGCCCCCAATCCATGCAGTTTTTCGTTTGGAGAAGTTAGAGGTGGTGTAAATTGTGCTACAATCGATCCAAGATTTTGGTTCTCCGGCGATCCTGTTACAAATACAGGTTGGATAAATACACTTGAAGGTGATTTCAGGATGATGTCCAATACCGGTCCATTTACTCTTGCAAAAAATGATGAGAAAGAGATTGTTGTAGCTTATGTTTTCGGACAGGGTTCGGATGCAATCAATTCTGTTGCTGTGGCAAAAAAGATCGATGACGGTGCACAAAACATTTTTGATAATAATTTTGTGGCTCCTTCTTCTCCGCCCCTTGTTACAGCGTCAACTAGCACAGGTGAGGATTTTCTTGATATCCAATGGAATACAAAGGATCAAGTCAGTTATGCAAGAAAAACTTCAACTTATGATATTAAGTTTAAGGGTTACAATGTTTTTGCATACAAGTCGAATTCAACTTCAGATTTGATAAGCGGGCAGGAAAACAAAAAACTGATTGCCACATATCAAGTGAACGACTTTATAAATAATTTATATAAGGAAAATGCCAACACCGGAGGCATTGAAATGCTCTACCCTGCAAGTCCGAATAAATTGGACTATGCAACTTATACAAGTGACGAAACCGGTAGAATTAGGTTACGAATAACCCAGGATCCTTTTACCGGCGGTGAACTGGTAAAGGGCAAACCTTATTATTTTGCTATTACATCCTATGCAATTAACCATGATGCATTGGTCAACAAACTTGTTGATACAACAGCACTTATTTTTGGCGACTATTATCTTTCAGCCGGTTCATTTGTAGCTGAAGTTGAAAATGTACCAAGAATTTTCTCAGTTACATTGGCAGAAGATTTATATAATCCGCCCTCAGATTTAATTAGTGTTAAAACTACGGGCGGCAGCGGTGCAAAAATGAAGTACGACATTGTTGATAAGGCCGCATTAACCGGTGATGATTACAAGGTCAGCTTCAAAATAGATAGTACTAAAAATGCTTATACTACCTATTGGAAGCTAGAAAATGTTACTAAGGGAACCTCACTTATAGATTCTTCTAAAGAATTTTTGGGTGATGATCCTACAATAGCTAAAAAGCCAACCGAGGGATTCATCTTAAAACTTCCAAATCAGGTTCCTGCTCTTGGAAATTTAACCAGACAGACATCAGTTGATTGGTATAATACAGCAACCTCAAAAGCTTACTATGTATCTTCTGATTCGGGTTTGTCTGAAAAGATCAGCACTTTATCTGGTTTATCTACTTTAAATAGTAAAATTGTTCGTGCTGATAGATTAAGACGTGTTGAAATAAAATTTGGCGAGAATGGCAAAGCATACCGCTACATAAACGGATATAAAGGATCTCTGCTTCAGAGAAGAAGCAGCTATGTTTATGCAGAAGGTATCTTAGCTGCTGATACTACCGGAAAGGGTCCGATAGGTCAATTTGGGGTTGGTTTTGTTGATGTTCCATTTACCGTTTGGGTTGAGGATTTTGCAACGGAAACAGGCGGTTATGGAGAAAAACGACAGCTCACAGTCGGATTCATTGAAAAAGCTCGTGGCGATGGTGGTAATCCCGATGGTACTTGGGATCCAGGTACAAGCATTGATTCAACGGGTGAATTCATCCTAATTTTTGATGCAACTTATGATCCAACCGGCAGCCAGCAAATTTATAAAGGCGGATTTGTATCTGGTACTAACACCATTTGGGCAGATCTTAGAGGTGGCAGTAATTACAATATTCCTGCCGGTGCCTCTGTATCCGCTGACGAAAGATTAATTGCGGCTTCTGCTTATTTTAATGCATTATACGTAGTTGCTCTTGAAAGAAGGAATAATGCAAATTTCTATTCAGCCGGAGATAAAGTAATTATTCCTGTAACTTCTTATCCTTACACTCCTAAAGATGAGTTTGTATTCAAAACTGTCCTGGGAGGAGCGTTAAGCGGTGAACAGGAAAAAGCAATTTTTGAAAGAGTAAATGTATTCCCAAACCCGATGTACGGATTTAATCCTGCAACGAGTTATACTAATAGCCCTTCGGATGAACCGTTTGTTACTTTTTCAAATCTGCCGGAGGAAATTACTATAAAAATATATTCTCTGTCAGGCATTTTGATTAGGACATTAAATCAAAATGATAAAACCTCTCCGACTTCTCCATTTCTAAATTGGAATTTGCAGAATGAAAACGGAATAAGGGTTGCATCAGGCCTATATTTGGCAATTGTTTCTTCACCCAAATACGGTGATAAGTTGCTTAAGTTTTCGATTATTATGCCTCAAAAACAATTACAGAGATATTGAGAAATATAAAACTGGGCGGTCATAGTAATTCTGACCGCCCATTAAAGAAAATTTATAAATACCAGGAGCTTAAAAGATGAAAAAAATACTAATAC
>JBGSOQ010000120.1:0-2961 GCA_041739035.1 Ignavibacteriaceae bacterium | reverse complement strand
AATTGCCGAAACGTTTGCAGACATGCCCGGGCGAAATTTTTGCCCCGGGTTTTGAACTCTTGCAACAATATTTACATTACGCGTTTCAGAATCCAAAATAGGTTCGATTGCAATGATTCTTCCTCTAATTTCATATCCCGGGAAAACCGTTGAAGAAACTATTACTGCAGCATTTTTTTTAAGTTGTGCCAGAAATCGTTCCGGTGCTGAAAAACCCACGCGAATTTCATTAAGATTTGCTAATTCTGTTATTTGCTGACCAGTTCTTAAAAACGTGCCAACGCTGACTTTTCGCGTTCCGATTGTGCCGCTAAATGGAGCAACAATTCGTGTCTTAGCTAAACGGGCCTTTGAGAGTTCATAATTGGCTTCTGCAACTTTTAAGTTTGCAACAGCATCATCTAAATCCTGTGGTGATCCGGCCTTTTGATCAACAATTAATTTAATACGGTTATAAGATGTTTTGCTTTGATCGTATAAAGCTTCCGTTCTGTTTACTTCTGCGGAAAGCTGTGAGTCATCAAGCTGAGCAATAAGGCCGCCCTTATTTATAAAACTGCCTTCTGAAAACGGCAGACTCAAAACCGAGGCGTCTATTTCCGAAACTATGGTTACTTCTTCAATAGCTTCTATTGTTCCTACCACTTCGAATTTATCGGCGACATCTTGTGCCTTTACATCAGCTATTTCTACGGGTGTGGGTGGAAATTTGAAACCGCCTTGGGGTCCGGATTTTTCAGAACATCCCAAATAAAACATTATAAAAAATGCGGTGAAAAGATAAATTATCAATTGGTTCTTCAATCTTAAACTGATGGACATAAACTTTTTCCTTCTTTTAACTTCATCAAACTTGTTTATAATATTATTCTCCATAAGGATAGTATCCTGATGTTAGTTGTTTTAATTCCGCCGCAGCTTTAACAGTTTTAACTAAAGCATCTGAATAACGCTGCTGTGCAATTGCAAAATCTTCGCTTAACCTTACAAGTTCAAAAGCCGATAGACGTCCATTCTGAAATTCAATCATTCCGATTCTGACTTGTTCCTGAGCCGCATCAACACCCTCTCTGGAAACTTTCAAACGTTCATTTCCATTTGCCAGTTCACGGTAAGATTCTCGAACTAGTTGTTCAAGTAAACGCGATAACTCAACATAGCTTTGCTGTGCAGTCAAGGAACCTGCTTCTAAACGATCCTTTTCACCCAAACCTTTTCTTAGTCCGATAGGCAGACTCACTTCTACGCCGACACTCCAGCTGGGAAATTTTCTTTTAAAAACTTCGGAAAGCACATCACCAAAACTTCCGCTGGTTGATGAACGAAGCGTATCACCGCCGAAAATAACATTTTGCGAGTCCCCGCCCAAACCACTGCTGTTAAGTGAACCAACCAAATCAACTTTAGGAAACGCCTGCCAAAATGCCGCATCCACCAAAACGTCTGCGGCCTCAACATTTTTCTTTGCTGCCTGAAGCTCGAGATTGCCTTTTAAAGTGTGATCTAGAAGCTCGTCCAGTGAAACAATCGGAAAATAGCTCGGTGGTTCATCGGTAATTACAAATCGCGAGCTTCCAGTTTCTGGTCTTTTGCCAACCAGCACTGCAACCTGATCGGATTGAGCATCAAGCTGTTCCACTCTATCAATTAATAGTAATTTTTGCTGAGTCCAAAAAGTTCTTGCATTAGCAACCTGATTTGGACCGACGAGTCCTGCCTGCTGGCGAAGCTGTGCTTCCCTCAAAAATGATTCTGCACGCTCAACCGTCAATTTTTGAACGGCATAGTTTCGCTCGGCGGCGTACAAATTCCAATATGCCTGTTCCACGGTAGAGTATGTCCTCAAAACTTCTTGATCGTATTGTGCTTTGGCTGATTCAACGATCAGCTCGGCTTGGTTCAAATCCTTTCGTGCCGATGAAGTGAACCCGGATAGCAGCGGCTGACGAAGCGAGATGGCTCCGAACGCATTGTACTGAGGATTTAAAAAAGCAAACTGCGAATTAGAATTTAACTTAATTGAGTTCAGTGACAATTCAAGCTTTGTTCCAATCGGCAGATCTAAACGTAAACCTGCAGCAGTTTCAGTTTGCTGGGTAGATAAAACGGAGGCACCTGCAAAAAAGGATGCTGATGGTATTTTCTGATCTTCATAATTTAAGGAAAAGAAAAATTCGGGATCAAATGTTCCTCTTTCTCTGCGCAAACTTCCTAAGGACGCCAGGTAGATTGCTTCTGCTCGTTTAATTGCCGTTGAATTATCTTTAGCATACAGTTGAGCTTGTGATAAAGATAGAGCAGTTCCTTCTAAATTATTTAAGATAATCTGAAGAGCGCTGTCAGGGTTAATATTTGTTTGCGCAAAAGATATTTTGCTTGTAAAAACAAATAAACCAATGATTATTGGGCAAGTATTAGCCCAAAATTTAAAGTGTCCGATCATGTAAAATATTCCTAAAAGGATATTCGAGTTTGAAAGATATTTATTTAGCAGATGGATCGTTCCGGTAAATTCCGTGAATGTTGCCATCAGGGTCTTTGAAGTATGCAAGCCAGCCAACGGATGGAATCGGCATTTTAGGTACAACAATTGTCCCGCCGGCAGATTCAATTTTTTTAACTGCGGCATCAAGGTTTGCAACATCGATGGAATTAGCTACAGGCTGTCCAGGATTTTGCCTTTTCATTAAACCGCCGTTTATCCCGGGTGATTTTTCATCGCCGGTAATTACAGTCCAATATTCCATATCCCCGAATTGCTGGAATGTCCAGTCGAAAACATCGCCGAAAAACTTCATTGTTGTTTGCGGGTTATCACAGGGAATTTCGAAGTGAACTACTCTGTTGCTCATAAAAAACGCTCCAAAATTTTTTATCAATTTTGAGGTTTGAACATAGGTAAATAAGCAAAGCTTCGCAAGCAATTAATGTGATTTGGAAGACTTGATAAGGTGTGAAAAA
>JBGSOQ010000090.1:0-28847 GCA_041739035.1 Ignavibacteriaceae bacterium | reverse complement strand
GAACGTTAATTGGTCATATCTTACAGGTGCAAAGATTAGGATGGAAGCAATCGCAACTGAAACTGAAGTTCTAATTGGGAATCTAAGCGGTGAATTCTACAAGTTTTCGAAACTTGATGGAAAGCAAATCTGGAAAACATTAACAAATGGTCTTTTAAATACTACACCGCTATTGACAAATAATATTTTAATCCTTCCTGATGCAGATAAGAAAGTTTATTTTATTTCGGGGGATGATGGTAAAATAGTTAACTCATTACTTTTAGATGGCAGGGTCAAGTTAAACCCGATAATAAAAAATAATCTTTTACTTTTAGGATATGAAAATGGAAACTTGAAAGCCTATGAAATTAAATAGCAATAAACATTTAATCCTGATCTTTTCATTACTTACCATAAATCATTATGCGCAGATAACTAATTTGCATAGCTCGAATTTATCTAGTACCGAATCTTCAGATTCATTAGCCAATGAAGTGGCGAATGAAATTCTGCTGAACTCAAGCCCTCAAGATGCTTATGTATTTCAAAATGACAGCCTAATCGGGAACACCCCAATTTTCGTTCAAAACAGGATTACAAATTTTACGTTAAGAAAAAAAGGATATGCTGATATGAATATCCTTTTTGATCAAATCAAACCCGGGCAGATATTCCCGCTAAACTTTGTAGGATTTGAGAAGGAAAAAAGTTTTTATGAAAAAGATATTTTTAAAATTCTAACAGCCGGTATAGTTGTTCTTGGCGCCACCACTGCATACTTCAAGCTTGAGGCAGATAACAAATTTAAAGAGTACGAAAATTCGGGGAACAACAATCTTTTAGATGAGACAAGAAAGTATGATTTGATTAGCGGGATAACCTTCGCAGCTTTACAAATAAATTTCGGATTACTTCTTTATTACTTTTTAATTGAATAATGTTGACTGTTTTAGAATCATTAAAAGGTGCCACTGAATATCTTGATAAAAAAGGTATCAAGTCGGCCCGATTAAATTCCGAAGTTATGCTCTCACACATCTTAAATTGTAAAAGACTTGAGCTTTATCTTTCATTTGATAGACCACTTCAAAAGGATGAAATTGAACTCTACCGAGAAATGCTTAAAAGGCGGGGAACATTCGAACCGTTGCAATATATTATCGGTAAAGTAGAATTTTATGGATTAGATTTTGAAGTCAATCCATCTGTTTTAATTCCGAGGCCAGAAACAGAATTACTGGTTGAGACAATAATAGAGTCCATCAATACAGAGGATAGCGTTGACGTTTTGGATATTGGCTCTGGTAGTGGGAATATTTCAATCGCTTTAGCTAAGAATATTCCTTCTTGTAAAGTAATAGGATTTGATGTTAGTGAAGGAGCTATCGAAACTTCACAAAAAAATTCGAAGAAAAATGAAGTAAATGAACGCGTGAAGTTCATAAATAAAAATATTTTTAATGGAATAGAAATCGGTGAAAACAACTTTGATGTTATTGTTTCTAATCCTCCATATATTTCAGTTGAGGATTTCGTCAACCTCGATCCTGAGTTACGATTGTATGAACCAAGAATTTCGTTAACTGATGAGAACGACGGATTGAGTTTTTATAAAAAAATATCCTTTTTGGCTAGATTATTACTAAAAAATGGTGGAAAGATATTTTTTGAAATCGGAGCAGGTCAATCGAAAGTTGTTAAAAATATTCTACTAGAAAATGAATTCAAAAACGTTATCATAAAAAAGGATTACTCTGATATTGAAAGAATAATTTTTGGAGAAAAAATTTGAAAGTAGTAGTTCAAAGAGTTTCATCCGGAGGAGTATTTATCAAATCAAAAAATTATTCTAAGAAAATCGGGAAAGGTTTTGTGATTCTTCTTGGTATTCGAGAAGATGATGTTCAAGACAATGCAATATTTTTGGCAGATAAATGTTCAAACCTCCGGGTGTTTGAAGATCAGAATGAAAAAATGAATTTATCGGTGAAGGATGTTGCCGGCGAAGTGCTTGTAGTATCTCAATTTACTCTTTATGGAGATGCTCAGCGGGGAAATCGTCCGAGTTTTACGTTAGCGGCTAAACCGGAGATTGCAATTCCTCTTTATGAAAAGTTCGTAAATCGCATGAAAGAAAATTTAGGTGACGATAAAGTCAAAGAAGGAATTTTTGGAGCAATGATGGAAGTAAAAATCATTAATGATGGTCCGGTAACTGTAATAATTGATTCTAAAACCTAAACTGAATTCCTAACAAAATTGTAAAGCTGTCATTGTGAAAAATATACTGATGATTTTCATTGATGGAATCGGAATTGGAAATGAAGATTACTCTTTTAATCCGTTCTTTAAATATGACTTTAAGACTTTTGAAAAATTCTTCGGTGCAATACCTTCGCTAAAAAATTCAACCCTCGAGCGTGAGAATCGTATTTTATTTCCTATTGACGCTTGTCTTGGAGTTGATGGTTTACCTCAAAGCGGTACAGGGCAAACTTCGATATTCTGCGGGATTAATGCTGCTAAAATAATTGGAAAACATTTTGGACCTTATCCCTACTCAACTTTAGTCCCAATCATCAAAGAAAAAAATATATTTAAATATTTTCTGAATAAAAATCTAAAAGTGGAGTTTGCAAATGCTTATCCAAAAATATTCTTTGATTACATTAATTCGGGTAAAAAACGGCTCAGTGCTACATCATTAATGTGCCAATTAAACAGAATGAGACTGAATAAAGTGACTGATGTAAGGCGCGGAAAAGCTCTAACGGCAGAGATAACAAATGAAAGATGGAATAGAAAATTAGGTTATTCTTTGCCTATCATTTCTCCCGAAACAGCTGCGAGACGATTGCTAAAAATAACATCTCGAAATACTTTTACCTTGTACGAATATTTTCTAACTGATCATATTGGTCATGGGAGATACGAAGATGAATTTGAAGGTATTTTTAAAGTACTCGATAGATTTTTATACAAAATATTTGATGAAATAGATTATGCAAATACTATGTTAATAATTTGTTCCGATCATGGAAATTTGGAAGACACCTCAATTAAGACCCATACTTTTAATCCTGCGCTTATGATTTCAGCCGGTGAGAACACCAAGAATATTTATAAACATGTAAAAGACCTCAGCCATATTAAACGTGCAATTATTAATCTATTTTAAAAGTTGAATTATTCTAAATGAGACTATCTAGTAAAATTCTGCTTTCGACTAAAAAGAAAAGAATTAGTACACTTAAAAATGCAAAATAATTAAACTGCCATTATTCCGACTTAAAAATACTGGATAGAATTTGTTAGTGAAGAATTATCCCTTCATACGATATAGCTTAGTTTTCATCAGCGGTATACTCATAAATAATTTGTTGCGGATTAATTCTCACCTTCTTCTTCCAATTCTAATTGTTTTTCTATTAATCTCAGTTGTGGGTTATTTTTCTAAGGGACGTAAAATATTTAGAATAATTTCCACTATCACTTTTCTCTTATTGTTTTTTTTGCTTGGCAGTTATCTTCACTCAATAAAGGTTGAAAACAAAGCATTACTTCCCGATGGAATAAAGAACATAGAAAAATTAGTTGTTATTGGTTCGGTTCAATCAATTGAATTGACAAAGATCGATGAGTTAAGTTTTAAGATTTTTACGGACTCAGTAAGAATTAATAGTCTTTATCATGCAAAGAAATTATCCCTCATATGTAAGGTAAGAGACGATAGCCAAGCTATAGATAAATTATATAATCGAATTCTTCCGGGATTCAAAGTACGAATTGAAGGCTCATTTCAAAGGGGCAGGGAAGCAAGAAATCCTGGTGAGTTCAACTATGATGATTATCTCCGTGCAAAAGGAATTAGCGGGTTGTTTTACATAAAAGATCAATATGAGGTAAAAATAATTGATTGGAATTCGAGTGTATTCCGAACTGCGATATTTAAAGCGCGAAAGTATGTAGGTTCAAAAATAAACAACTTACATAATGAACAAACTTCTGGCCTTTTGCGAGGACTTTTACTTGCCGATAGAAGTAACATAGATTATCAAACCAAAACTGAATTTGTTAATTCAGGAGTAATGCACATACTTGCTGTCTCTGGGCTCCATGTAGGTTACATTGTGCTAATATTTATTGTCGTTCTTGGACGATTCAATATTTATACGCGTTCAATACTAACTGTTGCTGGATTGATAGCATTCTTATTGTTAACGGGAATGCCGGCATCCGTTTTTAGAGCGGTAACCATGGCAGTTGTAATAATATTTGCTTTTATGACTAATCGCTCTTCTAGCATCTATAATTCACTGTCAATAGCAGCATTCATTGTTCTCGTATTTAATCCTGAAGATTTATTCTCACCAGGATTTCAATTGTCGTTTTTAGCAGTTCTCTCAATTGCTATTATTTATCCAATTTTGCAGAACTATGTCTACTCTCTTAAACTAAAATCAAAAATCATAAATTATATCTTACTGTTCATGGGTGTTTCTCTCAGTGCTCAACTCGGAACTCTGCCATTAACCCTCATGTATTTTGGAAAGCTCTCTTTAGTATCGCTTCTAACAAATTTAATCGTTATTCCTCTTGTCGGAGCCATAGTCGGGATTGCAATTTTTACTTTGGTGCTTAGCTTATTTATTTCTTCTGTAGCACTCATTTATTCAAGCGCAAATAATATTTTAGTTTATGGTCTCTTTAAAATAATATCGTTTGCCGGCACTTTTCAGTATTCTTATTTACCAATAAAAAATTTTACAGATTTTGACTCAGTAATATTTTATGCAAGCATAGTTCTAATAATTTTATTTTTATTAAACTTTCATAGTTTAAAAAGTAAATTGGCGGCAAGTATTCTTGTGATCTTAATTGCTGTTGTATTCAGCTCATTTGATAATAAAAATCTGCTTCGCAGCGGTCAATTAAGTGTTATGATGATAGATGTGAATCAAGGTGATGCAACTTTAATAAAATTTCCAAATGGAGAAACGGCTCTAATTGATGGAGGTTTTGCTTCATTCTTTTTTGATAATGGAGATAGAATAATTAAACCTTTGCTTAACTATCTAGATGTTGATAAAATTGATTATGCGATAGTTTCGAGTATGACTCAAGAAAGCTTTGGTGGTTTTGTTTCTTTAATGAAAGCCGGTGTGATTAAAAATATTATTAAACCTGTGGTTGACTCAAACTTTATTGTCGATATTCAATTTGAAAGATTAGTGCATGAACACAAAATTCCAATTAGATATTATAACGAGGATATTTTGAGAATTGGCGAAGTAAACTTATACTTTTTAAGTGACGGAAAATCAACATCATCCGCTGAAATGGGGGATGATAGAAATATTATAATTAAATTAATCTATGGAAAAACAAGCTTTTTATTTCCGGGGAAAATTAAGCACGACGACGAATATTATTATTGCGATAAATATAAAGATTTCTTAAAATCAAATGTTCTCAAAGTTTCAAATAATGGAAGAATCAACAGCACATCTCTAGAGTTTTTACAGAAAGTTCAGCCCGATATATGTTTGATTGGATCGGAAAATCAGAATAAATTTGGCACGACATCGCCATTTATTCAAGAACGACTAGAAAAAATCGAAGCACAAATCTGCCGTACTGATGAGGACGGGGCAATCCTTCTGAAATCCGACGGTGTTAAGATTAGTAGAGTTAATTGGAAATAAATTATTAATAAAAAAGGAATAAAAATGGCAAACAAACCTCTCGTTGGAATATTGATGGGAAGCGATTCGGATCTCGAAGTAATGAAGGAAGCTTCAGACATTCTCAGACAATTTGAAATTCCTAATGAAATGAAAATTCTCTCAGCGCATCGGACGCCAAAGCTAGCCGCCGAATATGCTGAAACAGCACACACAAAAGGCATTAAAGTTGTTATTGCTGGAGCGGGCGGTGCAGCACATTTGGCGGGTGTTATAGCGGCTTTTTCGCCATTACCTATAATTGCTGTTCCAATAAAATCAAAATCATTGGAAGGACTTGATTCTCTTTTATCAATGGTACAGATGCCCTCTGGCGTTCCAGTTGCAACCGTTGCAATTAATGGTGCTAAAAATGCCGGAATTTTGGCTGCACAAATTTTGGGCATTAGTGATCCATCCATTCAAAAGAAAGTTTTGGATTATAAAGCCAAGATGGAAAGGGAAGTGTTGGCTAAGAATGAAAAAATAAAATAATTTTAGACTATCGGGAACTATTTTTATTTCATGTTGGTTCTCTTGTTATCATTTAGATAACATTCAAAAATCAATAATCAAAGGAGTCCCTCATGAAAAAGTTCTTGTTCTTTTCTTTCTTGTTCACTGTTCTGGCATTTCAAGTTCATATTTCTGCACAAACCGCAAAAATTCAAGTTATTCATAATTCTTCTGATATCTTAGCAGGTTCAGTAGATATTTACGTTAATGCTAGTCCAACCGATGCACCAGCTATTCCTGACCTCGGATTTAGAAAAGCTACTCCATATCTTGATCTTCCTGCCGGAGTTTTACTAAATATTGGTATTGCACCAGGAAATAGCACATCGGTTAACGATACGTTGAAAAATTTTCAGGTAACCCTCACGGCTAATGAAAAGTATGTAGTAATCGCTAATGGATTGATTACAGGCGGTTATGCGGCTAATCCTGACAGTAGAAATACAGGTTTTACTTTATTTATTAAAACACCGGCTAGAGAAGCTGCGATTGGTACCGATGTAGAATTTTTTGTGGTGCATGGTTCAACTGATGCCCCAACAGTCGATGTTAAAGTACGAGAATTAGCAAGCGCTACAATTGTTAACGATGCTGCTTATGGTGATATTACGGATTATTTAAGTGCCCCAGCTCAAAGTTTAACTCTAGATTTATATTTAGGAAATGGAAATGACTTTGTTGCATCATTTACTGCACCTTTAACCGGATTGGGCGGCGGTTCAGCTGTAGTTTTTGCATCTGGATTTTTAGATTCAGCAGCTAATCAAAATGGTGCTTCATTTGGATTATTTGCCGCACTTGCTAATGGATCAGTTGTTCAATTTCCAGCTGTTGCTGGACCAACAGCTCGAGTTCAGGTAATTCACAATGCTGCTGATGTTCTTGCTGGAACTGTCGATATTTATGTTAATGCTGATTCTACAGCCGCACCTGCAATACCGGATTTTGGTTTCAGAAAAGCAACTCCGTTTATCGATTTGCCAGCTGGAGTCACGTTAAATATTGGTGTTGCACCTGGTAATAGTACATCAGTTAACGATACCCTTAAAAATTTCCCTGTTGTTTTAGCTTCTGGTGAAAAATATGTGGTTTTTGCAAACGGTTTACTCACCGGAGGTTATGCAGCTAATCCAAATTCAAGAAATACCGATTTCACGCTATTTATTAAGGCACAAGCAAGAGAAGTCGGTTTAGGAAGTGATGTTGATTTGTTCGTACTCCATGGTTCAACTGATGCTCCTGCAGTTGATGTTAAGGCTCGTGAAGCTAATGATTTGACTCTTGTTAATGATGCGGCTTACTCTGACATCACCCCTTATTTTTCTGTTCCTCCTTCAAACTACACACTAGATCTTTATTTAAGTGATGGAACAACGCTGGTTAGTTCATTCATTGCTCCCTTAGCTGGGCTTGGTGGTGGAGCCGCAACAGTTTTTGCATCTGGGTTTCTTACTCCAGCAGCAAATCAAAATGGAGCAGGATTTGGACTTTTTGCTGCCTTAGCTGATGGAACTGTTATTGAACTTTCGCTCGGCATTGTCCCTGTGGAATTAACTTCGTTTTCAGCTTTAGCAAATGGTACTACAGTTAATTTGTATTGGTCAACGGCTACGGAGTTAAACAATCTGGGATTTGAATTACAAAGAAAGTCCTTTAATGGCAATTTTGCTACAGTTGCATTTGTCAAGGGACAGGGCACAACTTCGCAGGTAAATCAATACTCTTTTACAGATATGAATTTAGATGAAGGAAAATATTACTACAGGTTAAAACAGTTAGATTATGATGGAACCTATGAATTTTCGAAGTCTGTTGAAGTAGATATTAGATTATTAAACGATTATTCACTTGAACAGAATTATCCTAACCCCTTCAACCCAACAACTACTATCGGATATGTTCTTCAAGAAAAAAGTAACGTTAAAATTTCCTTGATGAACGTTGTTGGAGAAGAATTATCTGTTTTAGTTAATGAAGAAAAAGATAAAGGTTACTACAAGTTTAATTTGAATGCAAGCAATCTTCCAAGTGGAGTTTATCTATACAGAATACAAGCTGGCAATTTCACTGATACGAAGAAAATGATTTTAACGAAGTAGATATAAATTCACAAATAATATTTGTGCAATGCCCGCACTTTGAATTAAGAGCGCGGGCATTTTTATTTTAAAGAGGTAAAAACATTAAATTGAAAGTTCAAGTTCATTTTGATAACTTTGACGGCAATTAAAAAAGGAAAATATTATGATGAAGTTCAGTCTTATTCTTTTTGCTGCCGTTTTTGTATTTGCTGGATGCTCTCAAAAATCTGGTGAAGGTAATTTGAAAACCGCAGAAGAAAATTTAAAAAACAATAAAATTGAGGAAGCCATTGCTGACTATGAAGGTTTTATTAAAGATAATCCTGAAAATGTAAAAGCCCCTGAAGCTTTGACAAAGCTTGCTTCAATCTATCAGAGCAAAATGCTTAAAACTATACCAGATAGTGAATCTTTAGAACGGGCTGCAAATATCTATAGACAAGTTTTTGACAGATATCCTAAAAGTACACAAGCACCAACATCCTTATTTATGTCTTCCTTCATTCTTGCCAACGAGTTAAGAAATTACAATGCTGCGGAAATTTCTTATAAATTATTTTTACAAGAATATCCTGATCATGAACTATCAAATTCTGCGCATGAAGAATTGAATAATTTGGGATTGTCGCCCGAAGAAATTCTGAAGAAAAAGAATGCTCCAAATACTTAATGCAAAAATTATCCACGGATCACCGGAAATACTTAAGTCCTGAAATTATATCTAAACTTAATTCGCTTGAGCTGCGAGCACGATTAGTTGTTGAGGGATTTATTGTCGGTCTGCATAGAAGTCCATATCACGGATTTAGTGTTGAGTTTACAGAACATAGACCTTACATGCAAGGCGATAGTCCTAAAGATATCGATTGGAAAGTTTTTGGTAAGACTGAAAAATATTTTATCAAGCAATACGAAGAAGAGACCAACCTACGAAGCTACATTTTATTAGACACAAGCAGATCGATGAATTATGCCTCCGAGGGTAATGTCCGCAAGATTGATTATGCTTCGACACTAGTAGCTGCTTTAGGATACTTAATGGTTGAGCAGCAAGATGCAGTGGGTTTAGCACTTTATGCTGAAAAAATAAATAAGTTTTTGCCACCAAAAGCTACTAAGACTTACCTTCTGCAAATTTATAAGCAGCTTTCTGCAATTGTTCCCTCCGAAAAAACACAAACCGCAGCAGCACTTAATTCACTTGCTGAAAAAATTAAAAAAAGAGGACTTGTTATAATCGTTTCCGATTTTTTTGATGATATAAATTCAGTTCTAAAATCTTTAAAACATTTTCGATATAGAAATAATGAGGTTATTGTTTTTCAAATTTTAGATCCTGCCGAGAGAAGTTTTGCATTTGGCAGAGATGCAATTTTTAAAGATATGGAATCACTTGAAGAGATAACAACTCAGCCATTTCAAATTCAAAAAGCATATCGTGAGGCAATCGATGAGTTTATAAATACAATAAAGAAAGAATGCCTCAATTCAAATATTGAGTATAATCTAATTGAAACATCTACACCTTTTGATAAAGCATTATTCAGCTATATTCAGAAGCGGAGTCGATTGCACTGAGGCAGAGATTAAGATGAAGATAATGATAGCCGGAAGCTAATTAGCTAACATTTTAATCTCATCAAAATATTTTTGCGATAATTTTTCTGACGCTTCTAAATTCTTCGATTCAGTGATAATTCGTATAATTGGTTCAGTGTTTGATTTTCGGAAATGTACCCAGTGATCTTCAAAATCAATTCTTAATCCATCATCCGTATTTATTTTCTCTTTTGAATATTTTGCTTTTATCTTATCTATTATGTTATCAGGATTATTATTTCCCAAATCAATTTTTTTCTTAGCAATAAAATATTGAGGTAAACCTTTTTTGAGTTCTAACAAAGATTGATTTGTTTCTGTTAAATGCTGAAGTGTTAATGCAATTCCTGCTAATGCATCTCTTCCGTAATGGAGTGTAGGGAAAATTACTCCGCCGCTTCCTTCACCTCCAATAATTGCATTTGTTTCCTTCATTTTCAAAACAACATTTGCTTCACCAACAGCGGACCTAAAAACTTTACAGCCTAATTTGTTGGTTACATCATCAACCGCCCTTGTTGTTGAAAGATTTACTGCAACATTTCCTGGTTTTTTTGATAGTACAAATTTCACTGCCTGCGTAATTGTATTTTCTTCACCGAAAGGCTTACCATCTTCCGAAATTAAAACTAATCTATCTACATCAGGATCGACAACAATTCCAAAGTCGACTTTATTAGCTGTTACTGCTTCCATGGTGGCAGTTAAATTTTCCGGTAATGGTTCAGGCAGTCGTGGAAAAATTCCGGTTCGTTCACAGTTAATTTCAACAACCTCACAACCGAATTTTCTTAATAAATCAGGAATAACATAAACACCCGCGCCATTTACGCAATCAACAAGCACACGAAATTTTTTATTTCTAATTTTTTCGACATCAATAAATTGCATATTGATTACATCGTTCATGTGTTTTTTCAAACCCTCTTCATAGTATGTCAGCTTTCCTAAATTTTCCCAATCAGAATAATTATTTTGCGCATCATCCAATTTTTTGAGCATATATTTATTTTCTTCCGGCGTCATGAACTGTCCGGTACTATTCAATAATTTTAATGCATTCCATTCATTAGGATTATGGCTGGCAGATATTGCAATTCCGCCTTGGGCTTTTAGAGTTTTGACTATGTATTGAACAGTAGGTGTTGGACATATCCCAATATCAACCACATCTAAACCTTTAGATAATAATGTTCCTATCACTATAGATTTTACCATCTCACCAGAGATTCTTGCATCTCTGCCAATAATAACTGTACCTTTGGTAATAAAATCTGCATAAGCTGAGGAATACTTAACAATTATTTGCGGTTCCAAACCATTTCCTACTATTCCCCGAATACCAGAAACACTTACCATCAAAGTGGACATTAAACCTCCAAAATAAATTCAAAAAATTTGAATAATGTTGTTCAAAGATAAAATAAAAGAATATTAAATCATCTTAATCCCAACTTAATTGAATTAGTTTATTGACATAGAATATGAGGTGTAGTATATTCACAGCTAAAATTATAACAATCTATGTATCTCAAATTGAATCTTTACAAAATCCACCCTTTAAAAAAACCAGAGGGGTTTTTAATGAATAAATTACGCTTACTCATTCTTTTCTTCGTTTTTTTTCTAGGCTCGAGTTTTCAATCATTCTCCCAAACTACCGGAAAAATTGCAGGTGTTGTTACCGATAAGACTACCGGAGAAGCCATCCCATTTGCAAATATTTTTGTCGAAGGTACTAGTCTAGGAGCAGCTTCTGATATTGACGGTAACTATGTGATTATTAATCTTTCTCCTGGAATATATCGTGTAACGGGTTCCGTGGTTGGCTATCAAAAACAAACCGTTACTGATGTTAGAGTTAACGTCGATTTTACTACAAGATTAAATTTCCAGTTATCTACTGGTGCAATTGATTTGCCCGCAATTGTTGTTCAGGGAGAAAGAAATCCACTTATCCGGCAAGATCTTACCAATCCTACAGTAGCAATAACTGAAGAATCAATCCAGGAATTGCCGGTTGACCAGATTTCGGATGTTATTAGTCTGCAAGCCGGAGTTGTAGTAGGTGATGATGGTGCGCTCCACGTTAGAGGTGGTGCAGGAAATGAAATTGCATACACACTAAATGGAATTGCCTTAAATGATCCGTATGGCAACTCTCGTTCTATTGGTTTAGCAACAAATGCTGTTAAGGAGGTATCGGTTTCGACGGGAACATTTGCAGCACAGTACGGAAATGCCTTAAGTGGCGTAGTAAATTACGTAACCAAGGAAGGGTCTGATAATTATTCTTTCGGTTTACGTGGTTATATGGGAGATTATGCTACTAATAGAACATCTTTATTTACTAATATTGATGACATCGATCCCTTAAATCGAGGTAGATTAGAAGCTACATTCGGAGGTCCGGTACCAGAGATTTCTGGGGCTAAATTTTACATCTCAAGTATATATGAAAATTTTAAAGGCGTATTAAATGGTGTAAGATTATATCAACCGAGCGATTCTTACCTTTCACCTGATAATTTTTCAAGCAGTGATACACGCAGAGGAGGTTCAACAGATCCGTATTATTTTAATCCTTATTCACAAAACAGTAATGGGGAACCAACCGGCAATGGTGCGATAGTGCCTATGAATACTTTCAGGGATTTTAATTTTCAAGGAAATTTGAGCTACAAATTCAGCTCGCTTGTTAAGCTTAAATACGAAGCAGTTTATGATAAATCAAAATCTCAAGCTTATAGCAATGCTTATAAGTATAATCCCGATGGAAGAGGAACAACTTACAGCGAGGGTTTAATTCAATCCCTTGATCTTACTCATACTATTGAAAATAATATATTTTACACGCTTCAATTTTCATACGGTTACAACGAAAACAATTATTATCTTTTTGAAAATGTTAATGATGCTGGATATTTACCAAGCTTATACTCTAGGGCCATTGGGAATACATTTTATTTAGCGGGCGGAACTGATAATTATCGCCAGTTTAGAAAAACTTCGACAATTGGTGTAAAAGGGGATTTGGTTGCTCAATTGTTTAACGTTCATGAGGTAAAAGCCGGTTTTGAATTTCGACAGCATAAATTAAACTTTGAAGGTTATAGTGTCGAATTTGGCAAACAAAATCCCGATGGTAGTTTCAATGCCAACATTTTAAATAGCGATTTATTATATGATAGCAGCTTAGTTTTGCTCAGAAGAAAACCAATTGATCAATCTCTTTATACACAATACGAAAAAAAACCAACTCAGGTTGCTGCTTATATTCAGGATAAAATAGAGCTTGCATCAACATTTATTTTGAATGCTGGTTTGCGCTATGAATTATTTGATCCAGCGGCACAGTATAACACAGAAATTTCAAGAAATTTAATCGATTCTCTAAGTGGAAATATTACAGCTTACAATACCGATGCAAAGCTAAAGCATACGTTATCACCACGCGTAAGTGTTTCTTATCCTATAACGGATCAGGGAGTTATTAGGTTTTCTTATGGACATTTCTATCAGATTGGATCGCTTTCCAGCCTATATTCAAATAGTAATTATTATGTAACCAATGTGGGTGTTACACCAACTTTCGGAAATCCCAATGTCGAACCACAAAAATCTGTTCAATATGAAATTGGGTTGCAGCAGCAATTGGCAGAGGATCTTTCACTGAATGTAACGGGGTTTTATAAAGATGTTAGCAATTACATTTTTTCTCAGCTCATTTTTACAGAAACTGGCAGAGCTTACAATTTGTTAACTAACCTATCTTATTCAAATTCAAGAGGAGTTACAATTTCCTTATTTAAAAGGAGATCACCTGGCGGACTTTTTCAAGCATCCATTGATTATACTTTTTCAATCGCTGAGGGAAATCGGACAGAACCCGCAAGTGAACTTTTCTTTAGCGAACAGTCAGGTAAACAAAATGAAACGTTCCTAGTGCCATTAGATTTTGATAGATTGCATGTTCTTAATGCTACTTTGGCACTAACAGAACCGGATGATTGGACGGCAGGATTTACGTTTAATTTACAAACTGGAACTCCATATACACCAAGTCTTCCATCAAATTTAGTAAGCATTAGCTATACCCAAAACTCGGGTAATCAGCCGATGCAATGGAATGTTAACTTCAAATTAGAGAAATATTTTGATTTTGGCCCATTAAAAACATCTCTTTTCTTGCAGGTTGAAAATCTTTTTGATACAGAAAACGAGCTTTTCGTTTATGAAAGTTCTGGCCGAGCATTATCTAATGTCGAGCAAGTTCAAAATTCTTTAGAATTTAAGAATCTTAAAGATCGTATTAATAGAGGTGATGCTGGTCTTTTTCCATTATCGCAGATTGAAAACTATTATTCACAACGACCTGATCGAGTAAATAGACCACGAGAGGTTCGTTTAGGTTTTTCTCTTTTATTTAATTAGAGTATTGAACAAAGGAAAATACTAATGAAGAAAATTTTAATTTTTACTTTAATTATCGTTCTAAACATCTTGATGAGTAATCTTTTTTCCCAAGAAAAAGATAAAGACGGTAATATTAACATTAAAGGTTTAACTCAGGAAGATATGGTTAGAATTTTTGGTGATATTTATTCTCCAAGAGTTTTAATGAAGGGAGCAGGGGAGCAAAAGGAAAAAAACCTTATTATAGGTGGAAATAAAATTACTACCATATTGTACAATACTGGATCAATCTGCCGGCCAAATATTTTCTCCCCGCCTGGCAATGTCGCTGATTTAGTATGGCAAGGGCTTGGTTATGGATTTGAGTTTGGCCCTCTTGCTGCTGGTCAAGTATTAATCCCGAATTCTAATACAGCTGGGGGATTTGATACACTGGTAATTACCGATGATTCATTCGTTTTGACTGGTCAGGGCGGATATTCTCCTGATGGCAGTCAGAAATGGGGCTGGCTTCCAAAAGCCGGGTATGCCGATCCCAATCAAAATGAAATTGCAAGATTAAATGCACCTGATAATAATGGCGATGGTAAACCTGATTCATGGCCTGATAGATGGTATTCTCCTGAAGCCGGAAGATACGTATGGCCCGCATTTTTAGGTGATCAGGCTACGGCACCTGACGAAGAAGTATATTACGTAATGGATGACTATACTAACAAAACCAAATATGTATCATTCGGTGATCAGAGCGCAGAATATTATCCTTTCCCAAATGATTCCTCAAAACGCGGTTTGGGTTTAGATGCTGAAGTTCGTGTTCTACAATTTAACAATGCTCTTGCTGAAGATATTATGTTTCTTGTTTATAGAATTACAAATGCGAGCGAAAAAATTCTTCCAAGAATGTATTTGGGAATGCATGGTGATCCGCACATTGGTGGTTATACTGATTTTAATGACGACAAAGCTTTTTTTATTCCCCCATTGGGTGAACTTGCAGATCCCTATCCGCAGAGAGCACGAAGCATGGTATATGCTTGGGATGAAGATATGTCTGGAATGGGCGCCCGGCCTACTGGTTATTTTGGCTGGAAGTTTCTGGAATCCCCATCTCAAAATACAGATGGATTAGATAATGACGATGACGGAATAATAGATGATAGTCCGTTCAATAGCCGTGGGTTTTTTATTGACGGTATAAACACACCGCTCACATTTGGAATTAGTGACCTAGCAAAATACCGTGCCGTATATGGCGAACCTAAGAAGCGTTGGTCCGGGGATGAGGACGGTGATTGGGATCCTGCTAAGAATGATATAGGCATTGATGGTATCCCTCCTGAATCTCCAAACTATCCCGGTCCTGATTATGGTGAGGGAGATGGATTTCCTTCACAAGGTTGGTACCTGGATGCTAATGGAAATGACAAATACGATGTTGGCGAATTAATCTCTGATGAACGACTACCCGGATATCTCTGGGCAGGTTCGGAACCAAATTTTGGATTAAGGGATATTACCGAGTCTGATCAACAGGGATTGACAAGTTTTCATGCGGCTGGATACACAAATGCATTACCAAATGTTCCTAAAAACACAACTCTTTTGTGGGAGTGGTTATCTTCCGGGACTATAGATCCTAATCAGGAACTGCTGCAAAATGCTGGAGATAATGTTTTTAATTTTGGTACAGGACCGCTAGCATTGGAACCGGGTGAAACTCAAAGATTTTCAATGGCAATTTTATTCGGCCAAAATCTATCTGATCTTCAGCTAAATGCAGAAACATCTTTCAGAGTTTTGGAATCAGATTACTTATTTGCCAAACCACCAGAAAAACCAAAAGTTACAGCAGTATCTGGCGATGATAAAGTTACACTGTTCTGGGATACCCGTTCTGAAAAATCTTTTGATCCGTTTACGAGAGTTTTTGATTTTCAGGGTTACAAAATATATCGAAGCAGAGATTATACTTTCTCGGATGTGTACACAATTACAGATGCTAATGGTGTTCCTTTTATTGGGCAAGCATTAATTGATAAAAATGGTAAACCAGCCCAATTCGATTTAGTTGATTCACTTAGCGGCTTTCACCCGATAGAATATCTTGGAAGGGGAATAAAATATAACCTTGGCGGCAACACCGGATTGGTACATGAATATATTGATGAAACGGTCAAGAACGGTATAAAATATTATTATGCAGTTGTAGCATATGATGGAGGGGCCATTGAGTTTTCTATTCCTCCTACAGAAAGTCAGGCTGTAATACAAAAAGATCCTATAACCAGTCAATTAAATTTTGATGTTAATACTGTTGAAGTAACTCCTGGCCCGCTTCCTTCCGGTATTAAAAATGCTGAAGTTGGAATTGCCGGAAAACCGACCAAAGTAGTTGGAAATTCTACAGGGGATATTTCTGTAAAAGTATTAAATGATCTTGAAGTATTGCCAAAATTTTTTAAGCTTGATTTTTCATCTGACAATAATTATCGATTGCTTGATTCCACCGGAACTAGCGAAAGCTTCATTTCCAAGGACACCGTTTTTGTAACTTTATCTAAGGAGAATATTCAGGAAGGAAGCTTCCAGTTGTTCGATCAAGCAAATAATCTGGTTGATCAATCAAATTATATTATAAACTATGAGGCAGGTAAAGTTAGGGCTGCTACAAGCGGTAGTTTGCCAATCAACCAAAAATATACTGCAAAGTTCAGAAATTATCCGATACCGGCTAGTAATTTACTTAATGGTGAAGATGGAAATTCATCGTTCAATGGAATGAGAATATATGTTGTTAACGATTCACTTTCTATTGATTACAAGAATACAGGTTTCCTTAATTCAGATAGTAACCTTCGTGATACAATTTTCTTTCCTGCGAGTGCGGGTAACCCCAAAGTACTTTTTAGGGCGGATTGGGAATTGCGATGGAATGGTTTCGATACCACAGCAACAGGACAATGGACGAATCCTGGTGACACTGCAATCACCAATTTAGGAAGTGTTAGAATTGTCTGTCCTTTTAGAATAATTAACACAACTACAAACGAACCGGCGAAATTCTTACTGTTTGTAACTACCGGAACTCAAAATCTTTCGCGCTGGAAAGTTTCTCAATCAGTCATTCTTCGTCCGCAGAATGCAACTGGTGCCACAACAAGTTATGAATTAAAATTCTCATTGCCGACGGATTCCACAACGGTGCCAATTTATCCAAAAGCTGGGGATGTGTATTCAGTAAAAACACTAAAACCATTCCAAGCTGGGGATTCGTACACATTTTCATCAAACGAGATAAAGTTTGAATCTAGTAATGCATCGTCAAAATTAAGTGAAATTTATGTTGTTCCGAATCCTTATATCGCTTTTAGTACATCAGAAGAACCTGGGAGAAGCACAACGTTAAGAGGCGATAGAGATTTACAGTTTAGGAATCTTCCTCCTAAGTGTACAATTAGAATTTACACTTTGCTCGGTGAACTTGTTCAGTCAATCGAAAAGGATGATCTTTCAAGCATAGCTCATTGGGATTTGCTTAGTAATGAAGGTCAGAGAATTGCTTACGGAATTTATATTTATCATGTAGATGCACAAGAAGTCGGTGAATTCATAGGAAGAATTGCTGTTATAAAATAATCAAAGTATAAAAGGTGAAATTTTTTTGAAATTATTCAATAGGAACTCAAAATGATAAAAAAGATAGTATATTATTCGTTCACCTTATCATTAATTATCTTTCTTGCTCAAGCTAATGCTCAGCTGGACAGAAGCACCTCTAAGGTTGGAACCACTGCGGCGCAGTTCCTCAAAATTGGAGCCGGAGCAAGAGCTATCGGAATGGGTGGAACTTATACTGCAATTAGTAACGATATCTACTCGGTTTATTACAATCCGGCCGGTGTGGCGAATACTACGGGTACTGGCCAGGTCGCTTTTAATCATGCTGATTGGCTAGCAAGCATCAACTATGATTTTGCTGCTCTTTCAATAAACTTACCGGATTTTGGAACTATCTTCTTTTCATTGACTTCTTTGTCTGTGCCTGAAGATAAGGTTCGAACAATTGATTTTCCTGAAGGCGACGGCCGAGTTTGGGACGCGAGTTCGTTATCAATTGGAGCCGGATTTGCTAAAAAACTAACTGAGAGTTTTGGTATTGGGTTTCATGCAAAATATATTCGCGAAGCAATATGGAACACAAGTGCAAGCGGTTTTGCTATAGATGTGGGAACCTACTATGTAACGCCTTTTAATGATCTTGTGATAGGAGCCAGTATTTCAAACTTTGGTTCGAAAATGCGGCTTGAAGGACGAGATATTCTATTCAATAGTGATCCTAACAATAATCAAAATACCGGACCAAATAATATTCTTTCAAGATATGAAACAGATGAATTTGATATTCCTTTGACTTTCAGAATCGGGTTGGCAATGGATGTTGTAAAGGAACGATACTTCAGAACCACTATTGCTTTTGATGCTACCCATCCAAATGATAATACGGAATATGTTAACACAGGATTAGAGCTAGCCTATGATGAAATCGCTTTTCTTAGGATTGGTTACAAGTCTTTATTCTTGCGGGATAGCGAGCAAGGCTTAACTTTTGGAGGCGGATTAAAATACTCCTTCAACAGCCAATTTACTTTATTTGTTAATTATGGCTGGGCGGATTATGGTAGGTTGGAAAATGTGCAATTTTTCGATATTGGAATTGGTTTTTAATTCATTCACAATCTCAGTCTTTATTGAGGAGCTTTGACGCTCCTCTTTTTTTTGAGCATGAAGTCATTGATAAATAAAATAAATCAGATACTCATTTCAAGTTTCGGTATTCCCAAAAGAAATGATCATGAGACTGATCCGGTTGACGCATTGATTGCAACAATTCTATCCCAAAACACTACTGATAAAAATTCATTCAAAGCATATCAAAATTTAAAAAACAATTTTAAAGACTGGGATGAAATTGCGTTAGCTAAACAAAAAAGTATTGAACAAAATATTCGAGTTGGGGGATTATCGAAACAGAAGGCTAAATCAATTAAGAAGATTTTAAACCAGTTGCTAAAGGAACAATCTAAAATAAGTTTAGATTATTTGAGATCAATGACTAATTACGAAATCAGCAATGAGTTAACGCAATTTAATGGTGTCGGATTGAAAACAGCAAGTTGTGTTATGTTATTTTCACTTAAACGAAATGTATGCCCGGTCGATACACACGTGCACAGAACACTAAATAGAATTGGGGTAGTAAAAACAAAAACTCCGGATAAAACTTTTGATTTAATTAATAAAAATTTACCGGAAGATACTGCACATTCATTTCATACCAACTTGATAAAATTAGGACGAGATGTCTGTAAAGCTAGTAAACCGCTTTGCGCAATTTGTCCCTTACTTAAAATTTGTAAATATGAAGGAAAAAATTTTCAGCTGACAACCAATCTAAAGAAAAATGATTTTCTATTGTTGGATAATGTTTGATCAAAGTATGTAATTCGTCAATATTACAATTACTTTAATTTATAATTATTTTCATATCCATTCCTATAAATTTTAGCCGCCCGTCTCAATTACGATTAATATTTTTTGCTATCTATTCAAAATAATTTAACTTTGTAAAAACTGAAGCTGTAATTTTACAATGGAAATCAACTGCAAAAAGCAGTGACGAATCATTACAATATCGGTTAAACGGAAACATGGAATATAAAAAACCACTCTGGAATCCATCACAAGAAAGAATTACTAATTCCAATATGACATCGTTCATTTCGTATGTCAATTCAACTTTTGGTAAGGACATTAAAAATTATGATGAGCTATATAATTGGTCTATTACTGAAATTCCGAACTTCTGGAAAGCGATCTCAGATTTTGGCGACATTAAATATTCTAAACATTGTAAAAATATTCTTTCCAGTCACAACATGTTTGACGTTAGTTGGTTTAGTGGAGCGAAACTAAACTTTGCGGAAAACCTGCTGAACTACAAAGATTCAAGAACTGCTCTAATCAGTATAAAAGAAAACTCCCCAACTGTAAAGCTTTCCTATAAGAAATTGTATGAACAAGTCGCTTTATGCGCACAATTACTCAAAAGTTTAGGAGTAGAGAAAGGCGATAGGGTGGCTGCTTTTATAACTAATATTCCTGAAGCAGTAATTGGAATGTTAGCAGCAGCCAGCATCGGTGCAATTTGGTCCTCGTGCTCCCCGGATTTTGGCATTCAAGGTGTTATTGATCGTTTTGGGCAGATTCAACCAAAAATTTTATTTGCAGTTGAAAGTTATTCCTATAATGGGAAGATTATTGATTGTAATGAAAAACTAATGCAGATTGGTAATGCCATTCCATCCATCAAAAATATAGTAATTATTGAACAAGATATAGATAAGCAATTTAGCAAGCGAAGTAAATCTGATAAGTTTATAAATTATAATGAATTAAGCCATAACACATCAAGTTTAATTGTGTTTGAGTATGTCGAGTTTAATCATCCACTTTATATTATGTATTCTTCGGGCACAACTGGTAAACCTAAGTGTATAGTTCACGGAACAGGAGGTACATTACTTCAGCATTATAAGGAATTGTGCTTACATACAGACTTGAAGCGTAATGATGTAATTATGTTCTTTACTACATGTGGTTGGATGATGTGGAATTGGCTTGTGAGTTCTTTGACAGTGGGAGCAAGTATTTTATTATATGATGGCAGTCCAATTTATCCTAAAATCTCTACTCTTTGGGATTTAATTGATAGCCACAACGTCACCATTTTTGGTATAAGTCCAAAGTTTCTGAGCATCAACCAGGAAAAAGGATATATCCCGAAAAACTTGAATCGGTTAAATTCCTTAAGAACTATTCTTTCAACCGGTTCTCCTTTAACGAGCGATAATTTTAACTGGGTTTACGAAAACGTTAAGGATGACGTTTTGCTTTCCTCAATATCAGGTGGTACCGATATTATTTCTTGCTTCATGCTTGGTAATCCTCTATTGCCGGTATACTCTGAAGAAATTCAATGCAGGGGGCTGGGAATGAAAGTGGAAGTATACAACGAAAAAGGTGAATCAGTAATTAATAAAAAGGGCGAATTAGTCTGTACTGCGCCATTTCCATCAATGCCGGTTAGTTTTTGGAACGATCCCGATAAGAAAAAATATAAAGCTGCGTATTTTGACTTTTATCAGGGTGTTTGGCGGCACGGGGATTATATTCTGCTCACAGAACGTGGTAGCATAGTAGTTTTTGGAAGATCTGATTTAACCCTAAATCCCGGTGGAGTCCGGATTGGTTCTGCTGAAATTTATAATATTTTGGAAAAAATTGATGAGATTGCAGATTCACTTGTTATAGGTCAGAACTGGAAGAATGATGTTCGAATCGTATTGTTTATTGTGCTAAAAGAAAATCTTTCTTTATCTACTCAATTAAAAGAAAGGATAAAATTGAAAATCAAAGAAGAAGCTACTCCACGGCATGTTCCGTCAAAAATCATTCAGATCAATGAGGTACCGCGGACTATTAATATGAAAAAAGTCGAAATAGCAGTGTTAAAATTGATAAATGGAGAAAATATTGATAATAAAGAAGCTCTAGCCAATCCAGATTCCCTAGAACAGTTCAAAAATTTACCAGAAATCCATGCGGATTGATTTATAGTCAAAAATGAGCATAAAAAAAAATAAAATTTATTTGTTGAATATAAAATGATTTATTATCATTATCATCAAAAATAAAATTAGGATGGCTAATGTCATTTTTTAGTGAAAAAATTAAGGACGTCGTAGTCGAAGTAGTGGATATTAATAGAGCTACATTCAAGGAAGCAGAACAATTTAAAAAGCTTCTGGATAGAGATATTGAAAATGATCATTTAAAAATTATAGTTGATCTAAATAATTGCAATTTTATAGATTCCACATTTTTAAGCACTATTGTAACTGCATTAAAAAAAGTGAACAAAGCTGGCGGAAATCTGAAACTTATTGGCATACATTCTGAAACGCAAGCTTTGCTGGAGCTTACAGGTACTGTTAAAGTTTTTGAAATATACAATTCTAGAGAGGAAGCGATAAGAAGCTTTTCAACGCAGCCTGTGCATTAATAACGTTGGAATAGCTAAACGTATAATACCCGGCCAAAGTCTTTCCGATAAGTTAGAGTAATTTCATTTTCCTCGCCAAGATATTTGAAAATTGCAATGCAGGCTTTTCTAGCAATATCATCAGCATAAAATCTGTCGGTTCTTATTATCTCAATAAATTTTTCAAGCGCCTGATCAAACTTCTTTTCACGAAGTTTTGATACAGCTTCGAGAAATAATTCTTTTGTTGGAGATTCTTCTAGAACAATATCGTTTCCAGTTAACAAATCTGCAATAGTTCTTATCGAAGTGATTAAATCAGTATGTTCACCCGTTTCTTCAATGTTAGAAATTAATTCAAGGGCTTTTTTGCTGTCTTCGAATAAAGATATTCTTGCCAAATGAATTTTGGCTGTACTATTCTGAGGATCATTCTTTAACACCTCATTAAATATTCGTTGAGCTTCGTTTTCATTTCCAGATGATAACAACGCCTCAGCGTGAAGTAGCATGTCTTGAAATTTGTTTGGAACACTTTTCTTTAACCATTCTTTTATTGCAGGTTCAGGTAAAGCTCCGACGAATTCGTTTATTACTTCTCCATTGTAGAATAATTTAACATTGGGAATGCTTCTAATTCCATACTTTGCAGAAAGTTCAGGATATTCGTCGCTGTTTACTTTTGCTAAGACCCATTCTCCGTTATTTTTTTCTGCAAGTCGTTCTAAGACTGGTCCTAAAACTCTGCAAGGTCCGCACCATTCAGCCCAGAAGTCGACTAAAACGGGTTTATTAAAGCTGGCTTCAAGAACATCCTTAGAAAAATCTTTTACTTCGTAATTCATATTTTTATTTTTTGTTGATTAGATGCATTTAAAACAAAAAAGTTACGCTTAATTCTTGCTTTTGCTTTTAGTTTAGTACTTTCCAAATTTGTCAACAAGTTCATTAAGCAATTCGATATTTTGCGGCGGAGTTTTTGGTGCAACAGAACAAGCTGTACTAAGAATGAATCCGCCTTTTTCTTTTCCAACATTTATTCTCCATTCAACATCCTTCTTAATTTGATCCGTTGTGCCTTGCAGAAGCGTGAATACAGGATCGATGTTACCCTTAATGAATGCTTTGCCTGTCAGTATCTTTTTGGCCTCTTCCAATTCGACAGTTCCCAACGGCGGTGGATCGAGGGTATCAATTCCGTTGGTTGCAGTTTCAAGCATCAAATCAAGCCGATCGCCGATTTTACCACAAGTGTGAGTGTAGATTGGAATATCAAATTCTTTTTTTACTTCGGTTATAATTTTTTTTTCATAAGGAAGTACGAATTCAATATAATGTTCTCTTGATATCAATCCTGCTCCTGCAAATGCTGAAGTGATTAAAATTGCATCGACATTCTCTTTTGCCTGCAATTTTGCCAGTACGATAGCGCCTTCAGTTAACCTTTCTAGAATGGCTTTTGATTTTCCGGGATCGTACATAATTGCAAACAGAGCATTCTCATAATTGAGCATCTCCATAAACTGTGACCAGGGTGAATATATCTCGGAATGAACTGAAATATTTTCACCAACTTTTCTTTTTACTACTCTTATAATGTCAGCATGATATGATGGAAAGAAATTCCCGAAATCTCTCGGCTCTTGTTCAAAGCTCCATTTGTAAGGATATTTTATTTCTGTTATGTCCCAAGGTTCCATGTAGAATAATTTATCGGGATCAATCTCTTCGAAAGAAGGGAAGAAACGTGAGCCATCGGGTTGATAGAAATGAGGATTATCATCAGCTGGAATAACCGTATAACAATCGTTTTTCCAGATTATTTTGGTTTCAGTATCGGTCTTTTCAATTTTCTTGATGTAGTTTTTATTTTGCGGATCACGACCCGGCAGATTTATTAAAATGCCATCGAAGTTATATTTCTTCTGGAGTTCAACTAAAGCTTCCGCAAATCCCTCAGATTCTAACCAAATATCAATGGGATTTAGTTTTGAGTTTATGAAGTAATGCCCGATGGAAAGCTGGCACATCAACGGAACTCTGTCTGGAATTCCGAGATGCATGGCTTGGCTGATACGTTCTTTGGATGTCATTTAACTTTGAATTTGTGTGTGATAAAAATAAGCAAAGAAATGAAAAGAAGTGAGGTAGGTTTAGCACAAAGTCAATGGCACACAGATGACGCTGATGAGACTGATTTACGATGATTAAAATCTGTGACAATCTGTTTAATCTGCGTTCTATTGACTTTACTCCGCGTACTTCACGCTTTCGAGGTAGAATGGCGGTTCCATTACTCTGATCATGACTTGATTAGTCTTAAACTTAACTTCTTCATTGGGATTTAACTGGGAAATTGTCGTCGAAGATATTTGCCTGTCAATCATGTAATTGATGACGATATTTTTAACGACTTCATCAGTCATATTTTTTGCAGTTCCTTCGGCATATCCGTAATTTCGTGCAGTAACTCCGGGAGCTTCTAGACTTGCACTTTGCTGCACACGAGCTAAACTTCCCTCAACGTGTATTATCTCTTTTTCCTTCACAAAATTATTATAGACTAAGTATGCAACTACAACCATTGCTAAAAAAATGAACAGTTTTTTCATATTTTCTTCCTTTGTTATGAATGATTCTTATTACTTTCTTGTCCAAAAACATACCATAAAAATAATCCAATGGAAGCATTGGGGCTATCCTTTTTCTTGTCTCAATTTTACCTTAGCAGTAATTGTTACAACCTTCTAATTCCTTTTAGGAATTAACGCTGATAGATATTGAATATGGGAGAGGTTATATTTGTGGAGGTGAATTCACGACGTGGCTGTAACTAGAAAGCTGGTCAGTATTTGTTACTGATAAACAGTGTGCCGGTAATTTTGTTTTTACAATCAATATTGAGTCAAGAAATGGAATACAAACTTCTCTCTTCAATTTAATTGGCATATAGGAAAACTTAATAGTTTGAAATCATTAACGGGAGTTTTTTTATGGAAAAAGTAATAACCAGAATTTGGCACGGTAAAACAAAGATTGAACATGCCGATGAATATCTTGAATATCTGAAGATTTCAGGAATCAAAGATTACAAAAGCATTCCCGGCAGCTTAAGTGCGGAAATACTGCGAAGTAAGGAAAAAGATGTCTGCCATTTTTGGACGATCAGCAAATGGAGTTCAATTGAGAGCATAAAGCTTTTTGCGGGAGAGGAATATGAGAAAGCCAAATACTATCCAAACGATATTATGTACTTAATTGAATTTGAAGAGAAAGTAGTGCATTGTGAAACGTTTAGTTTTTGATATTCAGAAGACGTGTGCCATTAAATTCTAATTGAATTAACTTCCTTTAAACTGGATTGGAGAATTTTGGACTAAAGTCTGAATTACTTCTTTTATTTTTCAGTTAAAAGTGCTTCTCATCATTTCTATTAGCCGTTCAAATAATTCCACAGACATTTTTAGGAGGATATTCTCAACTTTCGCTCAAAGAAAAACATTTACTGATATTACTCAATAAGTGATGTTATGAAAATCATTTTACTTTTTATCATCATATTTATTTTCTCTCCCTCAGCTTTTACGCAACCAGGCGACTCTATCAATAAAATAAATATTACTGTTAAAGCATACCGCACTTCTGAGCCGCCTAAGATTGATGGTATTCTTTCTGAGAACATCTGGAATTCACAAGCTGGTATTTCAGGCTTTGTTCAGCGCGATCCAATAGAGGGTATTGATGCCACCGAACGATCTGAGGTTTTTTTGGCATATGATGATGAAGCTCTGTATGTCGCTGCAAAACTTTTTGATTCTTCACCTGATTCAATTATTGCAAGACTTGCCCGCCGCGATGTAGAAACTAACGATGATCTTTTTGGTATTTTTCTGGATCCCGATTATGATAAACGCAGCGGGTATTACTTTGGCGTTTCAGCTGCCGGAACTCAATATGACGGAGTTCTTTTTAATGACCGCTGGGATGATGAATCATGGGATGGTGTTTGGGAAAGTAAGACAGTTATTAATGGCGACGGCTGGTACTGTGAAATGCGGATTCCTTTTTCTCAAATGAGATTTAAGGAAAATGAAAAACATGTATGGGGAGTAAATTTTCGCAGAGATATTTCCCGGAAAAATGAAATTGATTATCTCGTTTACGTACCAAAGAATGAGCAAGTGTTTGTATCTAGATTCTATGATTTAATTGGAATAGAGAATATAAAATCATCAAGCAATATTGAAATTATGCCCTATATAATTAGTAAAGCTGAATATGTTCAACATTCCATTGGTGATCCATTTAACGACGGTTCAAGATATTCACCGGGTATTGGGGGTGACCTTAAAATGAGCATTGGCTCGAGTTTAAAACTTAATGCTACTATTAATCCGGATTTTGGGCAGGTAGAAATTGATCCCGCAGTAATTAACCTAAGCGATGTAGAAACATATTTTGATGAGAAACGTCCTTTCTTCATCGAAGGATCAACTATTTTTAATTTTGGGCAGGGCGGCGCTACAAATTATTGGGGATTTAATTGGAATAACCCGATCTTTTTTTACAGTCGCAGAATTGGGCGAGTGCCGCAGGGAAGCATTCCTGATGCAGATTATTCAGATGTTCCCCTCGGATCCCATATTCTTGGTGCTGCAAAGCTTACCGGAAAGATTGGAGATAATTGGACAATCGGAACTATTCAAGCTTTGACAAAAAAAGAATTGGCGGAGCTTCAAATGAATGGAAATAGATCTGAGGTTGAAATTGAACCGATGACGTACTATGGAGTTTTTCGTGCACAAAAAGAATTTGCAGAAGGCAGGCAAGGCATTGGCGGTATTGCAACATTAACTGCTAGAAAGTTTGATGAAGACAGATTAGTAGATGAGATCAACAAGAATGCTTTCACATCTGGAATTGATGGATGGACATTTTTAGATTCGTCCCGAACATGGGTCTTTGCAGGTGCCATTGGCTACAGCCGTGTTACAGGAACTAAAGAAAAAATGATTGATCTTCAAAGAAATTCGCAGCATTATTTTCAAAGACCTGATGCTAAAGTAATAAGACTCGACAGCAATGCGACATCACTTTCGGGATATGCGGGAAGATTTGTTCTCAATAAGCAAAAAGGTAATTTCTTCTTTAATTCAGCATTTGGTTTTCTTTCGCCTGGTTTTGATGTTAATGACGTTGGATTTTTATACAGAGCTGATATAATCAATATGCATGCTGGAGCCGGTTATTTTTGGAGTGATCCTACGGAATCATATAGATATCTCGAACTCGGGGGAGCAATTTTTGGCAATTATGATTTTGACGGTAATCGAACTGGCGGTGGTATTTTTCATTTTGCTTCTCTGCAATTGCTAAATTATTATTGGTTGAATTGGCAATTAGGTCTGTATCCTGGAAATGTTAACAATCGATTGACAAGAGGTGGACCTGTAACTCTTTATCCGGATGGGATGGAGGTAAACATAAGTGCCAATACAGACAACAGAAAAAGTTGGGTAATTAGTTTAAATTACTCTTTCGGAGGAAAACTCGAATATCCCTTTTACCATCAGATTAGTACAGAATTTGAATTCAGACCCGCTTCGAATATTCTTGTTAGTTTCAGTCCTTTTTATTCAAGGGATAATGAATTCTCTCAATGGGTAGATGTGTTCGATGATCCCACATCCACAAATACGTATGGCAAGAGATATGTCTTCGCTGAATTAGATCAGCATACTTTTGGGGCAGGATTTAGGTTGAATTGGACATTCACGCCTAAACTAAGTTTACAAATTTATCTGCAGCCGTTAATTTCATCAGGAGATTATAAAAACTATAAAGAACTTACAAAACCAAGAACATATAATTTCAATCAATATCAAATCGATGAAGTTTCTGCTAATCAGGAAGAATTTTTTGTTGATCCGGATGGGAGTGGACCTTCTCAAGGTTTTGTGATTATCAATCCCGATTTCAACTACAAATCTTTACGCGGCAATGCAGTTTTAAGATGGGAATATCTGCCGGGTTCCGTTGTTTACTTCGTATGGACTCAAACGCGATCAGATGAAGAAAATATTGGTGAGTTCAAATTCAAAAAATCTTTCAATCGATTGCTCGATTCGCACCCTGATAATATTTTCTTAATTAAGTTCTCTTATTGGTTGAATTTATAAAAAAGCCTAACCCCGCCCTTCCCTAAAGGAAGGGTTAACCCCAATGACTGATTTCATTGTAAAGAATCTGGTTTTGTTAGTCAATCCCCATCATCTTGAGACGAACATTATGATCTTCTCCCAATAAAACGTACAAATAGTTAAGCAACTAATTTATGATTTAATTGTTTTTCAAAGTCAACAGGTGAAACATATCCAATTGTTGAATGACTTCTCTGTCTGTTATAAAATATTTCTATATAGTCAA
>JBGSOQ010000053.1:0-28251 GCA_041739035.1 Ignavibacteriaceae bacterium | reverse complement strand
GTGCACAATAATTTACACTTCAGGAACCACAGGCGAACCTAAAGGTGTAATGCTTACTCACAACAATATTATGTCAAATGTAAGGTCAGCGCTTGAAAACTATCCGATTGACCATACTGATGTTTTTCTCTCCTTCCTGCCTTTATGCCATATTTTTGAACGAATGGGCGGATATTACACGGGCTTTTCTTCTGGTGCAGAGGTATACTTTGCTGAAAGCATAGAAGCTGTTGGCCAGAATATGATTGAAGCTCATCCAACAATCATGACTGCTGTCCCACGGCTTTTTGAAAGAATTAATTCAAAAATCATTAAGAATGTTGACAGCCAGCCAACAAAAAAACAAAAAATATTTTATTGGGCAATGGAAGTTGGGGTTAAATTCCATGAAGCCAGGAGAAAAGGCAATATTCCGGTGGGATTAAAAGTTAAGCACAGAATTGCAGATAAATTAGTATTCAGTAAGCTGAGAGAAAAAACCGGTGGAAAATTAAGGTTTTTTATTTCCGGTGGTGCAGCTCTACCGATGTATCTTGGTAAGTTTTTTGAGGCTGCTGGAATAAAAATAATTGAGGGTTATGGATTAACAGAATCTTCCCCGGTAATTACTGCTAATAAAGTTGACGACTATAAATTCGGTACTGTGGGAAAACCATTCCCGGGAGTCGAAGTTAAAATTGCTTCTGATGGCGAGATACTTGCAAGGGGTCCGAACATAATGCAAGGGTACTATAAAAATAAAAAGGAAACAGATGAAACTCTTAAGGATGGATGGCTGCATACGGGCGACATAGGTGTTTTTGATGCCGACGGATTTTTAATGATAACCGACCGAAAGAAACATTTATTTAAAACGTCTACAGGAAAGTATATTGCCCCAACTCCAATAGAAAATCTATTCCTCAGCAGCAAGTACATTGATCAATTCGTTCTGATTGGTGACAGAAGAATGTTCCTTAGCGCTTTAATTGTTCCCGACTTTGAAGCAATAAAGGAATATGCCGATTCGCATAAGATTAAGTACGATACTGTTGAAGAACTTATGGAGATGAAGGAAGTTTATGATCTGTTTGACAAAGATATATCCCAATTTCAAAAGAAACTTGCAAACTTTGAACGTGTTAGAAGATTTAAGCTTTTAACAAAACCTTTCACCATTGAAACCGGGGAAATTACTCCAAGTATGAAAATAAAACGCAAAGTTGTCGAAGACCAATACTCTCACTTGATTGAGGAAATGTACAGGGAGTAGGAAACGGTAGACTGAATAGAGGCTGGAATAAAGATATGCACAGCATATTTTTAATTACTTGGAAATTTGAGCAAATTCAAAGAAATTGGAAGGTGGATAAGCAACTGCTTGCATAACTACGTTCCTGAGTTATTAATTCCATGCAGTATAAGTAATAGTTAGGCATTTCGTTTAATGGCAACACGAAGATGTCTTACTTAATAAATAATCATTGTTGCCGAATCGATTAAAGTAAGGAGTATAAAATATGTCAGAACAAAATCTTCAACCGAAGCCTAAAAAACCGATTTATAAAAAATGGTGGTTTTGGTTAGCAGCTGTTATTGTAATTATTGCTATAGCTCAATCTGGTAAAAAGTCGGATTCTACAGAGCAAACAACTACTTCTAATGAGAGTGGTCAACAAATTGAAGAAAAGAAAAATGCAAAAGAAACTTTTCCAACTGTTGGCGAAAAATTAAGAACAGAGTATTATGAAATCACTCTTAACAAAGCCTACATAGATACAAAAATTGAAACTGGCAATCAGTTTGCAGATATTAAAGAAGAAGCCGGCAACAAATTTTTAATTCTTGACATCACCTTTAAAAACATTGATGATGAAAGCAGAATGTTTATGGATGGTTCTGTCTATATTAAATACAATGGTAAAGAATATGAGTATGATAAATCCGAGACAATTATGCTTGATGGATGGGGAACGCTTTTAGACCAACTCAATCCATTAACAACAAAATCAACAAAACTTGTCTATAAAATTCCGGCAGAAATAAGTGGACCAGTTTATTGGGAACCTGGAAGAAATTCAGATGATAAGAAATTTTTCTGTGGTAATTTGTAAAAATGCCTAACAAGCCAATCAACCCGACCGCCTTTTCGCATTCGGCAGTTTTAGTGTTTTGGCTTGGTTGTTCCGTTTTAAGTTTGTTGTTCTAAGTAGTTCTATTAATTAACATTGTTGCAAACTGCACTTGCGAAGAAAAATAAGTGCAGTTTGCTAAATCTTTGGCTTTGTCTTTTTAATCTGCATTGCTGTTCTGGGCGGCGGGTTATCGGCGGTAAATTAGAAAAGAAGGTCTCACAATCTCTGCAGGTGCATATTCCGAAAAAACGGAATAAATTATGGCATCTCAAACAAAGAAAGGAGACCTAAAATGTTTGCAAATAAAGTAGGCAGAAATATAAAGAAGAACAATAGTATTCGAAACGATCCTTTGGATTTGACAGAAACTGAGGGTTACGATAATTACCTAGCTGTTGATTGGTCTGAGAAAAACATGGCAATTGCAAGGATGGGAAAAAAAGATATTGAACCAAAAATAATTGATGTCCCAACAGATCTGAAGGGATTGAAATTGTACCTGTCAAGCCTAAAGGGCAAAAAGATACTAACGATAGAAGAGACAACGACGAGTCAGTGGTTATATGTAGAGCTGTACGATTATGTGGAAAGAATATTTATCTGCGATCCGTATCGGAATAGGTTGTTGTCGGATGGCCCGAAGACGGATAAAATAGATGCCGGTAAATTGTGCAAGCTGTTAAGGAACGGACTGATGAAAGAAGTATACCACAGCACAAATGAGATGTATGAGTTAAGAAAGCTAGTAAGTTATTATGATGATGAGGTAAGAGCTGGAGTAAGATTGCTCAATCAGAAGTCGGCATTGTATCGTGCGGAGAATAAGTCATGGAGAAAGAAAGAGGAGTTGGAAGAAAGCCGGGTGAATAAATTTATAGTAACCCAGCTTGATGAGAAGATCGAATCATACCATGAAAGGAAGCAGCAATACGAGGAAGAGTTCGAGAGTATAAGTAAAAAGAACAAAGTTCTAAGAAGTCTAAAAAGTATACCGGGGTTAGGTCCGATAAGCAGTGTAACAATAATATCAATAGTGATAGATGGCAGGAGATTTAAGAGCAGCAATCATTATCTGAGTTATTGCGGCTTAGTAAAGCATGAGAAGCTGAGTGGAGGAAGGAGTTACGGAAGAAGATTACCAAGATATTCAAGGCGTCTGAAAGGAGTGTATGTATCAGCAGCAGTAAGAGTTGCGTCAACAGAAAATCCGCTGAGAGAATATTATGATTATTTACTTAATGAAAAAAAGTTGCCGGAATATAATGCGAAGAATGCGTTAGCCAGATATATAGCCAAAATAAGTTTGGGCATAATAAAGAGCGGTGAAAAATATAAACCATACAAGTGGAGAGAAAACAAAAGAGAAAAAGAAGTTGCATAAATAGACAGACGGACAAAAGTTGATTATTAAAGAAAGCAAAACCTCATTTTTCTTTTGAGAAAATCTAAAAGTGTGGGAGAGAGAGTTCAAAACGGCGTTTGAAGTCCCGAAATAAAAAGGGAACATTCCAAAGGCGCGGTTAACCCCTCCCGGTTTATACTAAGATTTGCCGTAGCCCAAAGTGGCAATGCCACTTACAGAGAGCTCAGATAGACGACTGGTAAAACAAACACAAAAAGAAGTAACGAGCAAAGAAAGATAGAATCAAAGGAATGGTAAAAAAGAAGCTGTTCAACAAAAACAATAATCAACATGAGTATTGTCTGTGAGACCGAAGTCGGAAAATGGGGATGAAAAAATCCAAAGGGTGAACTGTTTTCCCTTGACTTTCTTTTCTATAGACAACGCCGTTATGCTTACTTTAGAAAACTTTTTAGTTTATATAAAGAATCTAGAATGTTTTTATATCAACAAATATTTTTTTCAACTGTTGCAGTTTCCTTCGGAATATTACATCTAATATTATTTTTATATAATCGTCGGTTCAAAAGCAATTTATTTTTTGCCATCTTTCTTTTCTTATATGCCTTAAACATATTCTTTGATTACCAGGCTTCTTTACTTACTCCGGATCAGGGGGCATTTTTATATTTAAGGCTTCATAGGGCAGTAATGCCATACAACTCAGTATTTGCGCTTCTTTTTCTCTACTACGCTTTTAATTTTAACATCCCGAAATATTTCTGGCTAATAGTTGCCGCACTAGCGATAACGGGATTTTTTGCTGTGCTCAATCCAATTAACAATTTTGAATATGTGCAAATTCCTCTCGTTATTGCAACTATTGAAGCAGTTAGAATTTTAATATATGCTATAAAAAATAAAAAATATGGCGCCTGGATTATAGCAACTGGTTTCTTTTTGTTATTTCTTTTTTCTACTTACGATTTATTATTGGACCTCGGATTGATGGAACCGTTCAGAGAAATTACTAACGGTTATCCTTTTGGATTTCTCTGTCTGATAGTTTTTGCCTCGATTTATTTAGCTAGAGATTTTGCAAGAGCGAATATGATGATATTAATAAAAGAACGTGAAGCGAAAGAAATGGAAATTGCCCAACGAGTTCTTGAAGCGGAGGATAACCGAAAAACTAAAGAATTAAATGAAGCTCGTGAATTACAATTATCTCTTTTACCACAATGCATAACTAATCTAAAAAATTACGAATTTTGTTTCGATATGCGTCCTGCTACAGAAGTGGGTGGTGATTATTATGATTATTTTATTTCAGAGAATAATGAATTATCAATTGTTATAGGTGATGCAACAGATCACGGTATGAAAGCCGGAATGATGGTAGCGATTATTAAAAGTTTGTTCCTGACTCATATAAATAATATGGAGATTAAAAATTTTCTAAATAGCTGTTCACGTACAATTAAACAGATGAAATTAAAAAATCTTTATATGGCTCTTATGCTTGTAAAAATTAATGGACGCAATTTAAAAATATCTTCGGCAGGCATACCACCTTTAATGGTCTACCGGAAGAAAACAAATACAGTTGAAAAATATAAAATAAAAGGAATGCCGCTTGGTGCAGTAGAATCGTATCCGTATGAAACAGTAGATATAGAATTGGAAAGTGGCGATACAGTTGTCCTTATGACAGATGGACTTCCCGAACTATTCAACAAGAACAAAGAATCTTTAGGTGAGGAAAGATTAAAAGAAATAATTTTAGAGAATGCCGGTGAATCGGTTAATGAAATTGTAAACAAATTAATTTTAGCTGGTGAGGAATGGAGAAAAGAAAATAGACAAAACCACGATATTACCCTTGTTGCTTTTAGGCTCAAGAAATAACCATACATATTACCCGATTTGGAAAACAGTTTGAAATTTATTAAAAAATAAAAAATATTTTGTAAAGTCTTTGTGGCTGGTCTAATAATATGCCTAACAAGCGCCCCTCCGAAGCGCCAAAGGAGTTCCTTCGGAAGAGTCCTTTGGTCAACACCGACCGCCCCCGATAAGTCGGGGCAGGCTATTTTAGTTCAGCGGATTTGTGATTTTTGAAATTGTGTTTTTGTTATAGTTTGTTGTTCTAAGTGTTCGTTCTCCCGAAGGGTTCCCTTTGGGATAATAATTAACCAGCCAGAGGTTGGTAAACTTGCCTTCGGTGCTTATGAAAACAAAATAAGCACCTACAGCTTAATAATCAGCATTGTGGTTCTGGGCAGCAGCTTAACCGCAATACCGTTATACGCTCTGAATAAAAGTATTTTGCTAGAGTAGTATGCCAAATTGTAAGTATCTGTTTGAATTGTTAATTCAACTTTAAAAGAAAAATATTAACAATTGTGTTTATACCGCTAATTTGGTGGTAAAAGAATAATAGAATATACAAGCATGTTGTGTTCTATATCAAAAACCAAGGAATCAATAGAATGAATATTGAAATAAGACATTTGACTAAAGATTTAAAAGACGATTACTTGTTTCTTTTTGACAATATGATTCACAAAGAAAACCCTGATTGGTCAAAATGTTATTGTAACGACTATCACTTCCTTGGAGATGTGGAAACATGTACTCGTGAAGCCAGCCGTGCCATGATTATAAATCGTATCAACGAGAATGAGTTGAGAGGTTATTTGGTCTTTGAAAATGATAAACCGATTGGATGGTGCAATGCAAATAACAGATCGAATTATCAAAGCTTATTAAGAGACTATGATTTGATTGATAATCCTGATGATAAAGTTTGTTCAATCGTTTGCTTTTTAATACATCCCGATTATAGAAGACAAGGGATTGCTCAAATGATTCTTGAAAAAATCATTGAGGATTACTCGAATGCTGACTATGATTATCTTGAAGCATATCCTAGAAAAGGAGAATCGAGCGAGAGTAATTTCAAAGGACCGTTGGAATTATATAAAAGATACGATTTCAAGATAAATAAAGAGTATGATGATTATTATGTTATGAGAAAAAAAATAAAATAAATGTAGACACAACATTGTATAAAAATATTGCCGAAATAGTAGCAAATTCAAAGAAATTGGAAGGTGGATAAGCAACTGCTTGCATAACTACGTTCCTGAGTTATTGATTCCATGCAGTATAAGTAATAGTTATAAGCTTGGCAATTATCACTAATTAAAAAATATATTTTCATTAAATAGATTTTTGCAAATGAATTTTTGTTCGATTAGTCGAAACGGTTTGGTCGAAGCTTCCAAAGCTGCTTTAAAAAATTGTAAGGATTTTCAATTTGAGGCAAATCTATTATATAAAATGAGAAATTACGGTCATTCACAGTCATTGGCAGTCTTGGGTATTGAAGAGTTTGGTAAACATATTGGTTACGGAATTTTAGCATTCGAAAAAGTAGTAAATATTAAGGGACGCATTCAATATGATCCAGATGAATTATTATCCGACTTGCAAAGAAATCATATATCAAAACAAAATATTGCAATAATGTTCACTGTGCTCTCGAATTTTACTAGTTTCGAACGCAGTGAACTTAAAAGAATTCTTGATCAAGACTCAAAAGTTTTGGAGTATAATAGGAGTAAAAAAAAATTTGATCATTTTGCTGATATTACTGATAATTATTTTACAATAAAAAAATGGTCAAAAGATTTTGAACTAATTAATAATTTGGAAGCAATAAAGCAGAATGGTTTTTATGTTTCATTAAATGGAAATGATAATATAAATATTCCTTCTAGTAATGATGCCAGAATGTCTAAAAAAATCAATCAATTATTGAAAAAGCTAATGCAAAGTTATACCAGAACTTTTTATTAAGATCGCTTATAACAAGTTGCTCAAGGCGACAGCGTTTTCGCATTCGACATTTGTGTAATTATAAAGTTTGTATTACCGTTTTGGCTTTGCTGTTTGGCTGTAATTATAAATGTGAGTTACGCAGTAAATAAAAATTTGTTTATCAATTTGGCAGTGTTGTTATAGGCTGCGTCTTACCAACCACGTCTTTATACGGTTGAAAATTTATTTCAGAAATATTTTATAAATTAAATAGGAGTTGAAAAAATGCAATTCCCTTTTACAATTGAAGATTTTTTAAATGTATTCAAATCTTATAACGAGGCGGTCTTTCCACTCCAAATTATCTTTTACATAATTGCATTTATTTGTATCTATTTACTTTTCAAACCTCAACGTAATAGTAACAAATTTATTGCTGGCATTTTATCATTTTTCTGGCTTTGGATTGGAATTGTTTATCATATCATTTTCTTTTCCACTATTAACAAAGCAGCGTACTTTTTTGGAATACTATTTATTATTCAAGGAGTATTATTTGCAATTTATGGCATAATAAAAGGCAACCTTTCGTTTGAATATCGAAATAATATTTACAGTTACATTGGTGTAATTTTTATCTTATACGCTTTGATTATCTACCCGATATTAGGTCATCTGCTTGGGCACCAATATCCTAATTCGCCAACATTTGGTTTACCCTGTCCAACGACAATATTTACCTTTGGATTATTGCTTTTTGTGAATAAAAAAATATCCGTTTTAATTTTAATTATACCTCTATTATGGTCAATAATTGGATTTGGTGCTGCGATGAATTTGTCTATTTATGAAGATTATGGATTATTGATTGCTGGAGTTTTAGGTTTTGTTTTATTATTAATTCAAAACAAAAAAATGTTTGTAAATGCATAAACCGTATAACCCGTGCCTCGAGCTGACTGCGAAATCGCATTCGGCATTTTAGAGATTTTCTGGTTAGTCGTTCTGTAAAAAGTTTTTGTTAGAGGTGTTCGTTCTCCCGAAGGGATCCCTTTGGGATAATTAATTAACCAGCCAGAGGCTGGTAAACTTGCCTTCGGTGCGTATGAAAAAACAATTTACGCACCTTCGGCTTAATCATCGGCATTGTGGTTATGGGCAGCAGCTTGACCGCAACATCGATAGGCGTATAATATATTTATTCAATGGGAGGCCAATATGAAAACACTTGTTTTGGGCGCTAGCGGAGCAACGGGCAAATTGGTAGTTCAGCAGCTTGTAAAGAGGAACATTCAAGTTCGAGTAGTTGTGAGAGAATCTGCCATTATACCTAGCCAAATATTAGATGATAAAAGCATTGAGATAATAAAAGGAAATATATATGACTTTGAGATTGCAAAAATCAAAGACCTTGTAAAAGATTGTGATTCTGTTATCTGTTGCCTTGGCCACAATATAAGTTTTAAAGGGATTTTTGGCTCACCACGTAAGCTAGTTTCCAATACCGTTTCGAAAATAATTGAGGCCTTTCAATCCTTAAACCTGAACCAAAAGTTCATATTAATGAGCACAACGGCATATACAAACAGAAAGATTGGAGAAGTAAACTCTTTCGGTGAAAAGATAGTATTCTCGTTATTAGAAGTAGTATTACCTCCCCACAAAGATAATATGCTTGCAGCTGATCATCTTGTCTACAAAATGAGCTCAAAAACCAACATTGAGTGGGTAGCAGTCCGCCCCGATTCGCTTTTCAATGAAGAAAAAGTAAGTAAATATGAAATTCATAATCATAAAATACGAAGTGCCATTTTTAACTCCGGCAAAACAAGCAGAATAAATGTCAGTCATTTTATGGCAGAGCTGGTAACAAATGATAAATTGTGGCAGGAATGGAAGCATAAAACTCCGGTTATCTACAACAAAGAATAAGAATCCTGCTAACGCTTTTTTCGTATTTGCATTTATAATGATATTGGTTTTATTATTCTGAAAAGTAAAGTAAAGGAAGATAATTATGAAAAACCCGGAAGAAATTCTTAATGAATGGTTAGATGCTGTTAATAAAGGAGATATTGCGAATCTCTTTGCTTTATACGATAAGAAGGCTGTACTCATTCCAACATTTTCTAACAGATTATTGAAAACTCCGGACGATATTCAAGAGTACTTTATAAGACTTGGAAAGCGTGAACAGCTTAGTGTAGAACTGCACAAAAGAACATTGATTGTTCAGAAAATTCAAGAAAATGTATATGCCTTAAGCGGAATTTATTGCTGGCGATTTTCTGTTGATGATGAGCCGCTTACTTTTGAAGCCAGATTCAGTTATGTATTAAATCTTGCTCTGCCAAGTCCAATTATTCATCATCATTCATCCCAAATTCCACGCATGCTTTAAATATTAGAATATTTTTTCTAAGTTGAACTTGCACAGTTGCGAAAAGGAGAATAAATGGATCTGTTAGTTCTGACTGACAAAAATCAATTCCCTTCCGAAGAAATTATTTTTTCTCATATCGGTAAAACTAAAGTAATATGGGAATCAATTTTCAAACACATTCATTCAAATCATCCCGACTTTTCTGAACAATGGAGATATTACAAAGACGGCCAAAGTTGGCTGCTAAAAATCACTAAGAAGGCAAAAACAATATTTTGGCTTTCAATTATAAAGAATTCATTCAAAATCACTTTTTACTTTGGTGATAAAGCTGAACCGGCTATTATGAAAAGTAAAATCTCAGATTCATTAAAAAATCAGTTTAAAAACGGTAAAAGATTCGGCAAAATTCGTGGATTAACGCTTCTAATGAACAATAAAAAAAATATTGAGTTTGTAAAAGAATTAATATCAATAAAACTAAAATTTTAGGCAGCAAAATAATATTGCTTAAATGTTTCAGCAAATGAGTCTATTTTATGATCAACAAATAGAGAAAGATCATGAGCTATACACGAAGAGAATTCATTAAAACAGCGGGAGCAGGAACCATCGGTCTAACTGTGCCAATTTTGTTTTCTTCATTTGATATGAAAATGAAGAGACCTAACATTCTGTTCATCATGAGTGATGACCATGCCGAAAATGCAATTAGCTGTTATAATAAAAGCTTAATTAATACTCCAAATATTGATCGAATAGCCCGGGAAGGAATCCTTTTCAAAAATAGTTTCGTTACAAACTCTATCTGTGCACCAAGCAGGGCCACAATGCTGACCGGAAAATACAGCAATAAAAATGGTTTGCGCGACAACAGGGATGAATTTGACGGCAGGCAAATGACGTTTATCAAACAGCTGCAAAAAGCCGGTTATAGTTCTTATATCGTAGGTAAATGGCATTTGAAATCTGACCCTATCGGATTTGATGATTGGCAGATTTTAATTGATCAGGGCGAATATTACAACCCAAGATTTATTGAAAATGGGGTAGAAAAAAAATATACCGGTTATACTACTGATATTATTACTGACAAAGCCATTGATGTTTTAAACCGAAGAAATCCCGACAAACCTTTTTGCTTGTTGGTACATCATAAAGCACCGCATCGAAATTGGATGCCGGATGCTAAACACATGAATGCCTATGATGATAGGGACTTACCCATTCCGGAAACTTTCTATGATGATTATAAAAATCGGAAGGCAGCCGAAAGCGCTGATATGAGAATAGACGATATGTATTTATCACACGACTTGAAGCTAAAAAAGGAATACTACGAAAAGGAAACGGGAACCGGTGGAAGTTCAAAATTTGCTGCCGAAGCAGAAAATTCTTGGCAAAAAATGTATGAGCGGTTAACCGTTGAGCAAAGAAAAGCATGGGATGCTCACTACGATTCAATAAATAAAAAATTTAAAGAAGCTAACTTGAAAGGGAAAGAACTTTCAGAATGGAAATATCAACGATACATAAAAGACTACTTGAGCTGCATTCTTTCGGTCGACGAAAACGTGGGCAGGCTGCTTGATTATCTTGATAATTCAGGATTGGCTGAAGATACAATCGTCATTTACACATCCGATCAAGGATTTTATCTTGGCGAGCATGGCTGGTACGATAAACGATTTATGTATGAAGAATCACTCAGCATGCCTCTGCTTATGCGTTATCCAAAAGAAATAAAACCAAATCAAATATCTGAAGAGATGGTTTTGAATTTAGATTTTGCGCCAACATTTCTTGATTTTGCCGGAGTAGATATTCCGATTGAAATGCAGGGCGAATCTTTCCGGTCAATTACTCATGGTAAAAAAATAGATGATTGGCGTACTTCAATGTATTATCATTACTATGAATATCCACATGGCTGGCATGATGTGAAGTGTCATTACGGAATCCGTACCCAGCGCTATAAGCTTATCCATTTCTATAACGACATTGATAGCTGGGAATTATATGATTTGGAAAACGATCCTAACGAAATCAATAATATTTATGATGAACCAAAATATTTAAACGTAATCGCTGAGTTGAAAACCGAGCTTGATAAACTGCAAAAAAAATATGGCGATACTGATCCGACAAAATAATCTGAACATTATTATTTGAATAATTCTTTTAGCATAATCGCAAAACCTATTGGCCCTATTTGCAATATTAATTGCCAATACTGCTTCTATCTTGAAAAAGAAAAACTTTATCCAACGGAAAAATCGTGGATAATGCCCAATGATGTTTTGGAGATTTTCATTCAACAATATATCGAGGGTCAGGAAGTTGAAACAGTTAATTTTACATGGCAAGGCGGCGAACCGGCTTTAGCAGGATTAGGTTTCTTTGAGAAGGTGATTGAACTACAAGCAAAATATTCTAACGGTAAAAAAATTGAGAATGCGTTCCAAACAAATGGAATGCTATTAAACGATAAATGGTGTGAATTCTTTGCCAAGAATACATTTCTAGTGGGAATTTCAATTGATGGACCAAAATACCTGCATGATTTTTATCGAACAGGTAAAACCGGAAAATCAACATTTGATTCAGTTATAAATGGAATCTACTATCTTAAAAAACACAATGTAGAATTTAACACTCTTGCAGTTGTTAATCGAAAAAATTCTTATCACTCACTGGAAGTTTACAATTTCTTAAAAGAAATTGGGAGCAGATACATGCAATTTATTCCTGCTGTTGAGAAGAGGAGTTTCGATATACAGAATAATCATCTTAATCCAATAAAAAGCATGAATTTTCCTACAATAGTTAGTGAATGGTCTGTTGAATCAGAACAATACGGTAATTTTCTTTGTGAAATTTTTGATTATTGGGTTAAGAATGATGTAGGCAAATATTTTGTTCAGACATTTGACGTGGCTCTCGAAAGTTGGTGTCAACTGCCTTCCAGCCTGTGTATTTTTGCCGAAACCTGTGGAAGTGCTCTTGCAATTGAGCACAATGGAGATTTATACTCATGCGATCATTATGTATTACCAAAGTACTTTTTAGGAAATGTACAACAGCAGGAATTAAAATCACTCGTATATTCTTATCAGCAGCAAAAATTTGGAAACGATAAAAGAGACACACTTCCCAAATTCTGTAAAAAGTGTGATTTTAAATTTGCATGCAACGGTGGTTGTCCGAAAAATAGGTTCATAACTTCACCTGATGGTGAACCAGATTTGAATTATTTGTGTCACGGGTATAAAAAATTCTTTAGCCATATTGCACCATATATGCACTTCATGGAGAATGAGTTAGGACAGCAGAGGCCTCCGGCAAATGTGATGCGATGGAATAGCAATAATAATTGAACAAATAGGAGTTGCATGGTCTCTCATCAGCAATTTTTTTCGTTAAGTAAATTGGACGTAAACATGTAAAATAGATTTTGTTAGTATCAAACATTTTTGCATTATTTAACATGCTATCTTAAATTTTTAACACCTAAGATCATTGTAATTTTTGCCCTTATCATTTACTAAAATGCATTATATTGGAATTTAAATTTGTGAGTAAATAATTCAATTTAGAAAGTTTTTAAGAATTGATCGATAACATAATATTTACTGCCAACATAGTCGCGCCGGTTTTTTTAGTGGTTGCACTCGGCTACTTATCAAAACGGTTAAAAATAATTAATGAAAATTTTGTAGAAGTCACATCAAAGTTTGTCTTTAATGTTTCGCTGCCCGTTTTTATCTTTCTCAAAATAATAAATCTTGATCTCTCCAAAGCCCTAGAATTTGGCCAAATCGCCTACATCTATTCCGGAACAATAATCACCTATCTAATAATCTGGTTTGCAAGCATTCCTTTCATTAAAGATGGAAGAAATAGAGGAGTTTTTATTCAGGGTGCATACAGAAGTAATTATGCTATTGTTGGTCTCGCAATAATTTCTAATCTTTTAGGTAGTTCAGCTCTTGGAAAAGCATCGATTATTCTGGCTTTTGTACTGCCGCTTTATAATGTACTTGCAGTAATCGTGCTAACCATTCCATTAAGAAAAGAAAAAGAAGTGAATTTACGATCGTCTTTAATTAGCATTATTTTGAATCCACTAATACTAGCAGTAATAATTGCTTTGCCTTTTTCTTACTTAAAAATTCAATTGCCGCAAATGATTTTATCAACAGGGACTTTTCTTTCGGATCTTGCTTTGCCTTTGGCTTTGGTTGGTATTGGCGGATCACTTAATCTTGAAAATATTAAGAAAGCCTCGGGACTTGCTTTCACTGCATCTTTAATAAAAATAATCGTGATTCCATTAGTTTTGACCTACGGAGCGTACTTATTCGGATTCAGAGGCGATGATTTAGGAATTATGTTCGTGATGTTTGCTTGTCCGACAGCGATCGTCAGTTTTATAATGGCGGAGGCAATGGGAGCAAATTCAAAACTTGCAGGAAATATTGTTTTAATATCTACAATTGGTTCAGTAATTACATTCGCAATTGGGATAATATTTCTAAAAAGTCTAGGGCTGATATAGAAATTAGTCAAGGGTTCGATTTAAGAATTTCAATCATCGCATTGTGTATCTTGCCGTTGGTTGCCAATATTTTTTTTGAAAATATATCGATTTTATTCCCTTCAAAATCTGTAACTAATCCTCCGGCTTCTTCCACAATCAGTTTACCTGCACACATATCCCACGGCTTCAGATGAACTTCCCAGAAACCATCGAACACGCCTTTTGCTGCATAGCAAAAATCAATGGCCGCAGAGCCTAACCTTCTAATTCCGCGTGAAGCTTTGGTAAAAGCTACAAATTTCCCCAATGCATTTTCGGGATTTTCAGCCACATCGTATGGAAAGCCAGTTACAAGTAAGGCGCGTCTGAGATTTGCATTATCATTTACATTAATTTTTTTATCATTCTCAAAAGCCCCGTTTCCAGCTTCGGCGGAATAAATAACATTCTGCATAATATCATAAACAACCCCGGCAATTGTTCGACCATTTTTTTGCAATCCGATTGATACGGCAAACATTGGAAATCCATGAGCAAAATTTGTTGTTCCGTCTAGTGGATCAATTACCCAATTGTATTCTGACTTTGATAACGATGTTCCTCCCTCTTCAGTGATTATTCCATGAGTCGGATATTTCTTCTTGATAAAATCGAGAATAATTTTTTCGGATGCTTTATCAACTTCAGTCACTAGATCAGATTCGTTGGATTTAAATTCTAAATTAAAATTTGTATTAAACTTTGAACGAATCAGCTCACCCGACTCTTTGGAAATATTAATAATGTCTTCAATCATAAAAAACAATTTAGTTATTGAAATTAAACTACACTACAAAGTTACAAACTATCATGATTAAGCATACATTTTCCTTCCTTGTTAGGCCCTTCTAATTTTGATATATTTTCAATGCGAAATAAAATTAGATAACATATTGGAGAAAAATTTGGCTTTATCTGAAAAGATTGATGATAAAAAATCAGTTCAAAATAATATATTAGATAGTATTCCCCCGATTTTACCGATACTTCCTTTAAGAGATATTGTAATTTTTCCTTACATGATTTTCCCGGTGCTAGTTGGAAGAGAGCAATCAATTAAAGCCGCTAATTATGCTTCAGAAAATACAAAGTACATATTTCTTTCAGCTCAAAAAAAATCGAGTATTGAAGATCCTAAAAAGGAAGATATTTATACAGACGGAACCATTGCCAAAATTATCCAAATATTAAAGCTGCCTAATGGATTGATTAAAATTCTTGTTGATGGTTTGCTTCAAGGCAGAATAACTGAATTCACTGATGAAGTACAGTTTTTTGAGGGAAAAATTGAAATTATTGTTCCATCTTATGAAAACGATCATGAGATGAATGCGCTTGTACGACAGATGTCCCAGCTCTTCAAAGATTATGTTAAGATCAATCGCAATATTCCAAATGAAGCTGTTAGTGCATTTGATAATATTGAAGAGCCTGACCGCAAATTGTTTTATGTTGCCGCTAACATCAGCCAGCAAATTGACGTAAAGCAAACCATACTTCAAAAAGTTGATATTAAGGAGCAGTTTTACGAAGTAATAAAAATACTGAATTCTGAAATCGACATTTTGCGGATTGAAAAAGAAATTGATAACAAAGTCCAGGAAAATATTGCCAAGACCCAGCGCAAATTTATTATCCAGGAACAGATAAAAATTCTTCAGGATGAACTTGGTGATGACGAAGATACAACACCCGAGTTTGCTAAGATTCGAAACGGCATTAAAAAAGCGAAAATGCCAAAGGAAGCAGAAACAAAGGCTACGGAAGAATTTACCAAGCTTAAAAAGACTCCGTCGATGTCGCCTGAATCAACTGTTATTAGAAATTACCTTGAATGGCTTATCGATGTTCCGTGGTCAAACAGAACGAAAGATAATCTTGATGTAAAACACGTTCAAAAAATTTTGGATGAAGATCACTTTGGACTTGAAAAACCGAAGGAGAGAATCGTCGAACATATCGCCGTGCTAAATTTAGTTAAGACTATGCGCGGGCAGATTCTTTGCTTTGTCGGACCTCCCGGAGTCGGCAAAACTTCACTTGGTAAATCTATTGCAAGGGCGCTAGGAAGAAAGTTTGTTCGAATAAGCTTAGGCGGGATTAGAGATGAAGCCGAAATTCGCGGGCATCGACGAACTTACATTGGTTCGATGCCGGGTAAAATTATTCAATCAATGAAGAAAGCCGGAACAATAAACCCCGTAATGCTGCTTGATGAAATTGATAAGATGAGCATGGATTTTAGGGGCGATCCTTCATCTGCAATGCTCGAAGTTTTAGATCCCGAACAGAACCATACATTCAATGATCATTATCTTGAAGTAGATTATGATTTATCACAAGTAATGTTCATTACAACCGCAAATGTTCGCTACAATATCCCGCTGCCGCTTCAGGATAGAATGGAAATCATCGAACTGCCCGGTTATCTTGAGTATGATAAAATGGAAATCGCAAAACGACACATCATACCAAAGCAAATTGATGCTCATGGCCTTGCCAAGAAACAGGTATCAATTACAGATGCTGCAGTTAAAAAAATTATCTCAGATTATACGCGCGAAGCCGGAGTTCGTAATCTCGAGAGAGAATTAGCTTCAGTTTTTAGAAAGCTTACTAAAGATATCGTCGTAAAAGAGTCTTCAAATGGTAAAGCAAAACTGAAAAGTAAATTTGTAGTTGATGAAAATAAAGTTGAAGAATATCTCAAGATTCCCAGATTCAGACATTTAAGGCATATCAACGAAAAAAAGATTGGAAGTGTTACGGGATTAGCCTGGACTAGTGTTGGCGGTGAGCTTTTAAATGTTGATGTTACAATAATGAATGGTTCGGAAAAGCTTACATTAACAGGTCAGCTAGGGAATGTGATGAAAGAATCAGCACAAGCCGCATTAAGCTACCTAAGATCAGAAGCAAAAATGTTTGGCCTGAATCCCGATTTCTATAAAGGTAAAGAAGTTCATATTCATTTGCCGGAAGGTGCAATTCCCAAAGATGGTCCATCTGCAGGAATAACAATGGCAATGGCTATGTTATCTGCTGTAAGCGGAAAATCCGCATTAAATGATGTTGCTATGACAGGTGAAATTACTTTGCGAGGAAATATTTTACCAATCGGCGGACTGAATGAAAAATTATTAGCTGCAAAAAGAAACGAAATAAAAACTGTACTTATTCCCAAAGATAATGAAATTGATTTAGCTGAAATTCCCGAAAAGGTTAAAGATGGACTTCGAATCATTCCCATTGATTCTGTAGCATCGGCTGTTTCATACGTAATTCCTGATCTAAAATTATCATTAAAAAGTAGTAAATCATCTAAAAAGAAAAAATAATTTATTTTGACTGATATAATAATTTCTGACAGCAATTCAACTACTGATGAAAAGTACAAGCTTCTTTACCAACAGCTTAGTTCGCTTGTACTTAAAGAAGACAATCTTATTTCAAATCTTGCTAATGTAACAGCGGCTTTGAAACAAACTTTTGATAAAATAAGCTGGGTTGGTTTTTATTTATTTGATGGGAAAAAACTTTATCTCGGACCATTTCAGGGAAAAGTTGCTTGCACAAATATCGAAATTGGTAAGGGTGTTTGTGGTAATTCAGCACAATTGAAAAAAACAGTCATTGTGCCGGATGTTCATCAGTATCCAGGTCATATTTTCTGCGATGTGGATTCTAAATCAGAAATTGTAGTTCCCTTACTAAAGGAAAATAGACTTTTAGGTGTTTTAGATCTTGACAGCACAGAGTTACATTCATTTAACGAAACAGATGGTGTTTACCTAGAACAAATTTGTAATTTTTTATCAAAAGAAATTTTTTAAGTGGTGATAAGATAAAAATGGATTTTGTTGTAACAGCAAGAAAATGGCGTCCAAAAAAATTCAGCGAGCTAATCGGGCAGGAACACATAACTACCACGCTGCAAAATTCTATTCGCAACAACAGAATTGCTCATGCATATCTATTTACCGGTCCGCGCGGAGTTGGGAAAACCAGCACAGCAAGAATTTTTGCTAAAGTTTTGAATTGCTTAAATCCTAAAGACACCGAACCTTGCAACGAATGTGAACTCTGCAAGGATATTCATTCAAACCAATCCTTAGATATTATTGAAATTGACGGCGCATCCAACCGCGGAATTGATGAAATAAGAACATTGCGCGAGTCGGTTAAATATGCTCCGACTAAGGGTAAGTATAAAGTTTACATAATCGATGAAGTTCACATGCTCACAAAGGAATCCTTCAACGCATTCCTGAAAACCCTTGAGGAACCTCCATCACACACAATTTTCATTTTTGCCACAACAGATGTTCATAAAGTTCCGCTTACAATTATTTCACGCTGCCAGCGTTTCGATTTTAGGAGAATTCATCTTGACACTATTAAAAGTGCACTAAAAAATATAGCCGATACCGAAAAAATAAAGATTGATGATAAGACCCTCAGCATAATTGCAAAAAAAGCGGATGGCTCTTTGCGTGATGCTGAAAGTTACTTTGACCAGGTTGTTGCTTTCTGTGATAAAAAAATCGATCCTGTTACCGTATCCAAAATGCTCAACCTAATTGATGATGATATCTACTTCAAAATTTCTGATGCTGTGCTGGAGAAAAATTTCAAAACTGTATTTGAGATTACCAATGAGATTTACGAAAATGGCTGGAACTTTATTGACTTCATGGAAGGTCTGCTCGAACACTTCAGAAATATATTAACTGTTCTTCTTAACAAAAAAACAGATCTCATTGAAACTGCGGAAGCTAATAAGCTCCGTTACACCGAATATGAAGAGAAGTTTACAGTCAATGACGTTTTGCGTTTACTTAATTTCTTAACCAAAGTTCAGCAAGAATTACGTTTCAGCCAGAATCATAAGTTAAAAATTGAAATTGCCTTAAGTCATCTGGTGGGACTGGAAAGAACTTCTACCTTAAGTGAAATAATTACAAAGCTTGGTAGTGATCAGAATAACGCTCCACTATTTTTATCAGAAACCTCAACTTCAAAATATTCATCGGATCGACCAGCAAAAAGTTTTTCTGAAATGAAACAACCTCCGATAACACAAAACAAATTCTCAGCTCACCCAAATGAGGTTGCAGAAAAAGTTAAGGATATTATGCTTAGCGAGATATCTGATTTTGATGGCATCATTAAGAAATGGGAGAGTTTTGTAAATTCAATTAGCGAGGAAAGATCGCTGATCTTTGGCCCAATGATTAAAAATCTACAACCAATGAATCTTCAAGGTAATAAACTAAAAGTTTCCGGTGCAGATGCAAATGGCCAATATCTTCTGAAGCGAAATCAAGATTACATAAATAAAAAAGTAATGGACATTTTTGGCAGAAAACTTTTACTTCAATTTGCGAGTACGGGCGATCCACAAGAACCTGAAGTCCACCTAAGAAGTGAAGAAAAACCCCCCAAAAAAACAAGTATGAATAAAGATCCACTAATTGATGCGATCATCAATGAACTAGGCGGACAAGAGATAGAATAGGCCTCTGAACTATCAATTTTCAACGAATTCAAACAAAACCAGCTCCAAAATCCTCAGCTATTACGCACTTTTTTTGGGAATCTAAGTTCATTTAAGTATTTTTACCGCCTATGTTTAGAAGATTTATAGTTGCGATTGATGGCCCTGCAGGTTCAGGCAAAAGTACTTCTGCAAAATTAGTCGCTCAAAAATTAAATTTTCTTTACATTGATACGGGTGCAATGTATCGCGCCATTACTTTTTTAGCGATGAAAAACAACTTTTCGTATGATCATGATAAGGTTACGAAGTTAGCCGATTCGTGTACCATGAAATTGGAATTCATCGATGGAAAAACTAATATTCAGGTTGATGGAATTGACCTAACTTCTGAAATTCGTTCACCCGAAGTTAATTCTAACGTAAGCGAAATTAGCAAAATAGCCGGTGTAAGAGAAGCGCTTGTAAAAAAACAGCGTGAAATGGCCTCAGAAAATGTTGGTGTTGTGATGGAAGGAAGAGACATTGGCACAGTTGTATTTCCTGATGCGGATGTAAAGATATATTTAACAGCATCAATTGATGAAAGATCACAGAGACGCGCAAAGGAATTTGCGGAACAGGGCAAGAAGATTACAATTGAAAAAGTGAGAGACAATTTGGTTCGGAGAGATAATATAGACTCAACCAGAAAGATTTCCCCTTTATCAAAGGCTGAAGACGCAATTGAAGTTGATACATCATATGTTACGGTTGAAGAGCAGGTACAAATAATTTTGGAAAACGTATATAAAAAATTAAAAAAATAATCATTATAGAATTTTTATAAAGCCATCAGTAAATAATCATGTACAAATAATTTTTCTGCCAAATTACTTTTTGATGGCTTGAAGTAAATTTAGCAGATGAACTTTTTTAGGAGGATTAATGTCCACAGGATCTAAAGAGGCGAAGAAGAATGTGCCAAGTGTTGAAGATTTTGAGAAAGCAAAGAAGGAATTTAACAGCACATACACACAGGAGGAATTTCTCGCTCTAGCAAAATTATATTCCGATTCTTTTCGTGATGTTAAAGAGGGCGAATTAGTAAAAGGAAAAATTGTACGAATTCAGGGTGATTTGGTGATTTTAGATGTTGGTTTCAAATCTGAAGGTGCAGTTTCTAAACTGGAATTCAATAGCCCGGAGGAAATGAAAATAGGCCGTGAAGTTGAAGTTGTTCTCGAAAGTGTTGAAGATCAGGAAGGTAATCTTGTATTAAGCAAGGTAAGAGCCGACTTTTTAAAGATTTGGGATCGAGTTTTAAGCGCACACGAAACTGGCGAAATAATTCAAGGTAAAATTGTTAAACGAATTAAAGGCGGAATGGTTGTCGATTTAATGGGTATGGAAGCATTTCTTCCCGGTTCCCAAATTGATATTAGACCAATCAGAGATTTTGATGTATTTGTTGGCCAGACGATGGACTTTAAAGTTGTAAAAGTAAATGTTCCCACAGAAAATGTTGTGGTTTCTCACAAAGTTCTTGTTGAAGAGGAAATTTCAGATCAAAGAAATGCAATCTTAAATAGTCTTGAGAAGGGACAAATACTTGAAGGTATTGTGAAAGCAATTACCGATTTTGGAGTGTTTGTTGACCTTGGCGGCGTTGATGGATTAATTCACATCACAGATTTAAGCTGGGGAAGAATTAATCATCCAAGCGAAGTTGTTAAGCTTGATCAGACAATTAAAGTTGTAGTTACAGATTACGATGAGGAGAAGAAAAGAATTTCTCTCAGCTTGAAAAAGCTTATGCCGCATCCCTGGGAAAATATTGAGAGCAGATTACAGATCGGTGATAAAGTTTCCGGTCGAGTTGTTTCCCTTACCGAATACGGCGCATTCATCGAGATTGAAAAAGGCATTGAAGGATTAATTCACAATTCCGAAATGAGCTGGACTCAGCATGTTAAACATCCATCTCAAGTTGTTGCAATGGGTCAAATTGTTGAAGCTGTAGTTCTTAGCCTTGACAAAGAGGAAAAGAAAATTTCCTTAGGTATCAAACAGCTGGAACCGGATCCATGGCAGACATTGATGCAGAAGTATCCTGTTGGTTCAAACCATTCTGGCATAGCTCGCAACTTAACGAATTTCGGTGTGTTTATAGAACTTGAGCCCGGTGTTGACGGACTCGTACACATTTCTGATTTATCATGGACAAAGAAAATTCGTCATCCCGGTGAAGTAGTTAAAAAAGGTGAAAAGCTTGATGTGACTGTTTTAGGTGTCGACGTTGATCAGCGTAAAATATCCTTAGGCCATAAACAGATTCACGATAACCCGTGGGATTCATTCGAAAAAACCTATGGCGTTGGTGCTATCACCCAAGGTAAAGTTGTCAGAATAATTGAGAAGGGATTAATTGCAGAACTTCCTGATAAAGTGGATGGATTTGTACCTGCTACCCTTTTAACTCCGGCAAAAATCAAAAACTTAGCTAATCATTTTCCTGTCGATGATATAATTCCGCTTAAGGTTATTGAATTCGACAAAGAGAATAAAAAAATCGTTTTAAGTGCATTGGCAGTTCTGAAGGATAGATCAGAAGAAGAAATACGTGCTTACCTCGATAGTCATAAAATGGAACGTGTTTCAGTTTCTGAAATTCAATCAGCTGAAACAACAGCAATTGACGCATCAGAATTTCCAATTTTTGATGTACCGGGTGAAAATCCGATGCCTTCTGCTGAAATTAAACCATAATTCATTACAAATTGAGCGGAAGCTATCTTCCGCTCTTTCCTTTAATCTAATCACCTGAATGAAAGTTGCTTTACACACGCTTGGCTGCAAGCTAAACTTCTCTGAAACTTCTTCGATAGGGTCTCAATTCCTTTCAAACGGATTCGATATTGTTGATCCAAAAGCGCACGCGGATGTTTACTTGATAAATACATGCACTGTAACTGAAAGTGCAGAACGTGAATGCAGGCAAATTGTGAGAAGATTTCTTTGTCAAAATCCCGAAGCTTACATAATCGTTACCGGATGCTATGCACAACTTCGTCCTGAAGAAATTTCATCCATAAAAGGTGTTGATGCTGTTCTTGGAAGCAACGAAAAATTCAATCTCTTTGCTCTTCTAGATGATTTTAACAAGAAAGACCTTTCTTGCATTTTTGTTTCACCGGTAAATGAGCAAAACGAATTTGGACATGCACATTCATCCGATGCCGATAACAGAACCCGCGCATACTTAAAAATTCAGGATGGATGCGATTATAAATGTACTTTCTGTACAATTCCTCTTGCACGAGGTAAAAGCCGAAGCATGCACCAAGATGAAGCAATTTTAGAGTTTAATAAATTACTGGAGGAAGGGTACAAAGAAATTATTCTTACAGGTGTGAATGTTGGTGATTACGGAAAATCTTTGGATACAAGCCTCCACCAGCTTCTCATTCGGCTAATTCAAATTGATGGTGAATTTAGAATCAGGATAAGCTCAATTGAACCGAATTTACTAAGTGATGAAATAATTGACTTAACCGCAGAAAGTGACAAGCTCTGCAAACATTTTCACATTCCACTGCAAAGCGGGAGTCCGAAAATTTTAAAGGCAATGCAAAGGCGCTATAAAATAAAAGATTATGAAACATTGATTCACAAAATCAAAAACCGAATTCCTGATGCGAGCATTGGTGTTGACGTGATTGTTGGTTTTCCCGGTGAAACAAATGAAGATTTTTGGGCGGCACATAATTTCATCCGAGACCTTCCTATTTCATATTTACATGTTTTCACCTACTCTGAACGCCCCGCTACAAAGGCAATTGAGATTATTGAAAAGGTAGATCTTAATGAACGACGTGAGAGAAACAAAATCCTTAGAATACTTAGTGATAAAAAAAGAAATGAATTTTATACTCAAATGATAGGTAGAAGTGTTGATGTTTTGTTTGAACATGAAAATAACGACGGCTTGATGAAAGGATTTTCTTCAAATTACATAAGAATAGCCCATCCTTACGTTGCTAATTTCGCAAACAATATACTCCATGTAAAGATCACCGGAATAAATAATGCTATTTGTACTGGCGAAATAATGGATACTAAAAAATCAGTTGACTTAATTGCATGTTAAGCTTTATGTTTCAGTAGGTTTATGAAAAGAATATTCTTAATAATCAGTATTTGCAGCTTTTCCGCGTTTAGCCAGGAAATCGATCATAAAAACCTTCTGCATCTTAAAAATGAATTAAAAACCCCTATCGACAATTCACAAATCGAGCTAGCTGTGCCTAATCTAATCGAGCCTAAAAAGAAAAGTCCTGGGTTAGCGATTCTTTTTTCACTTATGCTTCCCGGAATGGGAGAGTTATATGCTGATTCATACGAAAGCGGAAAATATTTTACTATTGCCGAAGGAGTAATGTGGGGAACTTATATCGGAATTAATACTTACGGCAACTGGCAAAAAGAAAGATATAAATCTTTTGCAGCCGCAAACGGCGGAGTGAATGTCGAGGGAAAAGATGATGATTATTTCGCTACCATTAGCGAATACTTGAATATTGAGCAATTCAATAATGAAAAAGCTTTGCAAAGAAATTTCACTGAGATGCTCAACGAAAACCAGTACTTCTGGAAATGGTCAAGTGAAGATAGAAGAACATACCGCAGTATGTGGGTTTCGAGTGAACAGGCTTACAATAATTTAAGATTTGTAGTTGGAGCGATGATAATCAACCGGATTGCAAGCGTAGTAAATGCCGTTAGATTAGTTTCAGCTTATAATAAAAGACAAAACGAAGAATTGGGCTGGAATATTTCAGCCGGAGTTGACAATTCGATTAACTTACCGAATCATTTCACTCTTAATTTTCAGACAAGATTCTAATTACCGCTTATTTCGGTTTAGAATTCATAATCAAACTTTAGCAACAACAAAAACATACCTTAACGCTTCTTTCCCTGTATTTCTCACATCATGTTCTGTAAATGATGGACAATATATCATAAATCCCTTTTCCATTTTCAGACTTTCAGAACCAACGAATGATATCTCCCCTTCCCCTTCTAAAATAATCAATACTTCTTCCCCATCTTTTGTGTTGTGTTTACCAACCGACATACCCGGTTGAAGGCAAACCATTCCTGCGTGCAATGCAGAAGTATCTTCGCCACATTTAAGCAAACGCTGATAGTCATTTGATTCACAATTTATTTTAATTGCTTTAGCTGTTAACTGGTTCATGTTTTATCCGATTATTTGATTAAGAACTGCATGTACTGCAAATCAACTACACGATATGCAGGTTTGTATTCGTCCTCATATTCCTTTGAATGATGCACTGCCAGAAATCCGTTCTTCGATTGTTCTTCAAAGAAAGTATTTAATTCTTTTGCTTTGAACTTGAATTTATCGTCTTTAGCCAATTTTTCTGCTGCTTTCCAAAATGAATTAAAATCCTCAACAGATCCTTTATAATTATTTGCAGTTTTAATGAATGCATCTAACAGCAGATTAGAATCAAAACCCTTTGATAAATATGGCTTTAGATTAACTCTCGCTAACTTCTTATCTGCACTAAGATAATCAATAATTTTATCATTACCTGAATAGTCTAAACTGGTTATTTCATTCTCCATCCATTTTCTAACTGCCGATGTATCCTTAACCGCATGCTCGCTTCCGAACGAAGCTTGGTGAATGAATTTATAAATATCCTCTACTTTTGAATTAGGATGTCTCTGAATTTCTGCTAATAGTAATTCTGTGTATGAAAAATTATTTTCCTCTTCTACAGAAGATCCGGGATATTCAATCTTTTTAGTACCACAGGCGAAAAGGAGAACTATTAAGGTAAAAATGATAATGAATAACTTGATTTTGTCAATCATTTTTTATCAGCTAAAAGTTCTTACGTTTTTAGTCGTTAGTTAATTATCTAGATAACACCCAATTGCTTGACTAATAAGTCTAGCCTTCTGAGAATTCTATTCCATTTCTGGATTATCTTTTTCCTTTTTCAAAATCCCAATGCTAAAAGAAATTATGGTAAGTAGTATAAAGAAATAGAGAGCCCATATTTTATATTTCTCCAAATTATTTTTTTCACTACTAATCTGATCACGATACTGTATTAATTGATTTGCCTTAGATACAGTAGTCAATAGACCAGATTCATAGAGAGATATCAATTTCTCAATTTCTTTGGGCATATTCACTTCTGTACGAAAAGATGAATTCTCATCGTTTGTTGAAACACCAAGTGCAGCCATCTGCAACAATGTTATAAATTCTTCATTTTGTTTATTTATTATTATCGTGTCAGCTTTAAGAAGAGCTAACAATTGGATATGATTTTTTAATTGGAAAGCCATATCATAATCATTTTCTGAATCTCTGATATTTTGATTGAGTATTTCTGCTTGATAGTTATAATTATCAATCAACTCCTTTTTTGATGAAATACTATTCTCAAAAAAAGCGATGCTTATAAATCCAATTGAAGCGATAAAAGAAATTAATTTAGTCCATTTATTAATCTTAAATTTTGGTGTTTTATCACTAAAACGTTGCTTTTTTTGTTTGATTCTGTCCTTCATGACTCGTTGTATTAATTTATTCATTATATGACTTTTAAGGAACTCACCACATTATAAATTTTCCTCGAAAGTTTTGGGTGGTAACTTGTGTGTACTAATTACAACCCTCCATTATTTCCAACAGAATTTTACCAAACGAATTACCCACTTTCAACTTATTATATTCCCAAAATTCAACCTTCCGGATATTTATCTTAAGCTTGGGGCTTGGTCTGATGTAACCGTTTCAGTATTTTTAATCAAATTTCTTACTCTTTCTCATACTCCCCGAACTATTTGGTTTTCCTCTCTCTACATATTTATACATTTTCTTCTTGACAAAGCTAAATAAATCGTATAATTTCACGTTACTTAATTATAATTATACATAAAATTGAATAAAATAGACAAAATAAATGTTGCAATTATCGGCGGTACAGGCTATACCGGCAAGGAATTGCTGAAACTGCTTGCCAGCCACCCAAATGTTGGGAAGATTGATATTTATGCACAGTCAACCGCCGGACACTCGGTATTGGATATTTTCCCCGAACTAAGCGGAAGCATAGAGGATTTACAAATTAAGTCCGTTAATCATTTGGATTACTCTGCCGATTTATACCTTACTGCGCTTCCGCATGGAGAAACTCTTCATTACATTCCTCAGTTAATTGCCGAAGGAAAAAAAGTGATTGACATCGGCAGCGATTACCGGTTATCGTCTTCCGATCTGTACAAGCAATGGTGTGGATTCGAGCATACTTCCGCCAATTTGCTTGCTGAAAAAGTTTATGGGTTGGCTGATGTACTTGATGATGCTGATTACAAATCTGATTTAATTGCAAACCCGGGATGTTATCCTACCGCATCATTAATTCCGCTTATTCCAATTGTCGAACACTTTGTGGATGATATTATTTCAATTAGTACAGTAGCATACTCGGGAGTTAGCGGCGCGGGAAAATCAGCAAAACCGGAATTGATGATGGCTGAAATGTTCGGAAACGTTAAAGCATATAATCTTAACAAGCATAGACACGAACCAGAAATTGTTCAGGTTCTGCAAAGTGCAGGATTGGGAAACAAACCTTACAGTTTTTCAACTCACTTGCTGCCGATTGCAACGGGAATTTATTCTACAACTACTGTTCAATTGAAGCATGACATCTCACAAGCAGAAGTTGATAAAGTACTTGAGCAAAAATATTCATCGGCTCCGTTTATTCGAATCAGAGAAACTCCCCCGGAAATAAAATGGGTGCTGGGAACAAACTTCTGAGATATTCATGCTTCTGTTGGTCCGTGCAGAATTATACTTACATCAGCAATTGATAATTTAATAAAAGGCGCTGCCGGTCAAGCCGTTCAGAATATGAATAGACTTTACGGTTTAGATCAAACTACAGGATTGCTTCCCGGCAGAAATTCTATTCCATTACTTTTTGAAGAAAATGTTAAAACAGAACAATGATTGAATACTTAGAAAACGGTACAATAACTTCAGTTAAAGGTATAAAAGCCGCAGGTGTTTTTTGCGGATTGAAAAAGCAGAAGAAAGATTTAGCTTTAATCTATTCGGGTAGTCCGGCAACTGTCGGCGGAACATTCACATTAAATAAAGTGAAAGCTGCTCCCCTGCTGATCTCAAAGGATATCATTTCGAAAGATCAAAAAGTCAAAGCGATATTGATTAACTCAGGTAATGCAAATGCATGCACAGGTGAAAAAGGTTACAACAACGCAATTGAAACTCAGGAATTTACTGCTGAACATTTAGGCATAAGCAAGCAAGAAGTGTTGATCTCATCAACCGGCGTGATTGGACAACAGCTCAATGTTGAAAAAGTTAAAGAAGGAATAAAAAGTATTCAGCTTTCAAGTGAAATTTCTGCCGGACACGATGCCGCTGAAGCAATACTGACTACCGATACATTC
>JBGSOQ010000033.1:0-30632 GCA_041739035.1 Ignavibacteriaceae bacterium | reverse complement strand
AACGGAATCTTTGGAAGCAAAATAAAAAATGCTTGGCCTGATTCTAAAGGGGAAAAGATAATCGGTTGGATTGGAAGCGGCGTTATCGGAATTTCTTTTCTCGTTTCACTTTTCTCTTTTTTTGAAACTCTTTCATTGCCTCCAGATAATCGTCAGACAATTGTAACTCTGTTTAACTGGATTGTTGTTGGCGGCTTAAATGTCAGTTTTTCATATCAGGTTGATCAGCTATCACTTGTTATGGCAATGGTTGTGACGGGGGTTGGATTCATCATTCATGTTTATTCAATCGGCTACATGCATGGCGATAAGGGATATTGGCGTTTCTTCTCCTATATGAATCTATTCATCTTTGCGATGATGAATTTAATTTTGGGTGATAACTTTTTAGTTCTATTTCTTGGATGGGAAGGTGTTGGGCTGTGCTCTTATCTCCTAATTGGATTCTGGTACGACCGAAAATTTGAAAAATCCACTACGGCAGAAGCCGCTAAGAAGGCATTCATCGTTAATAGAATTGGAGATTTTGGATTTTTACTAGGTATGTTTCTCATCTACCTAACTTTTGGAAGCCTGAATTTTAATGAAGTTTTTTCACGTGCAGAAACATTCAATATTGATCAAAGTGTATTTAATCTTATAGCATTATTTTTATTTATTGGAGCAACAGGTAAGTCTGCACAAATTCCACTATTTGTTTGGCTGCCGGATGCAATGGCTGGTCCAACTCCGGTTTCAGCATTGATTCATGCTGCTACAATGGTTACTGCAGGAGTTTACATGGTTGCGAGATGCTCAATTCTTTTTGCTTCTGCTCCAGCGATAATGACAGTTATCGCAGTTATTGGAATACTGACTGCATTATTTGCAGCATCAATTGGGTTAGTACAGAATGATATTAAAAAAGTTTTAGCATACTCAACAATAAGCCAGTTGGGATACATGTTCTTAGCTTGCGGAGTTGGAGCATTCTCTGCCGGAATTTTTCATGTTATGACTCATGCATTTTTCAAAGCTCTGCTTTTTCTTGGCGCGGGCTCAGTAATTCACGCGATGCATGAAGAGCAAGATATACAGCATTATGGCGGTTTGAAAAAATATTTACCACACACTGCTCTAACATTTTTAATTGCTGCATTTGCTATTTCTGGAATTCCACCATTATCCGGGTTTTTCAGTAAGGATGAAATTCTTTGGTATTCGTTCGCAAATGGCAGCTTTGTATTCTGGTTAATTGGAGTTATGACAGCTCTCCTAACTGCATTTTATATGTTTCGACTTTACTTTCTCACTTTTGAAGGTAAACACAGGTTTTCCAGTGAAAAACATCCTCATGAATCACCAAAGATTATGACAGTACCGTTGATGGTACTTGCATGTTTATCAATTATCGGCGGCTTCGTCGGAATTCCTGAAATATTCTCCGGCGAGCATGGAAATCAATTTCATAATTGGTTAGCTCCGATATTCAAATCCGCTGAAAGAAAATTAATCACTTACGGTTCTCACTCACACTTTGAAGAAATACTTTTAATGGCTGTTTCAGTGCTTGGTGCTGCAGGATCAATCTTATTTGCAAGATATGTTTACACTCAGAAACCTTCTATTGCTGCTAAAACTTCAAGGCAATTAAGCAAAGCATATAATCTTTTGTGGAATAAATATTTTGTGGATGAAGCTTATGATAAAGCAATTATAAATCCGATTCTGAAAATATCTGATTCAATTTTATGGAAGATAGCCGATAATAAAATTATTGATGGAGCCGTTAATGGAACAGCAGCCATCATAGACACGGTTTCTCAAAAAATTAGAAAAGTTCAAACCGGAGTTGCACAGTTTTATGCTGTTGTAATGGTGTTTGGAATCGTGGTAGCACTGTTCTGGATAATTTTTAGCAGATAATAAAAATGCAGAATAATTACTTGATAACAATTTTACTTTTACTGCCTTTGCTAGGTGGCTTGCTTATAATAATTCTGCCAAAAGGGAAAGAAACCGTTGTTAGATATTTCGGCTTAGCAGTTTCAACAGTCGCGTTTATTGTTTCACTTTTGTTGTATTTCAATTTCGATTCAAGTAACAGCGGATTTCAATTTATTCATCAATTTAGGTGGATCGAAAAACTAAACATCAGCTATTTTGTTGGAATTGATGGAATTTCTTTGCTGCTGGTTTTACTAACAACATTTTTAACTCCATTAACGCTGCTATCAAGCTGGTCAAGCATTAAGAAGAATGTTAAAGAGTTTACTTTTTTTATGCTGATGCTTGAAGTTGGAATGCTCGGTGTTTTTGTTTCACTTGATCTTTTTTTATTCTATATTTTCTGGGAAGCAATGCTCATTCCAATGTATTTCATCATCGGTATTTGGGGCGGGGAACAGCGAATCTATGCTTCGGTAAAGTTTTTTATTTATACAATGTTTGGCAGCCTGCTGATGCTCGTTGCAATAGTTTGGCTTGCTATATATGCATCAACTCCGCTAGGATATTTCACTACAAATCTGATTGAACTTTACAATGTTGGACCTGAAGTACCAACCACAATTCAGAACTGGATGTTTTTAGCTTTTGCATTTAGCTTTGCAATCAAAGTACCGTTGTTTCCGCTTCACACATGGCTGCCGGATGCACACGTTCAAGCACCAACTGCGGGCAGCGTAATTCTTGCCGGGGTTTTGCTTAAAATGGGGACGTATGGTTTAGTAAGATTTTGTTTGCCTCTTTTTCCTCAATCAGCAATAACTTTTGCTCCCTACATTTCCATTCTTGCTATAATTGGAATTATTTATGGTGCTTTAGTTGCAATGGTTCAAACAGATATTAAGAAGTTAGTTGCTTATTCATCCGTTGCTCATCTTGGTTTTGTAGTGCTAGGAATTTTTGCAGTAACTATGGAATCTATTCAGGGTGCAATAATTCAAATGATAAATCATGGGCTATCAACGGGAGCATTATTCCTTTTAGTTGGAGTTATCTATGAAAGAACGCACACGCGCGAGATTTCTGATTATGGAGGAATAGCTAAAGTGGTTCCCATTTTTTCTTTTGCTTTGATGTTTGCATCATTATCTTCAGTTGGCTTGCCAGGATTAAACGGATTCGTAGGTGAATTTTTAATTCTCATTGGGTCATTTAAATCTGCAGTTTTGAATAATTGGTGGTACACAGTTTTTGCTTCATCGGGAGTTATTTTTGCTGCAGTTTACCTATTATGGATGTATCAGCGAGTTGTCTTCGGTGAAGTGACGAATCCGAAATTAAACGGTATTACTGATATGAACAAGCGCGAGATGATCATTCTTTTACCAATTTTCGTTTTCATTGTTTGGATTGGAATTTACCCAAGCACTTTCCTAAATATTTCGAAAGCTTCAGCCAAAAAAGTAATTGAGCAAGTTTATAATCATCAAGAATTTTCAAAGAAATAGACTTTATGATCGAACTAAATGAGATATATTATATACTTCCCTTGGTGGTAGTTGGCGCTGGAATCCTTATTTCACTCGTTTTGGAAATGTATTCTAAAAAGAGTGAAAAGATATTGCCTTGGTTCTCAATTGTGATTTTTCTTGCTGCCGGTGTTTATTCTTTGCTTAGCATCGATGATACAACAACTGCTTTTAATAACATGATTTCTATTGGCGGCAATGCTCATATCTTTTATTTTATCTTTAATATTGGTGCTGCCTTAGTTTGCCTTCTTTCAATAGATTATATAAAGAAATATGGGGTTTATTATGGCGAATATTATATTCTGATTCAATCATCAGTTCTTGGAATGATGTTAATGGCGGGCGCAAAAGATTTGCTTGTCATCTTTTTGGGATTAGAAATAATGTCCGTTTCCTTTTATGTTTTGGCTGGATTAAATCGTAAACGATTAAGCGCTAATGAAGCATCATTAAAATATTTTCTGCTCGGTGCTTTTGCATCAGGTTTTGTTGTTTATGGAATCGCATTAATTTATGGATCAGCTCAAACCACATCATTGGATATTATAACTTCGAGGTTCACTGCACTTTCAAGCAATTTATTATTCATTGTTGGAGTTCTGCTTTTTTTAGTTGGATTTTCGTTCAAGATAGCAGCGTTTCCATTTCACATGTGGGTTCCGGATGTTTATCAAGGTTCACCGACAACTATTGCAGGATTATTTTCTACAGGCGGCAAAGCTGCAGCTTTCAGTTCTATCCTTATCACACTAATTGCAATTTTTACTAATTCAGCTCAAAATGTTTTCGCTCCCTATTTATCAGTGATTGCAACATTATCAATGCTCTTTGGAAGTATTGTGGCAATTGCTCAGGAAGATATTAAAAGAATGCTCGCCTATTCTTCAATTTCACACGCTGGGTATTTAACAATTGGACTTGCTGCGGGAAATCAAGATGGAATGTCTGGAATTATATTTTATCTAACTGCATATACTTTTATGAACCTTGGTGCGTTTGGAATTATTGCCTTGATTGAGGGCGAGGATGAATCAAATCTGACCATATCTTCCTATGCCGGGTTATCTTCGAGAAAACCATTACTTGCTGGTTTGTTAGCATTGTTTATGTTTTCGCTGGCAGGCATTCCGCCGTTCGCTGGCTTCTTTGGTAAATACTATATTTTTATTGCGGCAATAAAATCAAACCTAACTTGGCTAGCTATTGTTGGAGTTATTTCAAGTGCCATTAGTGTTTACTTCTATCTTAGAATGGTTGTTCTGATGTATTTTAAGGAATCTACTTCAGAAATCACATTTTACCATAGCAGAACGGGTTTAATTGCTGTTATTATTTCGTCAATCCTTGTTGTACTGCTTGGAATTTTTCCCGGAAGTGTTTTGCAGTTTATTACATCGTTCATTTAATGCAATTTATTTTTCACCTCGCTTAATAACTAGATATGATACCGCTCTTTTCAACAAAGATCATTCGTGAAGTTGATAAATATGCGATTAAGAATCTAAGAATTCCTAGCATTCTTTTGATGGAGAATGCTTCTTTGGAGATTTTCAAGTACGCAGATGAAAAACTTAAGTTGCTAAATAAGCATGGAAGAATAGGACTTGTATGTGGAAAGGGAAATAATGGTGGGGACGGATTTGCTTTAGCACGTCATTTCATCAATAATGGTTATAAAGTCACTGTCATTTATCTCTTCAATGAGTCTGATATGACAGAGGATTGTCGAACTAATTACATTATTCTGAAAAGAATCATATCTCAAAATAAATTTGCAAAACTTATTAGATATCGAGGTGTTCGCAATCCAAATCTTCTAAAGAATTGTGATATGATTGTTGATGCTATGCTCGGAAGCGGCATACAAGGAAATTTAAAAGAACCATATCAAACCATTGTAAAACAAGTAAATAAGTTTGATTGTATCAAGTTATCTGTTGATATTCCAACTGGACTTGATGCGGATAAAGGATACTCGAAATTATGTTATCACTCGGATGTTACTGTAACACTTGGTGAACTTAAACCAGGACTTTTCTTTGGAGAAGGGTATAGGTTTGCCGGAAAAATAAGGAAAGGGAGCATTGGTATTAGTTCTACTTTTTATCCGAATAAAAAAGTTACTGAATACTTAATTGAAGCTGAAGATGCGTTAAATTCTCTTCCCCGAAAAGCAAAATCAGCTCACAAATATTCTTCGGGAAAAGTATTGACAATTGCGGGTTCAGGGAAATATCCCGGTGCGGCTGTTTTAACCGCAAAATCGTGTTTAAAAGTCGGAGCAGGAGCATCAATTCTATGTTTCCCAAAATCCATTCGAAGTTTTGTTCACAAAAATTTATCCGAAGTAGTCTTGAATGAATATGAGGATAATAAAAAAGAGTTTTTGCGAAGAATTAATCTTGATGATCTTTCAGATAAAATAAAATGGGCGGATGTTATTGCTTTAGGACCAGGTTTGGGAAGAGAAAAAGAAACCCAAGCAGCCGTAAATCAATTTTTGAAGGAAAGAAAATTCAAAAAAATAGTTATTGACGCTGATGGACTTTCTGCTATAAGTTCTAAAAAGTATAAAAAAATCAATCTAAAGAATTTTATTCTCACACCTCACCACGGTGAATTTTGTGCTTTAATCGGCATTGATCTTGAAGATTTGCAAAAGAATATCTTAAAAAAAGGACGCGATTTTGTCAAAGAAACCGGTGCTTATCTTGTTTTGAAGGGAGCTCCCACGATTATCTTCCTTCCATCCGGGAAAGTGCTGATTAATTCAGTCGGCAACCCGGGAATGGCGAAATTTGGCACTGGTGATGTTCTAACTGGGGTAATCGCTGGTTTTCTTAGTCAATCACATGATATCGAAAAAGCATTGATTGCCAGCGTTTATATTCATAGTTTTGCCGGCGATATCTTAGCTGAGAAGCAAACAGAACTCGGATTTACTGCGTCTGATTTGATGAATAAAATTCCTTCAGCTATCTATCACTTAAGGAATTCCATTGTTTAATTTTTTAGAAAGACGTACTACATTGTTCGTTTATTTACCCCTAATTTTATATTGGATATTACTGTTTACACTCACTTCGCTGCCATCGCAATCTGTACCGTCTGTTGGAGTAAATGATAAATTGGAGCATATGTTGGCGTATTTCGGTTTATCATTTCTTCTATATTTAGCTTTGGTCTTTCAAAAGCGTTCAATTATGCTCAGGAATAATGCTGTTTTGTTTACACTTCTGATTATTTTTGTTTATAGTATTTTGGATGAAGTACATCAACTTATTGTACCCGGTAGGAGTTGTGAGTTTTTGGATTTTCTTGCAGACATGGTGGGCGGAATAGTCGGTTTGTTGGTTATTAAGTTCGTAATCCGTTTTTATAAATTGAAAGAATCGCCTGTAACATAGAAATTTCAATTGAATGCTTATCTTTTAAGGGAACTATTTTTGAGGCGGATAGTTGAAAAGGTAGCAGATTTTAATATTTGACAAAAAAACAATCATTTACTAAGTTTCATCACAAGAAATTGCGCAAAGGAGAATAGATGGCACAATTAAAAAATCCAAAAGCAGATCTTCGAAAACAATACTCAAGAATCTTCGAGGTCAGCCTAATTCTTTCCCTGGCTTTTCTAATTATAGCATTTAAATTTTTTCCTGATATTAAAGCCAAGAACGTAAAGGTTGAAGGGCCGCAAGAACTTTTTACGGTTGAAGATATTCAGCATACAAAGCAAGAAAATCGTCCGCCTCCTCCGCCAAAACCGCCAATCCCAATTGAAGCACCATCTGACGATGTTTTGGATGATGTTGAGATAGGTTCAACGGAAATTGATGTTAATGAAGTAGTTGAGGCTCCGCCACCTCCTAAAGAGGATAAAAAAATTATTGAGGAAGAGCCTACTTATTTTGTCGCAGTTGAAGAAATGCCTGAGCCAATAGGTGGTATTCAAGCAATTCAGAGTAAAATTGTTTATCCAGAAATTGCTAAGCGAGCTGGTGTTGAGGGAAAAGTTTATGTATTGGCATTTGTGAATGAACAAGGATCTGTTACAAAAGCAGAAATACTTAAGGGATTAGGGGCTGGATTAGATGAGGCAGCTTTAAATGCGGTTAAACAAACAAAATTTAAACCAGGTAAGCAGAGAGGAAAACCTGTAAAAGTACAAGTTTCAATACCAATCGTATTTAAATTACAATAGTATTTTTGGGGCTGTTCTGGATCCATCATTGCATGAACAGAACAGCTCATTTTTTCATATAACTAACCATTAGTTCTATCCCAATCTTTATCTTACACATTTAAACTCCCTTAAGAGTATCTAATAGTTTTTGAAGAAATTTTTCTTTGATTGTATAAATTCTAATTAGTATAAAACTAAAATTTAATAAATAAGTATTGTCAGGGGTTATTTTATTCTTCACCAAATTCGAAACTTTCAAATCTATTTTGTAGTTTGAATTATAAATTTTTTACGTTTCATAGTTTGACCGAACTTTCTATGCTTAATCTCATTCTAATTGGATTTTTAGCGTCTGCTGCCGCTCCTTTTATTCACAAGCGGACAAGGGAATATTTTGGTTGGATAGCTGTTACTTTTCCGCTTTATATGTTTATCAGCTTTTTAATGATGTACAATCAAATTGCCGGCGGTGAAGTTATAAAAGAATACCTTTCTTGGTTTCCCTCTCTCGGAATCAACTTAACTTTTTTGCTTGATGGTTTAAGTCTTACATTTATTCTAATAATTACACTTATTGGTTCAGCAGTATTTCTTTATGCAGGTGCTTACATGAAGGAATATGAACACACCGGCAGATTTTATTTGTACATCGGTGTGTTTATGACTTCAATGATCGGATTAGTTGCTGCCGATAACATGATTACATTGTTTATCTTCTGGGAATTAACCAGCATCAGTTCTTACTTACTTATAGGGTTTAATCATCATAAAGAATCTTCAAGAAAATATGCTCTTCAAGCTTTACTGGTAACGGGCGGGGGAGGATTGGCTTTGTTAGCTGGTTTGATTTTATTATCAATGATCTCTGGTAGTTTCGAAATTTCTTCTCTATACAGCATGCACCAAGTAATTAAGGAGCATCCAACTTATCCAGCCATTGTTATTTTAATTCTGATTGGAGCTTTTACAAAATCTGCTCAGTTTCCTTTTCACTTTTGGCTGCCAAATGCAATGGAAGCCCCTACTCCTGTCAGTGCTTATCTTCACTCTGCTACTATGGTGAAAGCCGGAATTTACCTTATAGCTAGGTTTAATCACGCTTTAGGTGGAACTGAACTTTGGCAAGATACAATTTTGATTATCGGAACAATTACAATGCTTGTTGGAGCTTTTATATCCTTGAAGCAAACAGATTTAAAGAAACTCTTAGCTTATTCAACAGTAAGTGTGTTAGGCATATTGACTATGTTATTAGGTATCGGCTCTGCTTTAGCAATAAAAGCTTTTTTCATTTTTCTTGTTGCTCATTCTCTTTACAAAGGAACCTTATTTCTTGTCGCTGGAAGTCTCGATCATGAAACGGGTACAAGGGATGTAAATTATTTAGGCGGATTAAAAACATACTTACCTATCACTATGACTGCCGCCATTCTTGCATCTCTTTCTATGATGGGAATAATTCCCTTAGTTGGTTTCATTGGTAAGGAAACGGTTTATTCATCCATACTTGAACTAGAAAACTATGGGTTGCTGATTTTGGTTTTAGCATTTATTTCAAGTGCTTTCATTGTAACTGTGACTATTTTGGTGGGAATCAAACCATTTTTTGGTGAAAATTTATCAACACCAAAAACTCCACATGAAGCGCCAATTAAAATGCTTGTTGGTCCATTGATTCTTGCTGTGCTTGGTCTTCTGATAGGATTATTTCCCAACTTCTTCATTCAAAAATTGCTTGATCAAACTACTATCAGCATCATGTCGGAAGAATTTGGATTAAAAATATTGCTTTGGCACGGATTCAATGTTGTGCTGATTTTAAGTTTTGCAACTTTGTTTTCTGGAATAGCAATTTATTACTTCAGAAAGAGGATTTTGGACTCACTCGACGGAATTAAGCTGATTGATGTGTTAAAACCCTCTTACTGGTATGAGCAAATTATCAGAGGTGTTTTATCATTTGGAAAAGCCCAGACAAAAGTTCTTCAGAATGGCTATTTAAGATACTACATCATATTTATAATATGTACTACACTTATACTGGCTGGATATTCACTCCTAACTCTTAAAGATTTTTATCCAATTAATTTCTATGGTGATCTGACTTTTTATGAAATAATTATTGGGTTAATAATTATTTCCGCAACATTTTTGGTGATCACATCCGATTCAAGGCTTAAGGCAATTGTAGCAATAGGAGTGGTAGGTTTTTGCATGGGGATTATATTCATCCTTTACAGTGCTCCTGATCTCGCAATTACAACTTTTGCCATCGAAACTTTAACAGTGATTCTTTTTGTCTTAGTTCTTTACAGATTGCCAAAGTATTTGCAATTCTCCAAACCATTTAGCAAAATACGCGATACAATAATAGCTGCAAGTGTGGGATTATTCATGACCTTAATTGTCTTATTTGTAACTGCAGGCAGTATGCAATCCGAATTAAAGAAATATTTTGCAGAAGCAAGTCTGCCAGAAGGTAAAGGCAGAAATATTGTAAATGTGATTCTAGTAGATTTCCGTGCAATTGATACTTTAGGTGAAATAACAGTGTTAGCTGTTGCTGCTCTTGGAGTCTTTGCTCTATTAAAACTTCGTTTGCAGAAAGCGGATAAATAATGGTTTCAATCATTCTTGCTACTGCCTCGAGATACTTGCTTCCCCTGATGTTAATCTTTTCTTTTTTCCTTTTGCTTAGGGGTCATAATGAACCAGGCGGAGGTTTTGTCGGCGGTTTGATGGCTGCCGCTGCATATTCACTTTACCTTATTGCTAATGGTGTTGGTGAGGCAAAGAAACTTGTCAAAGCAGAACCGATTAAGCTTATTGCGGCTGGTTTATTTTTTGCTGTCCTAAGTGGATTAATTGCAGTTTTGAGTGGACAAAATTTTATGACAGCTGTTTGGTCGAGTGAAGAATTTCCAGTTGTTGGTAAAATTGGCACGCCGCTTCTTTTTGATTTAGGTGTTTATTTCTTGGTGCTTGGAATAACTCTTAAAATAGTTTTTTCACTTGCAGAGGCGGATGAAATATGACATTTCTTCTTGCAGTGTTGGTTGGGGTTCTTTATAGCGCTGGAATCTATTTGATTCTTCGCAGAAGCTTAGTTAAAGTAATCATTGGACTAATATTCTTAGGTCACGCAGCTAATCTTTTAATTTTTACAATTGGAAAAGTTACCAAGGGAATCCCTGCTTTTATTCCTCAAGGCGCTGAAAAGATAGTTGAGCCATTTGCTGACCCTCTGCCTCAAGCACTAATTCTTACAGCAATTGTTATAGGATTTGGGGTTCAAGCTTTTGCAATTGTGTTGTTCAAACGAGCCTATCAAGAGGTTGGAACAGATGATCTAGATGAGATGAATTCCACGGATAAATTAGAGGAGTATAAGAGTTGAATCTTATAATAGTTCTTCCCATCATAGTTCCTCTTTCTTTCGCTGTTGTGATGCTCTTTGCTTTAAAGAGTGTCAACGTTCACAGGTATCTGAATCTTTTAGCATCGTTAACATCCTTAATTTTCTCAGTGCTTTTGATTATTTCAGTAAATGATAATGGAATTATTTCTCTTCAAGTTGGAAGCTGGAAAGCACCATTTGGAATTACATTAGTTGCCGATTTGCTTTCCGCAATTATGGTTTTGATTACTGCAGTGATAGGATTTACAACTGCTCTTTATTCACTTGGAACTATGGATGAGAAACGAGAGAAGTTTTTTTACTATCCTTTGCTTCAAATTCTTTTAATGGGAATCAACGGAGCTTTTTTAACTGGAGATATTTTTAATCTTTACGTTTGGTTTGAAGTAATGCTCATCTCCTCATTTGTACTTTTAGTTCTTGGAGGTAAGCGGGAGCAGCTTGAAGGCGCCATCAAATATGTTACACTTAATCTTCTTTCATCAGCAATCTTTTTAGCAGCTGTTGGAATTCTTTATGGATTAGTTGGAACATTAAATATGGCAGATGTTGCAAGAAAACTCCCGCTGTTACAGAAAAGTGAAATAGTAACAGTTGTAGCATTTTTGTTCATGATCGCATTTGGAATTAAGGCCGCTTTATTTCCATTATTCTTTTGGCTGCCCGCATCATACCACACTCCGCCCGCAGCTGTTTCTGCCATATTTGCCGGATTGCTTACAAAGGTTGGTGTTTATGCTTTGATTAGAGTTTTCACTTTGATTTTTATACATGATGTAAATTATACTCATACAGCATTACTTGTTTTAGCTGGACTAACAATGCTTAGTGGTGTTCTTGGTGCAGCATCGCAAAACAATTTTAGAAAAATTCTTTCGTTTCATATCATCAGTCAAATTGGTTACATGATTATGGGACTAGCATTGTTTTCACCGCTTGCGATAGCCGGTGCAATCTTTTACATCATCCATCACATAATCGTTAAGACGAATCTTTTCTTTGTCAGCGGTGTTATAGAAAAGTTGAAAGGAAGCTATGAGTTAAGTAAAGTTGGAGGTGTTTATAAGTATTACCCTCTTATAGGTCTGTTGTTTTTCATACCAGCATTTTCATTAGCAGGAATTCCTCCGCTTTCGGGCTTTTGGGCAAAGTTTGTTGTGATTAAAGCAGGCTTAGATTTGAATCAATTTGTTATTGTAGCTGTTGCATTATTTGTAGGATTGTTGACTCTTTACTCGATGACTAAAATTTGGAATGAGGTCTTTTGGAAAGATGATCCAAAAGGAATAGAGAATATTGTTGTTGAGAGTTTTTCCAAAACAACTATTCTTAACAAGTGCATGATGTTTGCTCCAATAGTTGTACTTGCTTTAATTACAATTATAATTGGATTGTTTTCTGAGCCATTCTTTGAGTTTGCAAATACCGCAGCTGCACAATTGATGAATCCGAGTGTATATATTAATAAAGTTTTGGGGCTGTAATGGCGAATCAACTTTTATTAAACTTACTTTTAGCTCTTGCATGGGTGTTCTTAACGGGAAAATTGGAATTTATTAATTTGGTTGAAGGATTTATACTTGGGTATATTATTCTTTGGATATCTAAATCAGCACTTGGCGGTACAAAGTATTTTCAGAGGATTCCCAAGGCAATAGGTTTCGTTTTTTATTTTTTAAAGGAATTGATTATTGCGAATCTAAAGGTCGCGTTCGATATTTTAACACCAAAAGATTATATGAAACCTGGCATTATAGCAGTTCCACTTGACGCAAAAACAGATTTGGAAATTACTCTGTTGGCTAACTTAATTACTCTTACTCCTGGCACTTTGAGTCTTGATGTATCACACGATAAGAAAATCCTATATATCCATACTCTTTATGTCGACGATCCAGAAAAATTTCGAAGGGAAATTAAAAATGGAATGGAAAGAAGATTACTTGAGGTTATCAAATGAATTTTTTAGATGCTGCTGTTAATATTTCAATAGGTATGATAGGAATTTCTCTTCTTGCAATTTTTATTCGGCTGCTGATAGGGCCATCAATTGAGGATAGAATAGTTGCAATTGATTTATTCTTTGCAAATGCAATTGGATTTGTTGGTGTTTATGCAATCCAAAACCGTTCAACAACTTTTTTAGATGTAGGAATTGTAATTGCTTTGCTTGCTTTTTTAGGAACCGTTGCATTTGCATATTATCTTGAAAAGAGAACGAAGAGATGATAGAAATTTTAACTGGTATTTTCATAATTCTTGGGTCGCTGTTTATTTTGATTTCTGCATTAGGAATTTTACGTATGCCCGATTTATACACTCGGATGTCCGCAACAACAAAAGCATCAACTTTGGGAGTTGGATTAATATTGGTCGGAACAGCTATCTTTTATCAAGATGTGGGGATAAGTGTACGATCAATCACCATAATAGTTTTTCTTTTCTTGACCGCTCCAGTAGCTGCTCACATAATTGGAAGAGCAGCATATTTTGATAATGTGCCTTTATGGGATAAAACTAAAATTGATGAATTGAAGGACAAGTACGACGAAAATACACATAAATTAGAATGAGTATTAATTATACAATAGTAATTAATATGCTGGTTGATGTAGTTCTTACAAATACCGTTTATTTGGTTTGTCTTAAATTATATCCAAATAATTTACTCTTATCACTTATGGGACTAAAATTTTTATTGTTATGAAAAAGAATTCTCTCTCGATTAAAGATGCATCCGTGATAGCAATATTTTTACTAGTGACTCTTGTGTTTTTGTTTTATCTCAAATACTCCAAACATGGCTTACAATTTTCAGATTTTAGTTTCAATAAAATAGGGAATATCCTAAATTTTAGCATATTTATTATTACAGTTGTTGGCGTACTTGTTCTTTATTTTAGGAAAATTAAATTAACCACCAATTCGATTGTTTTCTTATCATTATTACTAAACTTATTTCTTGTTTTGATAGTTTTAATGAATATGTTAAAAATTCCTAATAAAGAGTATATGCTATTTAACTTTTCATTCACTCAAGTCATAGAAATAATTTTATTTAGTTTTTTCCAGTTCACTCAAATATTTCTAATGCTTTTTATTTGGCTGAGAATATATAAAGTTGAAAAGCTTATATTTTTACGAGCATCGGTGAACAGTTTTTTTATAGTAATGGGATTGTTAGTATTTACTTTAATATTTATCAACTCTGGTCGATTATCACAAAAGGATATAACATCCAGAATGAATAAATCTGATGTTGCGGTTGTTTTAGGTGCGGCCGTGTGGTCAGATAATAGACCAAGTCCTAGTTTGGCTTTCAGGGTTGACAAAGCTGCCGAATTGTATGATAATGGAATGGTTAGTAAAATCCAACTTACAGGTGGAAACGCTCCCGGAGAACTGAGTGAAGCGGAAGTCTCATTAAATCATGTATTGAAAAAGGGGGTGAAGAGATCCGATGTGTGGGTTGAGAAAAATACTACTTCTACTATTGAACAGATCACATTTATTAAGAATGATCTATTAAAGAACGGAAAAATAAATTCGGTTACAATAATATCTGATATATATCATCTTCAAAGGGTTAAAGAAATTTGCAGATTTTATAATATAAATGCTGATGCCGCGGCTTCAAATTTAAATTTGAAAACCGATAAAATAATTTTTTATCAATTAAGGGAGTGTGTTGCATTGTTACTATTTTGGTTGTTTGCTTTGTAGTAAGTGTCGCTGTAAGAAAACTTTTTATTAACAATATTCTGGATAGTTAGATTATGTCGCAGGTCTTTAAAAGGAGGGTTATTCGAGAAAAGGTTTTGCAATTATTATATGCTTTCGAATTGAATAGTGATAATAAGGAACTCATTACAAAAGAAATTCTTTTAGACATTGAAGATGAAGGGGACAAAGAATTTGCAATCAATTTAATCAATCAGGTTACCTTACATTACAGTGAGCTTGACGAATTAATTAAGGACAAAGTAGATAATTGGGATCTGAGCAGGATTGCTTTAATTGATAGAATTTTGCTAAGAGTAGGTATATGTGAAATTCTGTATTTCCCCGATATTCCACCGAAAGTTTCAATAAATGAATCTATAGAAATTGCTAAAGTTTACAGCACATCGAGCAGTGGAAAATTTATTAATGGAATTCTTGATGCAATTCTAGCAGACTTAAAAAAAGAGCATAGAGTTAATAAAAAGGGAAGAGGTTTGCTCGAAGAATCAATACCCAAACCATCGATCAAAAAATAATTTTATGAAAGAAAAGAGTAAAATCTTCGCATGGTCATTGTTTGATTTTGCAAACACCGCGTTCTATGTTATCATTTTAACCGTAGGCTATCCACTTTACTTTAAAGAAATAATTGCAGGTAATTCTCCTAATTCTGATTTTCTTTGGGGTTTGTCCTTCAGTTTATCAATGCTTGTTGTTGCAAGCATCTCGCCAATGTTAGGTGCAATATCAGATTATGGAGCAGGAAAGAAAAAATTTCTTGCGCTATTTACAGGCTTATGCATTCTTGCCACAGGTTCACTTTATTTTACCGGACCCTCAATGCTCTTTTTAGGTATATTTTTATTGATTCTTGCAAATATTGGCTTTGAAGCTGGACTAGTTTTTTATGACGCTTTTCTTCCGGAAATAACTACTACCAAAAACTATGGCCGCGTGAGTGGCTATGGATTTGCAATGGGTTATGTTGGATCTTTGGTCACATTATTAATAGTCTACCCATTGTATCAAGCTGGTTTTATTCAAACTAATCTTCTAAATGTCAAAATCAGTTTTTTAATTGCTGCAGTTTTGTTCTTAGTTTTTGCATTACCTCTTTTTCTTTTTGTCCCAGATAAACAATTAAAAAAGAAATTTGAATTTAGTTTCTTTTCAAAAGGGTACTCAAGATTAAAAGCAACATTTAAAGATTTCAAAAAATACAAAAACATAGCGGTTTTTTTGCTTGCCTACTTTTTATATATAGATGGAGTTAATACAGTAATAATATTTTCATCAATTTTTGCACGCGAAACTTTACAGATGGACTTCAAAGAAATAATATTACTATTTGTTATTGTTCAAACATCCGCAATAATTGGATCTGTGATATTCGGTATAATATCAGATCACATAGGTCATAAAAAAACTCTGATAGTAACTTTAATGCTATGGCTTGGAATTGTAATATCGTCCTTCTTTGTTCAAGATAAGAATATTTTTTACTTAATCGCGGCATTTGCAGGAATCTCGCTTGGTTCTTCTCAGTCAGCCAGCAGAAGTTTAATGTCACTTCTCACTCCTTCTGAAAAGAAAACAGAATTTTTTGGATTCTACTCATTCTTTGGTAAAGCATCTGCAATTCTTGGACCTTTAGTATTCGGAATGGTATCGTCAATGGCGAGTCAGAGAACGGCAATTATATCAATTGGTTTTTTTTTCGTAGCGGGTATATTAATTCTAGCGAAAGTTCAAGATCCTAAAGATTATTCCAATAGTCAGGATTTAGCAATTAAGTAAACTGGTTTCCCAATCAGCTTTTTAACATCCCATTTGAAGTTTTGATTCTTAGATTCAGATCTTACATGGCATTCTTTAAAATCACAGTACCTGCAAAGATCAGGTACACAAAAATCAAAATGAATTTTTAACTGCGATCCTTCGAATTCCTTTTGTATGATCTCCTCAATTTCATTTTCCTCTTTGTGTGTTTGCTGGATATTGAAATAATAAGGCAGTATTAAATGAAAATCTAAAAATAACTTATCCCCCGATTCCCAATATCTCAATTCATGAATGTCAATCCAATAATCTTTTTTATTTTTTGTTAACACGTTGGCGATCTTATTTAGAACATCCTGATTTGTCTCATTCATCAAACCACCAACAGACTCCCTAATTAATTTGTATCCTGTATAGATAATATTCAATGCAACCGCAATTGCAAAGATTGGATCTAGAAGTTTAAATCCAGTAAATAGGACGAACAAAACTCCAACAATAACTCCGGCACTTGTATATGAATCTGTAAGAACATGTTTTCCATCCGCAATAAGAGTAATTGAGTTTGTTCTTTTGCCAATTTTGACTAGATAAAAACCTAAAAACATATTTATCAACGCTGCAATGAATATTATAATTGCGCCGATATCTAATTTTTCTAATTCGGGTCCTTTTATTATATCGACAATAGCTGAGTATATTATTACAACTGCTGCTGTGAAGATTAAAAATCCCTCAACGCCAGCGGAAAAATACTCAACCTTGTTGTGACCATATGGGTGAGATTCATCGGGGGGCCTGTTACTTAAGATTATGCTGAATAGCGCCATTCCTGTTGCAAGAATATGAACGATTGATTCAGCAGCATCTGAAAAAATAGCCGCAGATCCCGTTAAAAGATAAGCTCCAATTTTTGCGATGAACATGGAAAAACCGACTATCATTGAAAGTAGAGCGGTTTTTCTTTTTAGCAGATACTTTTCGTTAGCCATTTGTAAAATTTCTTTCGATATTGTTTTATTACTCTAAATTTTGCACAACCTTTCAGCGGCGTTTCGAATCACTTCATCTTTTTTTGCGAAACAAATTCTGATTACTTTATCCTTGCAGCCATCAGAATAAAAAGGTGACATCGGAATTACACCAACTCCAATTTCTTTTGTTAAAAATTCAGAGAATTCTCTATCATTTTTATCAGAAATTGAGGAATAATCCAAAAGTTGAAAATAAGTTCCATGTGCTGGATTAATTTTGAATCTTGATTTGCTTAGAAGCGATAGCACTAAATCTCTCTTGGACTGATAAAATTTACTTAAACCGAGGTACATCTCTTCATTATCCATGATATCGGCATAAGCATGTTGAATGGGAGTGTTAACAGCAAAAACTATAAACTGATGGACTTTCTTGAATTCTTTAATAAGTTTTTCGGGAGCAACACAATATCCCAATTTCCAACCGGTGGTATGATACGTTTTCCCGAATGAACTAATAACAAATGTTTTTTTACTTAATTCCAGAGACTGGGAGAAACTGAAATGATTTTGATTATCGAAAATTATATGCTCGTAAACTTCATCGCTGATTAAATATATATTTTTGTTACGAATTATTTTTTCTAAAATAATTATATCATTTTGATTAAGTATACTCCCCGTTGGATTATGCGGTGAATTAAAAATAATTAAACGAGTTTTTTTTGAGATAGATTTTTCAACCAATTCCCAGTTAATTGAATAGTTATTTTTTTCTAGTGAAAGATAAATTGGGATTCCGCCATTAATTAAAACTGCCGGAGCATATGAATCATAAGCAGGTTCTAAAATTATAACTTCATCACCGGGAGATACGACTGAAGTAATTGCAGTGTACAACGCTTGTGTTCCGCCAGCTGTTACAACAATTTCCGATTCAGGATTATACTTTTTACCGTAAATCTTTTCGATTTTAGTCGAAATTTTACTTCTTAAAATAAAAACGCCCGGCATTGGAGCATATTGATTAAAACCCTTAGCCTGAAAATATGCAACTCTTTCCAATAACTCATCGGAGCAATTAAAATCGGGAAAACCTTGAGACAGGTTTATCGCATTATAATCATTTGCCATTTTAGTCATCGTGGCGAAAATACTCTCACTGATTTTTGGAAGCTTTGATTTTAATGTTTTCATGATGTTTTAATTTGTATCGAATATTTTATCACTCGGGCGAATTTCATTATACATTCTTTTCAGTTCATCGTAACCTAATTGATTCCCTCTTTGAGCAGTAAGTCTATAGTACTTCACTGCTTCTGATTTGCTTACAGGTACCCCAATTCCGTTTTCATAACAATATGCGAGAGAAATTTGTGCAAGCACAGAACCCAAAACGGCTCCTTCTTTTAATGTCTGAATTGACCTATCAAAACTTTCGAGGCTCATTGCATCTATAACATTCACTGCTGCTAATCTTATTTTTGCTTGAAAGCTTCCCATTGCCGCCGCTTGTTTCCACAAATTAATTCCCGCAATAATATCAGCACGTTTGAATTTTCCCGTATAGTAGTTATTAGCTAATTCAATCATCGATGGAAGATGGTTCAGCTTTGAGGCATCAAGCAGAAAATAGTTTGCTTCTTCAATTGAAATATGATTATATATTCCCAGAGTAGCGAGTCCATACAATGTAAACATTGCGTCAGCATCTTTATCATTCTTCACTTTTGAAATAAGTTCAGAAATAAAATTTTGTGTTATTAATTTTAATAGCAATACTTTTGCTCTTGTGTAATTCAATTGTGAGGCTATTATATAATTCATCGCAGCTTTTATAAAATTCCTTTCACGGAAAATACCTTTTTCATATAGTCTTCCTAAGATTGTAAGAGCTTCAGAGTTGCCTGTTTCTGCATACGTCTCAAGAATGGCGATTCTTTCAAATTGAATATTATTCAAGCTAGAGTCTGAGATTTGAAGCCCTAAAGTATCTGCCAATGTTCTATTCGATTCATGATAAAGATCCTCTATTAGATTCTTATCTGTCACTTCGATAATAGTATCGCGGATGGTTTCGAAATCGATAAAAACCAAACCTAATTGAGAAGACAGGGAAGTCTCGCTGCTATTTGTCTGATTAGATTCTTTTTCCGTACTTTCATTTTGAATCGAACTAAGAAAATTCGGAGGCAAATATTTTTCTAAATCTTTTTTAGTCTCGATTGCCGGTTGATATCCTTGATCTGATGCTTTCTTAATCCACTTATATGCTATCAAATTATCCTTTTTTACGATTAAATTGTCAGTGTAAAGTATCCCAACTAAATGTTGAGCTTGAGGCATTCCATCATCAGCTGCTTTAAGGAAAAAATTATAAGCTTTAAAAGGATTCCATTCAACTCCCCAGCCGTTAATAAGTAAAATTCCATAATTAAAACACGCAGCAGTTAAATTTTGTTCGGCAGCTTTCCCAACCCAATAAGCTCCTAAAATAGTATCAGCCACTAGTCCATCTTCGCCGAGTAAGTATCTAAGTCCAAGTTCGTGCTGTGCTAAAGCATTTCCAGTGTTAGCATCACGAATTAAATTAAATTGCTTTTGAATCTGATAAGAAAGATCGGGCTGATAAAAAATAGTATAATTTTTCTGTGGCCGGTTCTTTTTGAACGCTAAACTTTTATCATTGGTTTGACTTGCACCGCTGAAATTAATGGCTAAGACTAAAATAACTGATAGTGAGAGTATAGGAGATAAATGATTCTTCAATTGCTAATAGTTAAGCTGGAGTGCTTTAATGAAATAGATTAATAATATCATGATTACCACAAATAAAATATAAAGAATTGTTATTTAATTAAATACAACAGAATGTAAAGTAAATTTGATAAGATTATTAGTACAAACTTATTAAAATTTAGATAGTCTTTGGAAATAATCTAAGGGAGTTGCCCAGATTTTTAATGCTCCTCTCAACTAATTTTGCTTTGCAAAATTAGTTCCTAAACCTTCATTTATATTAATACAATATATTTACTAACGCTGCAAACACCTTTACTTAATAGCTTTTTATTTGGCCTCTGTTTTATTTTCCGCTGCTTTTTTGCTGATAATTTTTTTAATCTTGTGAGGGCGTGTTTTACCGTATGAGCCCTGATTAATTTTTCCGCGTCTAGATTTTCTATCTCCTCTTCCCATTTAAAAAATTCCTTCCGATGTTTTAAAAATAAATTAAGTTTTTGCCCTGAAAAGTTAGGCAACAAACAGTGAATTATCCAAAATTTTCGCACATAATTTATGCTTTTAAATTGTTTTTCCAATGAGCTTAATCTATATTTGGAAAACAAAAAAATAGAAATGACTTCACGGAAAAAAGTTAAATTTATCTTTGTAACAGGCGGTGTTGTTTCCTCATTGGGAAAGGGGATAACTGCCTCATCTCTTGGACTTTTATTGAAGCAGCGCGGTTTCAAAGTAACCATTCAAAAATTTGACCCATATATAAATGTCGATCCCGGTACCATGAATCCCTTTCAGCATGGTGAGGTTTACGTTACAGATGACGGTGCCGAAACTGATCTTGATCTTGGTCATTATGAACGCTTTCTTGATGTTAATATGACTAAATCCAATAATACGACTACGGGTCAGGTTTATAATGAAGTAATTACAAGAGAAAGAAGAGGAGATTATTTAGGAGCTACAATTCAGGTAATTCCTCATATTACTGATGAAATTAAGCAGCGAATGACTAAGCTTAGCGAATTAGGTGAATATGATATCATTATTACAGAAATTGGTGGAACAGTCGGTGATATCGAAAGTTTGCCTTTTCTTGAGGCAATGCGTCAACTTATGCTGCAATTCGGAAGAAAAAATACAATGAGTATTCATGTGACTCTGGTTCCTTACATTCCCGCTGCTGGTGAAGTGAAAACAAAACCAACTCAACACAGCGTTAAGAATTTGCTTGAACTTGGAATTCAACCAGATTTATTAATTTGCCGATCTGAGAAAAAACTTTCTAAAGAAATTCGTGATAAGATTGCATTATTCTGCAATGTAGAACCAAAGTGTGTTATTTCAGCACATGATTGTTCATCAATCTATGAAGTACCTCTTGTTTTGTATAAAGAAAAAATGGATCAAATAGTAGTCGATCGATTACGCGTTGCAGACAGAAAGATTAAACTTGATGATTGGGAAAATTTAGTTGAGGCTATTAAAAATCCGACTGATGAAGTTGAGATTGCCGTATGTGGAAAATACATTGAGCATTCTGATGCCTACAAAAGTATAATGGAATCATTTGTTCACGCGGGTGCCGAGAATAATGCTAAAGTAAAAGTTAGACCAATTAGAGCAGAAGCATTTGAGCAAGAACAGCCAGAGAAGCTTTTAAAAGGAGTGAGCGGAGTTTTAATCCCTGGCGGATTTGGCGAAAGAGGCATAGAAGGAAAAATAGTTGCGATCAAATATGCTAGAGAAAATAACATTCCATTTTTCGGAATTTGTTTAGGTCTGCAATGCGCAGTCATTGAATTTGCAAGGAATGTTTGCGGAATGAAAAAAGCTCACAGTTCAGAATTTAAGAAAACGAATTACAGTGTAATTGATTTGATGACAGAGCAAAAAAGTATTAAAAATATGGGCGCAACCATGCGGCTCGGTGCTTATCCATGTATAATTCAATCGGGAACAAGAGCACAAACAGCATATAAAACTGACTATATTTCTGAACGGCACAGACATAGATATGAAGTAAATAATAAATTCAGAAGAACATTAACTGAAAATGGGATGATATTCAGTGGTTTATCTCCTGATAGGGAATTAGTCGAGATGATTGAGATTCCGGATCACACTTGGTTTTTAGGCTGCCAATTTCACCCTGAGCTTAAATCGCGGGCCACAAAGGCACATCCCTTATTCCGTGAATTTGTAAAAGCAGCATTGAAGTACTCGGAAAAGAATAGCACTTCACAAATTGATGCCTAAATTTACTGCCAGTTGAACTATTCATTTTTTTCTTGATGGGTAATGAAAAAAAAATACATTCATAAATATTTTTTAAAAGTATTTTTAGTAATTGGTCTAATTTTTGGTTTTGATAATCCAGCTTTTTCGCAAATCATCTCCAAGGATATTAAAAATGGCTTAGAACTCTGCTACAACTTTGAGTGGAAACAAGCCGAGGAAGTTTTTTCATCGATGGTCAAAGAAGATCAAAAAGCATATCATTTTTTGTCCGGAATTTATCTTTGGTACTACCTGGGCAATAGGGAAAAAGCAGATTTTAACAATTTTGTGAAATATTCGGATAAAGCGCTTGAGACACTGCGTGTAGATATTGATACGATACCTCAAAGTGCGTACTTAAATTTCCTGCTCGGAAGTAATTACATGTACCGCGCAATCGCTTTCACAAGAGAAGAAAACTATTTAGATGCTGTCTGGGCAAGTAAAAAATCCGAATCATACCTCAAGAGGGCGTTAGAAATTGACCCGAAGTTTACAGACGCATATCTGGGGTTAGGCCTTTATAATTTCGCTGTCGGTCAAATTCCATCTGCCTTTCAGTGGGCGTTAAGTCTAGCTGGAATTCAAGGTGATAAACAGGTTGGAATAAATTTTATTAAAAAGGCAGCTACACAAGGCAGTTTAGTTAAGGTCGAGGCGCAATATTATCTGTCACAAATACTTTCTGAAGTTTTATACGAAAACGAAGCTGCAATTTATTATCTCAAGAATTTGACTCGAAGATACCCTGAAAATCTTTTATTTAATTATTCCTACGCTGTCCTTGAAGTGAAGGAAAGAAATTTACGAGATGCACAGAAAGTTTTGTCAAAAATTGTTCATTTAGACAATTCGAAATTTAGCCAGATAATTTCCTTTTCAAATTTTCTGATGGGAGATATTTTCTTTCGTAATAATAAATTCGATTCCGCAAAAGTTTATTATACCTCGTTTCTTAAATCAACGCCAACAAATGATTATAATGGAATTGCAAATTATAGGTTGGCCTTGTCTTATGAATTGCTAAATGACAGAAAGAACGCGGAGAAATATTTTAGTGCATGTGCTGATGGAAATATGGATTTAGAAGATGATCAATTTGCACGAAGGAAGGGTGAGGCTTACTCAAAAAAAGCTGTTTCGATCAATGAAATTGAGCAAATAAGGGCTGCAAATCTCATAGAATCAGGTAAATTTCAAATTGCATATGATTCACTGAAGATTATTCTGCCGCGATTGAAGAATGATTGGTTGAAAGCTGAAGCATTGCTTAATTTAAGTGAGGCTTCATTTATGCTTGCGAAACTGGATGAATCCTTGGATTATGCATTGGCTGCAATGGAGATAGATCCCCAGGAGGAAAAGTGGATTTCTCCGTTCGCAGCATACTTTGCTGCAAGAGTTTATAAGAGAAAAAATTATACCGAGAATTTCTTGGAGATGATAGAAAAAATTGATGATTTTAATGATTACGACTATCAAAACAAGTTGAAGAATTTAGTTTTTTCTCTTACAGCAAAACGATAATAAAATAGTCTAATAATTGACAAAATAAGGCTATTTGACTAACTTCAAACACTTTTTTATCAATTATTATTTTGAACATAGCAGTTTTTGTTTCAGGTCGTGGGTCAAATTTATATGCAATATTATCCTCCAAAGAACTCGAAGGATTAATTGAAGTAAAAGCTGTAATAAGCGATAAAATTGAATGCCCTGCATTTCAAATTGCCAAAAATTTTTCTATTCTGACTTACTCTGTTGGTAATCAAGCAGGCTGTATTAAATTTGATGAATTAATTTCCTTATTAAGTGATTCAAAGATTGAATTAATTGTGCTTGCCGGCTTCCTGAAATTAATTCCAAATAAAATGATCGATGTTTTTCGCAGTAGAATAATAAATATTCATCCGGCTTTACTTCCTTCATTCGGTGGAAAAGGAATGTATGGTTTGAATGTTCATAAAGCTGTATTCGAATCGTCTTCAAAAGTTTCAGGCGCAACTGTTCATTTTGTCGATTATACATACGATACTGGAAGTATTATTGCTCAAAGATGTGTTGATATTTCAGATGTAAAATCACCTGAAGAAATTGCCGAAAGAGTTATAAAAATTGAACATGAACTTTTACCATTTGTTGTCATGAAATTCGCGCTTGGTAAAGTCAGCATTGTTGATAAAAGAGTTATTGTTAATTAATAAATATTTTTGTTTAACCGGGTTATTCTTGAAAAAACTTGCCTTACTTAGTGTATCAGATAAAACTAACATAATTGGCTTAGCTGAAGCTTTATTAAAAAATGATTATAAAATTATAGCAACAGGAAAAACTGCGAAAGTTCTTCAGGAGTCCGGACTGAAGGTGGTTGAAATCAGTTCTATCACTAATTTCCCGGAAATCTTTGATGGCAGAGTTAAGACTCTTCATCCAATAATATTTGGGGGAATTTTATTTAGACGAAATAACGAAAAGGACAAAGCTGAAGCGCTGGATAATTCAATTGAACCAATCGATGTTGTTTGTGTTAATTTATATCCGTTTGTTAAAGTTGCAGAAAATCCCGAATCCAGTTTTGAAGATGCAATTGAAAATATAGATATTGGTGGACCAAGCATGATAAGAGCTGCAGCAAAGAATTTCTCATCAGTTTCTATTCTTACAAATCCCAACCAGTACAATTCTTTTATTGATGAGTTGAATACCGGTAACATCAAATTGGAAACGCGCAAAAATCTTGCAGTTGAGGCTTTCTCACATACATCGCATTATGATACTTACATAGCAAATTATCTTGAGAATAAATTAGAAATCGCTCCCAAGCATTTCCGGTTAAACTTTCCACTTCAGAAAAAATTACGCTACGGTGAAAACCCACATCAGAATGCATTCATTTATGGAAATTTTGAAGATTACTTCGAAGTGTTCCACGGAAAAGAAATCTCGTACAACAATATTTTAGACCTGGTTGCTGCAGTTGACCTAGTCGAAGATCTAGGTTCTAATTCTTGTTCAATCATCAAGCATATGAATCCAGCCGGAGCCTCATCATCTTCAAATCCTCTAGAATCTTATCTTCAAGCAGTAAAATGTGACCCCGTTTCGGCATTTGGTGGAATAGTTGCTATAAATGGTATAATAGATGTAGATTTGGCAGAGAAATTGAATGAAATATTCCTGGAAATTGTTTGTGCTAACGACTTTACCCCAGAATCCATTAAAATCTTAACAAAGAAAAAAGATAGACGGCTGGTAAGGCAAAAAAGGTCAATCTCAACTGAAAAAATTTCCTACAGAAACATTCCGGGTGGTATTTTAGTGCAGGATGCTGATAGAATTACGCTGGATAAAGATAAAATAAATTTTGTTACAGAAATTAAACCTGACTCGAAGCAATTGGAAGATTTAATCTTTGCATGGAAAGTTGCAAAACACACAAAATCTAATGCAATTGTTTTTGTTAAGAATAAATCGACATTAGGCGTTGGTGCCGGGCAAATGTCAAGGTTAGATTCTTCGAAAATTGCTGCACAGAAAGCAAAAGAACATGGTTTAGATCTTGTGGGATCAGTTGCGGCATCCGATGCTTTTTTTCCATTTGCAGACGGATTGATGGAAATAATTAAGTGCGGAGCAGTTTCTGTTATTCAACCAGGTGGTTCGGTTCGGGACAATGAAGTAATTCAGGCGGCTAATAAAAATAATATTTCTATGGTTTTTACCGGAATCAGACACTTTAAACATTAAGAGGAACAATGGGTTTATTTGACTTTTTTTCAACAGACTTAGCTATAGATCTTGGTACAGCTAATACCTTGATATATGTTAAGGGTAAAGGTATAGTTCTAAATGAACCTTCAATTGTTGCCTTTGATAAAAACACAAAAAAAATCATTGCTCTTGGTAACAAAGCAAAGGAAATGCAGGGCAGAGAACACAAAGAAATTCGTGTCAGCCGGCCAATGCGTGATGGGGTAATCGCTGATTTCGAAATTGCAGAAGGAATGATTAGGGCATTCATTAAAAAAGTTAGAGCTAATGCAATATCAACTAGAAGAGTTGTTATAGCAGTACCAAGCGGCGTTACGGAAGTTGAGAAAAGAGCAGTGAGAGATAGTGCTGAGCATGCTGGTGCGAAAGAAGTTCATCTTATAGCAGAGCCTATGTCAGCTGCTATCGGAATTGGAATTGATGTTGATGCTCCTGTTGGTAATATGATAATTGATATTGGCGGTGGAACAACTGAAATTGCTGTGATCGCTCTTTCAGGAATCGTGAACGAAGAATCTATACGAATTGCCGGTGATGAAATGAATTATGCCATCATGCAATTTTTCAAAAAAAATCATAATATACTTATTGGCGAGAGAACAGCTGAAGCTATCAAATGTGAAGTCGGTTCAGCAGTTCCTCTTAAGGAAGAAATAACTATTCAAGTTAAAGGCCGCGATTTAGTAGGCGGAGTTCCTAAAACAACTGAAGTTAGTTCTGTTGAAATTAGAGAAGCATTAAACGAATCGATCATTCAAATTGTTGATGCAGTTAAACAATCACTTGAAAGAACACCTCCGGAACTTTCTGCTGATATTCTTGATCGCGGTGTTATGATCACAGGAGGCGGAGCGCTGCTTAAAGGGTTGGATGAGAGAATACGCATGGAAACTAATTTACCAGTTCATGTTGCTGAAGATCCCTTGACAGCAGTTGTTCGCGGTGCCGGAAAAGTGATTGAGAACTTAAATCACTATTCGAAGGTTTTAATTCGAAATAGAAGATATTAATGCTTCGTTTTATAATAAGCATATGGGGGAATTTTAAAGAATATCTTATCCTCATTCTGCTTCTTTTAATTAGTTTTATTAGTCTTTCCTTAAATCAAAATCCTGCTATAAAAAAAGTTAGAGCCATTGCATTTGGCAGCTTTGCGGCATCAACGGCAATTCTTTCTGATATTTTTAACATTGCTAAAGTGAAAAGTGAAAACGAACGATTGCGTGATATTAATGCTGAACTTATGCTCCAAGTAAATAAATTGCGAGAGTACGGTGTTGTCAATGAAAATTTGAAAAGCTTGATCGGTTTGAAAGACACTGCGAAATTTCCATTAATTCCCGCCTTAACTGTTTCTAAATCCTTTACAATTGCTCAGGGCACAATTACTCTGAATGCCGGATCTGATAACGGCGTGAAACCTGGAATGCCGGTGATTAATGAAAAGGGATTGGTTGGAATTATCTATGCAACGTCAAACGATTATTCACTTGCAAAGACTTTGAAAAATTTTGAGCTCAAGTTAGTTGTTAAGGATGAAAGAAGCAGAGTTGACGGAATTCTGAAATGGAATGGTGAAGATTTGGTTATTGTTAATGTTCCTAAAACTTACGATATAGAGCCTGGCGACCGCATTCTCTGTTCGGAGCTTAGTTCAATTGTATCTCTCCCAATTCCTGTAGGGATTGTTGTTGGATTACAAAATGTCCAAACAGGAATTTTCAATTCTGTGAAAGTTAAACCTTTCGCAGATTTTTCGCGAATTGAAAATGTTTTTATAGTTGGTGTTATCGAAAGTAAACAAAAAAACGATTTAGAATTAAATTTCTTTAGAAGATAATTTCCATGCGAGTTTTATACATTATTGCGATAGTTATTTTTTTTCCATTACTATTATTGCAATCAACGGTTGTCCCATTTATTTCTATAGCTGGCGTAATTCCGGATTTAATCTTAATCCTATTGGTTTATTTCACATTAAGAATGGGACAAATGCATGCTACTATTTTAGGCTTTATTTACGGATTTTTTTTGGACATAATAACGGGCAACATTTTTGGCAGTGCCATGATTGCGAAAACACTAAGTGGATTTGTTGCTGGATATTTTTACAACGAAAATAAGCTTGATATTTATTTCAAATCAATCGCTTTTTCTTTAATTGTTTTACTTAGTTCAACAATTGACTCTTTTATTTTCTCATTCTTTTCATCTGTCGAATTGGAAAAAAGCATTTTACTTCGATTTTTACAACAAGGTATGTTTCCCGGAATCTATACTGCAGTAGTTAGTCTAGTTTTAGTAATGTTTCATCCCAGGAGAAATCCCTTTTGAGAATTCCTAACATTGGTTCAATTCAGAGAAGTACGGTTATTTACTTTTTTATTCTTGCATCGTTCTTCATGCTGACTATCCGTTTGTTTCTAATGCAAATAGTCCAGCAAAAAGCTTATGATGAAAAATCTGCTGACAACAGCATTAAAGCAATTGAACAAATTCCTTTAAGAGGTGTATTTTTTGATCGAAACGGCGAAGTGCTTGTAAGTAATGTTCCAGCATATACTCTCCGGATTCTCCCAGCCGAATATGATACGAGTCTGAATGGCATTCTTGAAACTGTAATTGATGCTGAACCAGGACACATATCTAAAATTCTTCGCAACAATAGAATTTATTCAAAATTTATCCCAATAAGAATTAAAAGAGGTATAGATTTTAAAACCGTTGCCTGGCTAGAAGAAAATTCCGAACATCTTCCGGGGGTGAGTTATATGGTTGAAATGCAGCGCGGATATCCTGCAGGAGTTGTTGGTTCACATGTATTTGGTTACACTAAGGAAGTTTCTCCTGATCAATTAAAGCGTGAGAAAGATTATTACAATCCGGGTGACTATGTAGGTTCCAATGGTTTGGAAAAACAGTATGAGAAGTTCGTTCGCGGCACAAAGGGATATCATTACGTTTTAGTTGATTCAAGAAGAAAAGAAATTGGCAAATACAAAGATGGCTTAGAAGATTTATCTTCAATGAAGGGACATGATTTACTTCTTACCATTGATGCTGATGTACAGAGAATTGCTGAACAAGAACTTAAAGGTAAAAGTGGTGCTGTCGTAGCTATAGAACCTAAAACGGGCGAAATAATTGCATTAGTTAGCGCTCCAGATTATGATTTAAACCAATTTTCATATGTAACCAGCAAAGATTATTTACAAAAACTTTATAAAGATCCTTTACATCCGTCTTTTAACCGGGCAACTATGTCGGTTAAACCACCCGGATCAACATTTAAACTTTTGGCAGCAATTGCTGCGCTTGATTTAGGAGTGATAACACCTACTACTACTATTTACTGTGGTGGAGGTTTTACTTTTGGAAGATTTTTCAAATGCCATGGTGGAGTACATGGTTCACTAAATGTTATTCATGCAATAGAAAAATCATGTAACACTTTTTTCTATAATCTTATTTACAAAATCGGGTTGGATCGATGGGCTGAGTACGCCAAAAAATTTGGCTTTAATGGTATGACTGGCATTGATATCGGTGAAGAAGTTCCTGGTTTAATTCCTACTTCAAAATATTATGAGAAGATTTATGGTCCAAAGTGGCCGAGAAGCATTATGGCAAGTTTAGGTATTGGCCAAGGTGAAGTAAGTGTAACTCCTTTGCAGTTAGCTCAATATGTGTCATTAATTGCAAATAATGGAAATACTTTTGTTCCACATGTTGTAAAGGGATATCTGGATGACAAGACTAAAGAATTAGTTGCTACCAAGTTCAAAGAAGTAAAGACTGGTGTTGATCCGAAGGTTTTTGAAATCGTAAAGGAAGGAATGTATCTGGTTATTAATGGTGCAGGAACTGCAACTAGAATTAGGATGAAAGAAGTGACTATTGCTGGTAAAACTGGAACAGCACAAAATCCACATGGGAAAGACCATGCATTTTTCGTGGGCTTTGCTCCCTACGAAAACCCTCAGATTGCCATGGCAATAGTAGTTGAAAATGCTGGGTTCGGTGCCACTTGGGCTGCACCTATCGCACAGAAAATGATTCAAGCTTATTTATTGAAGGACAAGACGAAAAAAGAGAAACAAGGACAAGTTCCAGAATTAAAAACAAATCTTATCGGAGCCTCCTTTGAGAATTGATTATAAACTTCAGGATAAATTTGATTTCTGGCTGATTATTCCTGCGACTCTGCTAATTTGCATTGGCCTTACAGCAATTTATAGCTCAACAATAAATCATCCAGCCGTGCATGCTAATTTTCAGAGGCAATTAACTTGGGGAGTTATTAGTCT
>JBGSOQ010000015.1:0-2661 GCA_041739035.1 Ignavibacteriaceae bacterium | reverse complement strand
TGCAACATGCTGATCAATAATCATCAATCCGGTTTTGATTTGTGAAAGAACATACTTGTTATGCAATTGAATAATGAATGGAAATTCTTCGGATTCAGAAGATAGTTCTTTGGTTTCAGTGTGAACAATTTCCCTCTGTCTATTCTCCTGAAATGGATGTTCAACTGTTTCCCATCTGCTATCTGTACTTATATCCGGAAGAGAGCTGAAAAGTAGATCGAGATCTTTATCAGTAAAATTAGTTTTTCCGCTTGGAATTTTATCACTCGATATTGGCCGATCAGAAAAATTTTCTCTTTCGGTTTTTGAAAAAGATACTTGTTTTAGTTTTTCAGTTTGGGTTTGTGATCCATCAAAACGCATATTTGGCACTAGGTCATAAAGTCCCAATCCTTTTTTAACAACAGCCATAACGAAGGTGTAAATATCTTTTTCATTTTCAAATCTAACTTCAAGCTTTGAAGGATGTACATTTACATCAACATGATGTGGATCAATATCCATGAAGAGAATAAAAAAAGGATAATCGCCTTTCTCTAGAAAATTTTCATATGCAGAAAATATAGCATGATTTATCTGTTTGCTCATAACATACCTAGAATTAAGAAAAAGGTATTGTTCGCCTTTACTTTTCTTAAGCAGACTTGGTTTGCCAATATATCCATGAACGTTCATAAACTCCGTTTTTTCTTCAACGGGAATTAGAGCATCAATCATGTTATCTGCAAAAATGGTTTCAACACGCTCTGCTAATGTTCCTTCAGCGTAATCAAAAATCAACTCATCATCATTGTAAAACTTAAATTGAATTTGTGGATGACTTAATGCAACTTTGTTAAATGTATCGATTATGTGTTTCAACTCTGTAGCATCAGTTTTAAGAAAATTTCGCCGAGCAGGTGTATTATAGAAAAGATTTTTCAGAGCAACGCAAGTTCCCTTTGCAAATGAACCTTTTTCCTTGACCAATTTTCCGAATTCATCGATTCTGATAAGTGTACCAATTTCATCTTCATTACGTTCGGTTCGTATTTCCAGCTGACTAACAGCCGCCATTGAACTAAGAGCCTCACCCCGAAATCCAAGTGTTTTTATTGCTTCAAGATCTTCATAAGTAGAAATTTTACTTGTTGCGTGTTTTTGAATGGAAACAACCACGTCGTCCTCAGACATGCCGGTACCGTCATCGCAAACTTGAATTAAAACTTTTCCAGCTCGCTTAATCATTACCTCTATAGTTTTTGATTCAGCATCGATAGAATTTTCTAATAATTCCTTTACCGCTGATTCGGGTCGCTGAACTACTTCACCAGCAGCAATTTTATTTGCTAAACTATCTGGCAATATTTGGATTTTATTTGACACTATTTCATTCTCAAATAAGTAACAATTTCAAACTCGCTTCTTTTGTCGCGAGAGTAAATATTCCAATTGTTTAAATCAATCTTTGGGAAATATACATCACCTTGGGCTTCAAAATCCATGAAAGAAATAATCATCTTGTCAACCTCATTAATGGCTTCTTTAAAGATTTGACCTCCTCCAATCACAAAAACTTTCTCGTAATTTTTCGATTCGCAAAATCTATAGGATTCTTTTAGGGATGGCAAAATCATTATATCACTGAACAATTCTTTAAGTTTAGTATTTTTGGTGATAACAATATTTAATCTTCCTTCTAGCGGTTTATCAAGAGATTCGAATGATTTTCTTCCCATGATAATTGGAAATCCAAGAGTAGTTTCCTTAAAGTGATGAAATTCCTTTGGAGAATGCCAAGGCATTTCTCCAGTCGATCTTCCAATAACATTGTTTTTTGAGATCGCTGCAATAATAATTTTAATCATCAAAAATTAGAATTCCCATTTACCATGGTGAAGGAATCTTCAATTTTTCAAGTTTTTCATCAAACTCAAAAAGCTCGCGATTGGTTGATTTCATTGTTCCATCTTCTTTTATCCAGCCAAATTCTTTTGCATATTCTTTAACTTTTTTGTTTTCTCCATTGAGCATGGCAGTAATAATTTTAATCTCAAGTCCAGAGAAGGCCATTGCGTTCATTTGATAATCCCAAAATGCCTGCCAAGTAACCGGACACCAACGTTTAACAATTTCATTACAAATTACTTCAGCGTATTGCCTTATTTCGAGCTGAGCGTTCAATTCCATTCTTAAATGCAAAAAATGGAGGAGATTATGCAGATCAATCTTCCAATATGCTTCAGTGTAAGTAGAAAGCAACAAGTCTTTTCTTGCTTGCTCTCTAGCAACGCCGGCATCGATTCTTTTTTGATAAACATCCCTCGTTAATTTGTGAAGTTCTGCTTCTTGCTTCGTCAATTCTTGGCCAAAAGCAGAATCCAAAAATCCTTCACTTCCCTGCCGATTTGTAACTGCCTGTTTTCTCCACTCATTTGCTTCAGTGGTTTCTGTTGCATCAATAGCAATTGAGTATCGCGTTGAATATTCATTAACATTTGCAGTACGATGCCGAATCCATTGTCTCCAGCAATCCATTGGCACACGAACATGCAGCTTAATCTCGCACATTTCAAAAGGAGTAGTGTGCTGATGTCTTAGAAGGTAGCGTATTAGCGCTTCATCTTCCCGAATTTTTTTGGTTCCTTTTCCGTAAGATACTCTTGCCGCTTGCACAATTGA
>JBGSOQ010000384.1:0-10556 GCA_041739035.1 Ignavibacteriaceae bacterium | reverse complement strand
TGAAATGAAAAGAAAATAAATTTTTCAAGAGCAAATATTTTAATCGTGATTTTTATCATTGGTTCTTTTTTTTATCACAATAATAATTTTTAACAATAATTAATTTTGCAAATCATCATCTAAAAATTAGGAGGTTAAATGATTCACACAGATGTAATAAATATTGTTTCAGCAAATCCAATAAAGTTCGAAGAAGTATTCGATGATTTCGAAAACCTCGAAGCGAGCTGCGAAATGGTCGCAGACTCATCTTCTGCTGATCTTGAAAAAAATGTTAATGTAATGATAAACTCATTACTAAAGTTCAAGACTTCAAAATTCGAACTGCTCGCTGATTCAATAAGTAATATTCCAAATTCCGGATTAGAACTTCATAACAATCCGGATAATGCTGATATTACATCTGCTCAATCTGAAATAAATTAATTCCAATTTATTTCTTTTAAGGGAACGGTTGGAAAACCGTTCCGGTTTTTCTTATATCTATTCTTCGCATTCAACAAACTAAAACTCAATTCAAATTCTTGAAGCCTATATTTTCTTTATATAAATTACATTTAATAATTAATTGATTTTGAACTTATCCACAAACTAAAAACGACTTGCGTAAATTCAACTCATATTTAAGTTATCACGCAATGCGTAAAAGATTATGTTATGCGTCATATAAAAAATCAATGATGAAAAGTGTATTCCTATCTATAATTATCCTGTCCTTTCTTTTGCAATCCTGCAATGGTCAGAGCAACAAAGGTGAATTACAAAAAGAAACCTCAAAAAGTGATATTAAAAAAAGTCACTCTTTTACTGAAAGTACTTTTAATACTTTTTCATTTACAGATGTAAACGACCGAATAAGCGAAGTTGTAAGGATGGTATTTCAGGATAGCAAAGGCAATATTTGGTTTGGAACTCAAAACGGTGCATTTAGACTTACAGATAAATCATTAACTCATATTGACAGTATTAGAAGTGAATCAGGACAAGGAGTAACCATTAAAGACATTGCAGAAGGTCAAGATGGGAAAATTTGGCTTGGGCATACAGGTGGCATTAGCAGTATTGATGGAGAGTTAGTGACGAATTATTACGAATCGGATGGTTTAATAAGTAATGCTGTATGGTGCATAGCAACAGATGCCGAAGGAAAAATTTGGATTGGGACTATGGAGGGTGCTTGTGTATTTGATGGAAAGACCTTTAAAAACTTCGAGCTTCCATTTGGCATAAAAGATACCACTGTTGGAATATCAAGCGACAAGATGATAAATAAGATATTTCGGGATAGCAAAGGAAAATTATGGATATCTTCAAATGCAGGTCTTTTTTCTTATTCAAATAATACATTGACAAATGTTTCTAAAAAAGCAGGAATCAAATCAAATTTTGTAAGTATTGGATTTGAAGATAAAGCAGGAGTTTTATGGCTCACATCAAAAGAAGGATTATATACTCTAAATGATGGTGTAGCAAAAAAAATCACAGATGAAAGTATCGAAATGGGAAAAGGCATAGGTAGTGTTGCGGAAGATAAAGCTGGAAAAATTTGGTTTGTAGTCAATCAACATTACTTATATACCTATGATGGTAAAGAACTCACAGAATTTCAAAAATCGGAAGAAAATAAAGGACCTGTAGTTTTTCAAATCTACAAAGACCAAGACAAGAGGTTATGGTTTGTTGGTTATGGTGGTGCCTACCGATTAGAAAACGGAAAATTTCTCAATATTACAAAGAATGGACCTTGGTAAAAAAATACGAACGCATAACACGGGTTTGGCAAAAGTGGCGGTTCAGTTCTCCGCAGACACATTTGTGGTGAAAATCGCCACCTTCGCCAAGCCCGAAAACGTTAGCGGTAATTGTACCGAACTACACCTTAACTATCAAACAGAAGAAATATTAAATTACAACGAAAACTTTAATTATGACTGAAAACAAAAAATCAGGTAATGGTATGGGCATCGGCATTGGGGCTGCTCTTGGAGTCGCATTCGGAGCAGCTTATGGTACTTCTTCAGGAAATACTTCATTAAGCATAGCAATAGGATTGGCTATAGGTGTTGCTGTTGGTGCGATTTTTGACTTTATAAAAAACAAAAAATAATTTGACTTAGAAATTAAATTAAGAATTAAAATACCTGTTGCTAACAAGGGCTATAACAAATGGCGGGTGCAGAGGTAAATTGATCGGTAGTGCTTCTTATAAACATTTGTGCTTGGTTGATAGTGATGTACTTCTAAGTCCGTCAAGCCGCTAAACTTTAGATTTTTATCACCATCTCGCCGGCGCAATTCTTTTCAATGTGGCTCTCGTATCCAAATGAATAAACCTATTCTCATAAAACCCAATGCCCATACTCCCTACTTTTGGCAAAAACTTAAAATGATATTCCTTATCCCAAATATCAAGCTGCAGAAATAAACTTGTTAAATCTTCCTTATCCTCTACAGTAAAATCAAAAGCATTAAAATCCAGGTGTAGAGATTTCTTCTTTCCGTTAACTAACTTATTATAAGATTGTGATCTATAAGATGATTTGATAAAAATAGGCTTATCATACTTGCTCCTTAAATCTTGGAGCACACGTATTGTCGGCAGAATATTCCACAGCAAATGCTTTGGAATATTTCTCCCCAGCGTTATTTCATCAATTGTAAAATTGGTTACTTTATAGTAATCCAGCTTATTTTTCAGACTTTCTAACATTTAAGTATCTCTTGTAAATTATTATAAATATAGTGGTTAGTATAAATGAGATAATCCAGATTAATCTTTCAGAATTGTCATTTCCAAGCAGAATTATATCGCTAGGTTTAACTCTAATTGTATCCCCAATAAAAACAGTATCCACTCTTTCCGGAATCTTAAGAACAAACTTCTTAAGAGCAGGAATAAACTCAGCAACTGCAGCAGTATCCCTGCTCCCTTCTCTTAACTTAATCCCTCTGTAAATATCAACAGCAAGTAGTGTATCATTCCTGATAATCTCAATCGTATTCGTACTAGCAACCAGAGTATCAATCATTCCTGGTGTTTTTACTTCCACTTTTCTCAGGACAACTTCAGATCCACAGCATCCCGAAAAAATCAGGATGCTGCAGAAAATGAAAAACTGTCTCATACAGCTTTCTTTTTATTGGAGAAGTAACCAATAACAGCCACTCCAATCCCAAGAAAAAAAGTTCCCCAGTTCCAGGGATTCCCATTCAAAGAATCCACATACTGCACGACTGAAGTTCCAACAGCAACAACAATTCCAATCACAGTAGTGATCACATCGTAGTTTTTCATAACTACTCCTATAATTAAGTTCCGCTTCCAGCGATCACTTAAAATTCTTTGCCTTACTCTTTGCCCTATGCGCTCTGTTTTTTCTTTTTTTGTCTCACGTCTCGCCTCTCGCTTCTTACTTTTTCCCTGTATTCACAAACACATCCTGCTTAATCAACTCTTCCAACTTTTTATTATACTGCTCACTAAATCCATTTCCTGTTTCGTGCTGAAAAGCATGAACAAGAGCCTCCTGTTTATAATCAATCAATTTAATTTTTCTATAAAGCCTCATCACCAATCCAATCAGCAGAATTCCAATTGGAGCAATTATTAATTGTGCAACACCCACAAGAATCTGAAATTTTTCCAAACTCATTTCTTTTCTTCCCCTTTTATTTTCTCGTCTTGCGTCATCAATTCAAAATCCGAATCCTCCAAACGATACCTCTTCTTAAAATATTCCTTTGTAAACCTTACCCCGATTTTACTTAGCACCTCATCTCTTCTTTCACTTTCATCCACAATCTTTTCTTTTTTCTTTAATCTTATCTTAGGAGAATCTATGTGTCCCCAATTCAGAAAAGTCCAGTACTGTAGAATTCTGTTTATTCCATCCTCTACAATCTTCTTATCAGATAAACCAATGTAAGACAACATCTCTTTATGAATTTCCGCAGCTTTGTAACTTCCAACTCCTTGGATATCAGTGGTAAGAGTAACAGTTAACACAGCTTTTGAAACCTCAGTATTGTGATGACGAATTAACAATTCATAAAGCTGTCCGATATCATAAGTTGGAGATTCTTTCAACTCAATCATATCTTTTAGCGTATCAGGAAATGCATAAACATTTTCATTGATCATTTCTTTTAATTGGTCAAGGAAAGTATCAATCTGCGTTTGATTCCAACCTGCAGGATGATAGCCCATAAGAAATGGCATTCCATATCTTTCAACCATCAACTGCCAGAACTCAGTTGCGGCTCTCTTAAAAGTAATGGGCCAATAACAGCGGGAAAGTATTTTATCACCATAAGGATTATCATAAGTCGCGTGATAACGATTAACGACAAATTTGAACTCAGGGAGTGCCTCACCTTCTTCAAATAAATAAATCCCGGCTGATGATTTCTTTCTTAATCTTAATTCGTTATTGGAATTAAAAATAAACCACTCTTGAGGCTTCGCCTCAATTCTCATAGGATCAAGTTCGCCTTCAGAGTTGAACGCATAAGTTATTTCCTGAATAGTCATTCCAAACAAAACACAATCAAGAATCTCACTCATAATCCTCTGCAAAGGCAAATCATTCAAAACCCTCTCCGCTTTATCTTTAATGTCACTCTTCGTTGTCATCCTGAGCGAAGTCGAAGGATCACTTTGCGCTTTGCTCTCTGCGCTAATCGCTTCGCTTTCAACGACTTCCCAATCCATCTGTAATATCTGAAGCTTCCGCTGTTGCACCGTCGCAGTAAGATGAGGATCTGTAAGCAGGTCGCGATAAATCTTAAAATCATAACCATTCTCAGCAAGAATCTCATCAGGATCTGGAAGGACAGTCATCAACCTGTTTAAGAATTCAAGCTTATCCCTAGTCGCCCACTCACTAGTAAGTTTTATTTTAGTTTTCTTCTCCATCATATCTCCTAAGTAAATTGTATTTGTCTTCGCTCATCAAAAGACTTGCATTTATTCTTGACATAAAAAATTTTGCGTTAAGAAAATGATTGAACGAAGCGTTAAAAAAGAAAATCTGTCTGAACGAGTCCTCGAGTGAGTTATTTTCTTTTAGCGCAGTGAAAATCATTTTTAGCAAAAGTTTTTCGGTCTTGATTCTTTGTTACTTTCTTATCAAGAAGAAAGTAAATGAATAATCACTTTCTATACCCAGAATATTTCTTATTCCTGGTTTCATTTCTTTTTATAACATTGATTTTAAATTCATTAAAATCAGTGGCCTTGCCTTTCTTCTCATTCAAATACTTACTCATTACATCAACCTGATCATCAAACTCACCACCGGGAAAATCTTCGCACTCAGCAAGAAAATCATCAAGCCACATCGCACTAAACGGCAGGAACACACGCCCCGATTCAATCAGCGGAGAACAGGCATTCACATATTCAAGCTTGTCTTTCTCAGCAGTAATTTCTTTTAAAGGAATCCTTGTGTTGCGCCTGAGTTCCTGAATCAATGCCGTTCCGCTGCTTTTGTCTTCTATCCAGACCTGATCGGGATTTTCCTGCTCAAATAATTCAATTGCTTTTTTCTTTAACTCCGGGAACTCCAATCTCTCCCTGAATAAATTCGTTAAATAGTAACCGTCACTCGATTCAATCCAGGTCTCACATACAGAAAAATCATTTTCCTGTTTTGTTTTTCCTGCAGTATCCCAAATCTGAATTTTACTTAATCTCTTTTTTCTTGCCAGTTCGTGCGGTTCAAAAAACTTAAACCATTCTCTCTTAATTATTCTACCCTGGGATACATCAACAAACTTTCCAAAAACTTCCTGGTCACGCAGATGGCTTGGAATCTCTTTTACAAGCTCATCAATTTCAGAGGCATCGAGTAGTGTGTTATCATAAGAGGAAAAGTTGTATGATTTATATCGCCCTGTTGTATCAGTAAGCCCTCTTTCATAAAGTTCAAAGAACAAATGTTTCTCATTGTTCTTCGTTTTCTTTCCCTTTGGAGTTCCTCCGATTATCACTTCAGCTTTGTGATCCAGTGTCATAGGCAGAATTGATTCCTGCCAGAGATTTCTATTCTTTAAAACAATTCCTGCTTCATTGATTATGATTAAATGATATCCAAACCCTTCTAAGTTTTCAGGACGGTCCCCAGAACGCAGATCAAGGACACTTTCTCTTTTTTGATCTCCAAGTATAGCAAACAGTTTTAATTCACTTTTATTTTTATTGTAGTTCCAGAGCAGCTTATGGATTTGTTTTAGTTCTGGTCTGAAGTATCTATCAAAGCATCTTTCAATGTTTGAATAGATTGTATCAACCCATAAAACACTAAGTCCAGGATTCCTAACCATTCTCTCTAGCGCATACATCGCAAGTCCTCTTGTAAAACCAAAACGCCTTCCTTTGGAAATGATTTTGAACCTTGCACTTTGATCATTAAAAAACTCTTTCTGCTTTAAATGGAGTTTATTTACGTATTTAACTTTTGCTTCGACCAAGCCATTTAATCAATCACATAAACCGGAAACTCAGTATAAAGTCCCCTGTATTCCGTTTTTGATTTAGCCTGGTAATGATTTTTTCTGCAATCAAAACAGACTAATTGATTCGTATCCTTATCAAGAAAACCATTCCATAGAAATTTATTTCCAGGCTTCTTACCCGGATTCTTTCCACAGTACTCACAAATCTTTTCTGACATTTTGTCTTTCACTTCAATTACAAGTTTTTTAATGTTAGCACTACGTTGACAATGTTGATAACTATGTTAATAACTTTTGTCTTTAGTTTCTTTTTCTTGCTCTAAATATATGTATATTTGTCATATATTATAAGTCATAATTACAATTGATAACATTTTTTTAAAAGTTGACGTCAATTCTTAAAAAAACTCCGTCAACGCAACAACAAAGAAATAAAGAAAGAAAGAAATAAATAATAATTAGGCTGTGGATATGTTGATAACTCAGCATTCCAGAACTTCAACAATCCATCGTTCAATCTCAATCTCTGTCATAATATCAGTCTCTGTCATCCTCAGCTGAGCCTTGCTGGACTTCAAGCAAGAATTTAATTCCCTCACTACTGCCTTCCCATAACTTTAATCTCTTGCCTAACAGCTCCAATGCCTTAAGCTTTCCACTAACTTTTATTTTTGCTATTCCATCCTCAATTAGTATTTCACTTACTCCTGCAAATAAGTCCGGATCAATTTTCTTCAATGCCGTAATAGTTAAATCCGATTTGTCCCCGAGCTGTTCTATTATTTTTATTGGATTGAAAAACGCAATTTTTTTGATCTCCTGCAGCACTATCAGGCTTTCTACATCAAGGCTTTCCAATTTCTGTTTCATCATTTCTTCAACAGCTTCAGCAATATATTTTTTTTCATTTTGCTTACTTTTGCTTACCCAAACGTAAGCTTTAGTCCTGGCTACTGAGGGAGAATAACCCGCTTTAATGGCTGCTTTCTCAGCATTCATCTTCTCATCAGCAAGGTATTCAAAGACAAACAACCGCTCTTTTTTTGTTAATTGTCTTTTCTTTTCCTCAGCATTTTTAACTTTATCTTGCATTTTATTGTCTTTTATTGTTGTAATTTAATAAATCTTTCTTTAATATTTCGCCCAGTTAATTCACAAACTTTCTTTCGAGGTAAAAATGAAACCATTTGAAATCTTCAGAACAGGCACTCACACTTCACTAAACGGTCAAACAAAAGAATTTTCAGAAACGGATCTCGATACGATTGCAAGCTCGTATGACCCTCAGCAGCACGAAGCTCCAATCGTTATCGGGCATCCGGAAACTAATGCACCTGCTTACGGATGGATTGATAAACTCAAAAGAGTCGGTGACAGGTTAATCGCATTCCCTAAGCAGGTCAGTAATGAATTTGCGGAGTTAGTTAAAACAGGTGCGTTCAAGAAACGCTCAATCTCTATTACACCTGATCTTCAATTAAATCACGTAGGATTTCTTGGAGCTGCAGCTCCCGCAGTAAAAGGATTAAAGGATGTTGAGTTTGCAGAAAACCCGGATGAATTGGAATTCGCCAGCTTTGAATTTGATCCGGTCACCCTGAGCGAAGTCGAAGGGGAAAATCTTGAGCTTGAACCTGAACCTGTAATCGAGAATTCAACTCTTCTCTCAGAAAAACTTGATCAATTCTCACAAGAGATTAGTTCTCTCAAAACTTCTCTTTTGCAGTTCGTAGACAAGGGTTTAAATAAAGAAGATCTTGATAAAATCCATCAGCGCATTGATGAACTCCGCTTTTCAATGCAGACGAATGAATTTGAACTAATGCTGAATGAAAAGCTTGCCTATGGCTCGCTTACTCCTGCAATGAAAAATAAAATCTTGAAGATTGTTGGTTTCCTTCAGAAACAAAACTTTGCTTCTTCTGAATTTTCCACGACTGATTTCAGCAAACAGGTTAACTCAATGTTCACTGAGTTAGTTGAAACATTTCCACAGCTTAATCTTAATTCTGATTTCGCAACTAAGGAAACTAAAACCAATATCCACAGCGATGAAGACTTTGACGGTTTTGAAATCGATTCAGATCAATTGAAAGTTCATAAACAGGCGCTTTCAATCTCTAAGGAGAAGAACATTTCCTATCTCGCAGCAGTTAAAGAAGTAGCCGGGAAAGAGTGATGAAGGGATTTAACACAAAAAATACTTCGTCTTTTTTTAGGGGAGGAAAAAAACCTAACAAGAAAAAAAGTTCTACTTCAACCAGGAAGAATTCTAATAATCAAATTATAGTTCCTCCTATTATAATCGATCATAAACCGGGTAAATAATTTTTATGCAATTCTTTCAATTCATAGGAGTACAAAATAATGGGCACACTATCTAAAAAACGTGTCGTAGATCCTGTCCTGACTAACCTTGCAAGAGGTTATTCAAACAATCAGTATATCGCTTCCACTCTATTCCCAATTGTTGAGGTAAACAAAGAGGGCGGAAAGATACCTGAGTTCACAAAAGAATCTTTCAAGATTTACAATACTGAAAGAGCAATCCGCGCTAGATCAAACAGAATTAATCCTGAAGATAGGACAGAGATTGATTTTGTTCTTACTGAACACGATCTCGAATATCCAATTGATTACCGAGAAGCTCAGGATGATATCTTCCCTACTCTTGCTCACGGTACTTTTGTTGTTACTGAAGGCATTATGCTTAGAATGGAAAAGCTTGCTGCTGATTTAGCACAGAACGATGCTAACTATCCTGCAGGTAGTAAGATCACCTTAGCAGCGGGAGAAAAGTTCACAAACTTTTCTTCAGACCCTTTCTCAATTTTCAAGAATGCTTCTGAATCAGTAAGAATGAAAATTGCAAAGCGACCAAATACCTGCGTACTTGGTGCTTCCGCTTATGCAGCACTTCGCCAGCATCCTGCAATAATCGAACGAATCAAGTACACACAAAAAGGAATCATTACACCGGAACTTCTCAGATCATTACTTGATTTTGAAACGCTTGTAATCGGTGATGCAGTTTATGCAAGTGATGCTGGAGTGCTTTCAGATGTTTGGAGTGATAATGTTATCGTTGCTTACGTACCACCGAGACAATCTGATGTACCAAGATCTATTTACGAACCATCATTCGCATACACACTTCGTAAAAAAAATAATCCTGTTGTAGATAAATACACAGAGCAAGGGAAAGTCCAGATAATCAGATCAACTGATTTATTCCTAAACAAAATTGTCGGTGCAGATGCCGGCTACATAATCAAAGACACTAATGCATAATTTAATTCCTTCTTCCCCTATTCCCTCTCCTTAAGAAGGAGAGGGCAAGGGTGAGGTTAAATGAGGTTAAAATGAAATACATAATCACACAAACAGACATCTTCCTGAAAGGAAAAGTTTATCCGGAAGGATCAATCATTGATTCAAAAAACTTTACAGAAGAAGACATTGAATCAGTTGCTCACTTATTAGTTCCTTTAGAAAAAACTTCAAACGTTGCTGTAACACTCGATTCGGAAGAAACTAAAAAACCAGAATCAACAACAACTGAAGAAAAACCAAAACGTACACGCAATAAAACTAAAATTTAATTAGGCTTTAAATGTCCAATAGCTCATCAAAAGAACTGCGTATAAAATTTCTTCAAAGTAAAGCGTTAAAAAAGAAATGCTGTTTGAGCGAGTCTTCGAGCGAGTTCATTTCTTTTAGCGTAACGGCGAAGAAATTTAGCAGTTCTTTTGGAGAGCATGCTTCTTTTGATTCTTTTCTTAGGCTAAGAAAAGAATAATAAAAAAAATATAGAAAGGTAGAATTATGTTAACAGAACAACCCTTACTCATAACCTCAATTAAATGCGTCCAGCTCGGCGGTGTAATAAAAAACAGATTTATTGGTTTTTCCGGTGCATACGGCGCTTCCGGTTCTAAATCTCTTGGAGTTTCAAACGCTGCCACAAGTCAGGATGAAATGTTGCCCGTAACAGTAAAAGGCATAGCATTAGTTGAAAGTGGTGATGCAATCTCATTAGGACGTGCTGTTCAATCCGCGCTCAACGGAACCGCTGTAACACAAGATGCAGGTCCGTTGGA
>JBGSOQ010000448.1:0-5418 GCA_041739035.1 Ignavibacteriaceae bacterium | reverse complement strand
AAACTAAGAGCAACAATTCCAGCAACAAATGATGCCATTATGAGTAATATCTCAACCGGTAATTGAAGTATTCCATAACCCCCGCCTAATAAAATCATCATCGAAACTATTGGAATCATAGCTTCTTTGATTGTCGGCTTTCTTTTTGACTTAACTTCTGGTTTCTTGGAGAAAACTTTAAACATTACAACCTTCTCTATTGGATTAGAACTCTGAAAATTGGATAATTACTTCCTTTTTTAAAATAATCTTGGAACTCATCATACTGAGATAAACCCCACATTGATTCGGGTTCAAACAAGATACAAATCATATTATTCGCTATTTGTTTAACAGGGATAATAACATCTCCTTCTTCCAGCTTAATATCCTGTGTTCTTGGTGATAAAGAAATTATTTTAAATGATTTATTCTCAAGCCATTTTTCGGTGATATTTTTAATTTTATATATTTCAACCGATTGGTTATAAGAATTTGTAACAGTGTGATAACTGATATTGTGCCTATTAATAAGATCAATTAGCTCTTTATGTTTTTTGGGGACTACGTACGCTGCCGGGCGGTTAGCCAATTTAAGCTTTATGACTTTCGGAGAATAAGGCATCGTAACGATTGTATCCTTATTTGAGCTTAATACTGTCATAGGTAGATCAATTGTGGCGCCATCAAAATTATAATCCATTTGGACTATTACCGAATCTTTAAGAGAAAATAATTTTTCTTGTTCGTTTTGCACTAACGATTTTATTGAAGAAGCATTTAAATCAACGAAGGTTAAAAATGCTTTTAGTGCTTCTAATTGATCAGATGTTCTCCTTTTTAATCCTTCATTAAAATTCAACCCGTTTTTACCCTCCAGAATAAAAGAGAAAGTATTATTAATTGCTAAACTCTGCCTGCCGTCAATAATTCCTGTTGTGCTTGCTCTAACCGTATCGTCAGGACCATCCATTTTATAATAATTTGAAAAGGTGATTGCTTTTTCATTAAGATATTTTTCAAGAAACGGGAAAAGTGTGTTCATACTATAATCAATTATTCTGCTGGAGATATTTAAGTTTGTGGGCGCACCGAATTGCTCATCGACCGATCTAACATATCCCGCTTCCCTGAATGAACGCCGGAATGCGGAGTATTCATGAACATCAAGTGTAACTTCCGGCTTAATACGATTATAAACGTTATGTAAAGTAATAACTTCCGGTTCAGATAATATCAAATGGTTTCTGTTCAAGTCTGAATCATTCGCATTGAATCTTTTAGCTGATTCATTACCATCGGGATTTAAGCATGGAATTAAATATAGATCAATGTTTGAGAAAGGCGAATTATCTCTTGCAATAGCAATTTCTTTAAGAAGAACCAGTGCCGCCTCTTTACCGGACGGTTCATTGCCATGCTGCTGACAAAACAAAAGAACTTTAACGCCTTTATCGTTGGTTAGTGAGTTACGATGAACCATTGGAATAGATCTGCCTTGCACACTTTCTCCAATAACTTGAAGCGAAAGCGAAGGACCAGCTTGGCATACTTCATCCAGATATAACATCATTTCCAAATGAGTAGTAACTTTTTTATAGTTACATTTTTCGAGAGGGGTGTCCAAACTCTGGGATGTGCAAGTTGAAGCAGTAATAATAATGAGCGATAATAAAATGAACGAGAAGGATTTAAATGATCTCATGTAATTATTCCAATACCATACTATGTTTAGGAGTATTACGGATTAAATTGATTCCAATTTCAGTTGTTTTCATGAGGTCATCAATAGATATCATTTCTTCAAATGAATGTGCATTTTTCATTCCTACCCCAAGATTTAAAGCCGGAATACCATTATTATTAAAAATATTCGCATCACTTCCACCCGGGTATTTAACAGCATTCGGGGATAGACCTGCATCCGATATTGCTTTTTCAGCAATCTTGATCATTGGCTCAATTCCAGAGAATTTATATCCGCCATACTTTTCTAAAAATTCAATCACCACTGAACCTCCGGATTCTTTAGCTGCAATATTGAAGCTATCAATGATATGCTGTTTCTGTAAATTTAATTCAGCTGCATCGGCATGTCTAATTTCACCGGTTATTTCAGCACTTTTTGGAATTACATTAATTGCGGTACCACCTTGAATCGTTCCTATGTTAAGCATACCGGTGTCAGCCCATCTGCCCATTTTTAATTGAGCAACGGCTTTACTTGCAATTTGAATAGCGTGAACACCTTTTTCGGGTGAAACAGCAGCGTGAGCTTCTCTACCGTTAACAATTAAATTAAAACGAACTGCGCTCGGTGCTTCTATAATGTAACTGCCTGGACTTGCTTGACTATCAAAAATAAATCCAAACATTGATTCCAAGTTCGAGCGAGAGATATTTTTTGCTCCATACATCCCGGCTTCTTCGCAAACTGTAAATAAAACTTCAATTGTTCCGTGAGGAATCGACTCTTCCTTGAGAACATTTAAGATTTCAATAATAATTGTGATACCAGCACGGTTATCTGCTCCAAGGATTGTTGTTCTATCACTTTTAATAATACCATTGGTAATGTCATGTTTCAAATTTGCAGTGGGAAGTATTGTGTCCATGTGTGCACAAAGAAACATCGGCATTGCTTCAACATTACCGGGTAATCTTGCAATCAAATTTCCTGAATTACCACCAAATGTTTTCCCGGCATCATCCATCTTGACTTCAAGCCCAATTTGAGTTAATTGTGAAATTAATTCATTAGCGATATGAATTTCATTCCCATGAGTTCCGTTTATAGAACTTAATGTTTTGAAGTTTTTAATTATTCGTTCTCTATTTACCATGACAAGCTCTATTTCATTAATACCATTTTTTTTGAAATTTTTGAATCACCAATAATGAGGTGATAAAAGTATACGCCGCTCGGCAGAATATTGCCCTCCGAATCCCGTCCATTAAAAAAGGCGGAATATTCACCAGCGCTTTTATATTCATTTACAATTTCCGTTACTTCAGATGCGAGGCTATCAAATACCCTTAACTTCACAACTGATGAGGACCCGTCTTTATTAATTGGTACTGAATATTTAATACAAGTCGAGGGATTAAAAGGATTAGGATAATTTTGAGAAAGGAACAGTGTTGTTATGATTTGCTCGGGTTTTCCCTTAACAGAGGTTGGATTAAGAATAAATTGTTGAGCCGCCAGAGCCATTGAAATATAATCATGACCAACATTCGGGACATCAATCAATCGCCATTTTGTACTCGGATCGATCTGAGATGCATAATTATAATAATTTAATGCTCTCTCAAATCTATTCATTCCCTGTGCATCAGCTTCAAACGAAGTATTTAAATTCGAGTCCCTAATAGTATCGGCACTACCTCTCATAACAACCAGGTTTTTAATTATCAGATCTTCAAGGAAAGTTTCTTCATAGTCCAATAAAGGATGATTAAGTCCATAAGGATAATTAATTTGATAGTCCGGTACTGTATACCAACCTGCATTTGCAGCGATAGCATATCGTATTTTGTAGTCAGGTTTAAACGTAATTAAACGGTGGACAAATTGTGCTCCGGCCGAATGTCCCCAAATGTCATAAATATTATTCTGCAGCCCAAGTGCTTCTACCAGATCATCGTGAATTTTTTGAGTTAATGTAAATGACCATTCTGATTCAGGATTTAAAAAACCGCTTCCATCAGAGCCTGTAAACATGTTGCCAAGATTATAACTTCTTGAAGATGGCCAGTCACTATCAGAAAAAAATGGAGCCGCACATATGTAGTTGTTTGTTTTAGCGAAATCTTTCCAAGCGTTTACATAGTCTTGAGCATTCCTATCCACACCGTGCATTACCACAACAAATCCGGGATTAGAAAGATCGAGGGGCAGCACAATATAAACCGGAATGGGTTTATTAGGCATCAGAGGATTTGTGTATAAATACTTTTGAGGAACTCCTTTGATAATGACCTGCAAAATTATGGAGTCACTTTGAGTGCTGTTAAAAGCATTAATTTTATAGAAAGTATATTTATTTACCCTCTTAATAAGTAATACTTTTAAAGAATCTCCCTTCGAAGTAATTGTGTCAGGTGATTGCTCTAACTGATTGGATTCCTCATCGATAAAATAGGCAGTGGAGACCCAAGTAACCGTGTCATTTGGAGAAACATTTTGAGCAACGAGATCTAAAACACCAGCACCTTGAAGACGAGGTATTCTTTCAATAATTTGACCGTTAGAGAACGAGACGAGAAAAAAATTAAGTATTCCAAAAACAAGGAATTGACTAATTCTCTGCATTCATTCCCTATAGGCTAAAATTGACGGAGAAAATATTAACTGCATCAAAAATGCCAAAAGCAGCATAAGCATAATCGAATGATACTTGTGAAGAACCGAAATCAAAATAGATCCCGCTGCCTAATGTTAGTCCTTCTTCATCGGTATTAAAACTATAACCACCACGGATAAAAAATAGATCCATAAAACCATATTCCATTCCAACGCTGTAATGTTCGGGATTATCATTAGGATGAATTACATCAGCCGCAATAACCAGAGAAGATGTACCGAAATTAACCGGAGCGTTTTCACCAACTACAGGCATTGAAATTGAAACTCGATAACTGGTCGGCAGCGGGAATGGTTGTGTGGCTAAATTTGATTCGACAGCAGGATTTGCTACACTATTCGGATCAAGGTCCACTACTTTTGTCAAATCGCTTCCACGCATAGTCAGTTCTGGGCCAAAGTTTTGGAAAGAGAATCCCATTTTCATGTCGTGAAAGCCAGTATTCAAGAGCACCCCAAAATCAATTGCGACCGTTTGTGCAGAGGTATTCCAAATTCTCTGATTAATATATTTTACCGATAGTCCTAAACTCACTTGCTCAATTACTTGTCTTGCATATGAAACAGAAATGGCAAGATCAGCCGCATCGAAATATGTTCCTGTTCCGCGAGGTTGTAAAATTGTTGTGTTTTTAATGTCACCGGATGATAATTGTATTACACTAAGTCCCACTGAGCTTATGCCATCAAGAGGGAGAACTAATCCGAAAAAGTTATGATCCATGTCAGCGATCCATTGGGAATGAGTGAAGCTTAATGAAAATTTGTTGATTTGTGACATACCTGCAGGATTCCAATACATCGAAGTGGCATCATCGGAGATTGAAGCAAACGTATTCCCCATTGACACAGCCTTTGCACCAACCGGTATTTTTAAGAATTGAGCAGCACTGCTTCCCGCTTTTGTGAAATCCTGTGCATGCACAACCAATGCTGAGAAAATCGTAATTAATAATATTTTAATATAAACTTTCCTTAAAATCATGATGGACCTCATGTTATTTAATTACGGCAAATTTACCGGTGGTATTCTCTCCAGTAGGAGTTTCTATAACGTATAAATATAAGCCGTA
>JBGSOQ010000409.1:0-6157 GCA_041739035.1 Ignavibacteriaceae bacterium | reverse complement strand
GATTCAACAACGCAGAATATTAATCTCAATTTGAAGAAAAAGGTAGAGGGGAATGTGTTGCTTATTTTTCATCAAATATTGAGCAGCATTTTTTCATTCAGCAACAAAGATGTTTTTTTTACACGGCCTGTTAACGGATTTATAAGCCGGGAATTTAATCCTGAAGAAGGTCATTACGGCATAGACATTGTTGCAAAAAATGGAACTCCTATTTATGCAGCCGCAAGCGGTTATGTTATTTTTTCGGATTATACCGTGGATGACGGTTATATGATTATAATTATTCATCCAAATGATTATATTTCGGTGTACAAACATTGTTTATCGTTACTAAAACATAAAAGAGAAAAGATTATTCAGAGTGAAATGATAGCTCTCACTGGAAATACGGGACATAAATCACACGGTCCGCATCTTCATTTCGAAATTTGGAAAAATGGTCAACCATTAAATCCTGAAAAGCTTTTTTTAACTAACAAGGAGAACTAAATTGAATAAGTACAAAAATGAAAACATTGGCAAAGATGAGGTTACCATAATTGGAGCCGGCGTTGTACTCGAGGGGAAATTGTCTAGCAACGGTAACATACGAGTTGATGGAGCAATTAATGGTGATATTACTGCTAGTGGAAATGTCACAGTCGGCGAATCAGGCGAAATAACTGGTGAAATTAAAGCCGAGGTAATAAGTATTGGAGGTAAAGTTACAGGCGGTATTCACTCTAAGGAAAAAGCAGTTCTAGAATCCAAAGCTGTTCTAAAAGGAGATATTGTGACAAAGATTTTAGTAGTTGAAGCAGGAGCTATTTTTGACGGAAACAGTAAAATGTCCGATAAAGGAGCCACATTTAATTCGCCCGGTTCTTTGTCTAGCAGTAATGACTGAAAACAATGAAGATAAGAATCCTTTCAATTCTAATCTTTTCAAAGATTATGCTCCCTACCTTGGTTTAGGTATTCAGCTTGCTGCGACAATAGTCGTGATGGTGTTTATTGGTATTTGGCTCGATGGAAAATTTAATTCGTCTCCATACTTAACTTTGGTTTTTTCCTTTTTTGGAATTTTTACAGGGATGTATCATTTCATTAAGTCGGTAACGAGACTTGATAAATGACATCCCTTAAAAAACTTACTTATTTCACACTTACTTTTATCATATTCTCTTTTCTTTTAATTACCATATTATTTCTAATTGATGTTATTTCCGCAGATCAATTAAAATCCTTCATTGTTGCGGGATCCATAACAATTTTTAATGCAGGTTTAGGCATGATTTCGATTAAAACTGGCATAAATAAACCTGAAAAGATGTTTTTCCAAAGACTTTTCGGTGGGATGGTAATTCGCTTTCTGCTTACTTTAATTATGGTGGTACTAGCATTGCTTTTTTTGGAATTAAATAGGATAAGTTTTATATTTTCAGTCCTATTTTTTTACATTTTTTACTTGACGATAGAGATAATTTACCTAAACTTACTTCAAAATTAAGCTAATTTCAATGTTTTTCAGTCCTGATTCTAGTCACATAGTTGTTCAAGACACCGCAAAGCAATCGAGTGGTGGTGGAGATTGGATTCTTCATCATGTTATGGATGGAAATTACCTCGATTTTGAACCATTTGGAAAGATTTATCTGCCACATCTCCAATTGTTCGGGCTTGACATTTCTATAACAAGGCATGTAGTATTTTTATGGGTTGTAGCTCTGTTGCTAATTCTAACTTTTGTGGTTGTATCAAAAAGTTATAAAAAGTCACTCATTCCTCACGGGTTCACGAACTTTATTGAAACTATTGTTGTATTCGTTAAAGATGAGATTGTAAAACCAACGATTGGTCATGGTTACGAAAAATTTTTACCGTACTTGCTCACAGCATTTTTCTTTATTCTTTATAGCAATTTTCTTGGGTTAATCCCTTTTACGGCAACAGTTACCAGTAACATCGCCGTTACGGCAACATTAGCTTTATTCACGTTTATTGCAACACAAATTGGAGGAATAATCAGTCACGGGTTTATAGGATATTTTAAGGGGCTCATTCCGCCGGGAATGCCAGTTGCACTTTTACCTTTAATTGTTCTTGTTGAAATTTTTGGACTCTTCACAAAACCATTTGCATTGTGTATTCGTCTTTTTGCAAACATGACCGCGGGCCATGTCGTCATTCTTTCTCTTATCGGGCTAATTTTTATTATGAAGACAATTTTCTTTGCCCCTGTGTCTGTTGGTTTTGCATTATTCATTTACTTTTTGGAATTATTAGTTGCTTTAATTCAAGCATATATTTTTACAATGTTATCCTCACTGTTCATTGGGATGGCAGTTCATCAAGATCATTAATCATTCAAATCAAAAAAAAGGAGAAATAAAATGGAATTAGGATATTTGGGAGCAGGAATCGGAGCGAGCATTGCAGTTTTAGGAGCCGGATTAGGCATTGGAAAACTTGCAAGTGCCGCATTAGAGGCAATGGGAAGACAACCGGAAGCTGCCGGTCCTATCAGAACAGCTATGATTATTGCGGCTGCTCTAATCGAGGGTGTCGCATTTTTTGCTCTAGTTGTTTGTATTCTTCTTGCTGTTAAAGTATAAATAACTTTTAATAAATAAAGGTAACCAATTATGCTCGCAACAAGTACTTTCGCTTTATTAGCTTTAAGTTCTGAGGGCGGTAGTGGAAGTTTAGTTGACATAAATCCAGGTTTAGTATTCTGGACTGCAATTACTTTTATACTACTTCTGCTGATTCTCAAAAAATTTGCTTGGAAGCCAATTCTTACAGCTTTAGATCAGAGGGAAGCGGCGATTAGGGAATCCCTTGAAAAGGCAGAGAAAGCTAAGGACGAAGCGCAAAGAATTTTATATGAGAATCAGGCAAACCTTTCGAAAGCCGAAGAGGAATCTAAAAAGATAGTTGAGCAGGGAAGAATTTACGCTGAAAAGTTAAAAGATCAGGTGATAAAGGAAAGTAAAGATCAGGCTCAAAAAATTTTGGAAGAGGCTTCTGCAGAGATTGAGAGAAAAAAGGATGCAGCTTTTGGAGAACTTAAAACTCAGATTGCCGATATAGTAATTCAAACAACCGAAAAAGTTCTAGGTGAAACTGTGGATAAAAACGTTCACAAGAGAATTGCTGATAAATACATCAACGAAATTGCTAAGAACTGACTATGGCTGAACAGAAAGTATCTGCACGTTATGCATTATCTCTTCTAGATTCTGCAATTCAGAAAAATCAGCTTGATATAATTTCAAATGATGTTGATTTTGTTTTTTCGGTAATAAAACAGAATCCGAATTTGAACAGAATGCTTGAAAATCCAGTGATTAAACCGGAACTAAAATCCTCTATTCTTACAGAAATATTTAGCAATAAAATTAATTCCGAGACAATGGATTTTTTATTGTTTGTAATTAAAAAGAAGCGCGAAGAAATTTTATTCAGCATTCTTGAAAAGTTTAAAGAGCTGAGAGACTTAAAATTAGGATTTGTAAACGTCAATGTTTCTGTTGCATCGGAATTTACTGACTCACAAAAAAACGAGCTGCAGACAAGACTGCAAAATTCTCTTAAGAAAAAAGTCAGGATGAATTACAAAGTTGACGATAAAATTCTTGGTGGATTTATTGTTCAAGCAGACGATACGGTTTACAATGCATCAATCAAACATCAATTGGATTTGCTAAAAAAACTTTTTATGGAAGCAAGTCCTGTTAACAATTAGAAATCAGTAAGGAAAAAATTATGGCTGAAGTGAGACCAGACGAAATATCGGCGATATTAAGAAAACAGCTTTCCGGTTTTGAAAATGAGACCGATATTTATGATGTAGGAACTGTTCTCCAGGTAGGCGATGGAATCGCAATAGTTTATGGCCTTTCACAAGTAATGGCAAGTGAACTGGTTGAATTTCCCAATGATGTTTTTGGAATGGTTTTAAATCTTGAAGAAGATAGCGTTGGTTGTGTCCTTTTTGGTGATTCATCTTTAGTTAAGGAAGGTGATATAGTTAAAAGAACAAAGCGAGTAACTTCTTTACCTGTTGGCGATGAAATGCTCGGTCGAGTGATAACTCCTCTTGGATTCCCTATAGATGGTAAAGGTGCGATCAATATAAAAAAGTTTTTACCAATTGAACGCAAGGCTTTGGGAGTAATTCAACGACAGCCTGTTAAAGAACCTATCCAAACAGGAATTACAGCTGTTGATGCTATGATTCCCATTGGCCGAGGTCAAAGAGAACTTATTATTGGTGATCGGCAAACTGGAAAAACAGCTGTTGCTATTGATGCAATCATCAATCAAAAAAATACTCATTCCACTGAGGCAAAAAGTTTAGGTATTAAACCTGTATACTGTGTATATGTCGCTATCGGTCAAAAAAGCTCGACTGTTGCTCAAGTTGTTGCAAAACTTCAAGAGCATGGTGCTATGGATTACACAACTGTAATTTCCGCATCTGCAGCTGAACCGGCACCATTACAATTTATAGCTCCATATTCCGGAGCAACTCTTGGTGAATATTTCAGAGACAATGGTAAACATGCTTTAGTTATTTACGATGATTTATCCAAACAAGCTGTTGCTTACAGAGAGCTTTCTTTACTTTTAAGAAGACCACCAGGACGTGAAGCATATCCCGGCGATGTATTTTATCTGCATTCTCGTTTACTTGAGAGAGCTTCAAAATTAAGCGAAGAACTTGGTGGAGGAAGCTTGACAGCTTTACCGATCATTGAAACTCAACAAGGTGATGTTTCTGCATACATTCCAACAAATGTAATTTCCATTACCGATGGTCAGATATATCTTGAATCAAATCTTTTCAATGCCGGTGTTCGACCAGCCATCAACGTTGGTATTTCGGTATCCAGAGTTGGTGGTAATGCACAAATAAAAGCCATGAAAAAAGTGGCCGGTACACTTAAGCTTGACCTTGCTCAATACAGAGAAATTGAAGCATTTGCTAAGTTTAGTTCCGATCTTGATAAATCCACGTTGAGAACTCTCGCTAAAGGTTCCAGACTTGTTGAATTATTAAAGCAAGAACAGTACGCTCCGGTTAAAATTGAAAGACAAGTGGTGAGTATCTTTCTTGGAACGAATGGATATTTGGACAGCATAGCTGTTTCCGATGTTAAGAGATTTGAGAAAGAAGTATTGGAATTTTTTGAAATAAAACATAACGATATCTTTGAGACTATAAAGAAAGAAAAAGATTTAAGCCCTCAAACAATTGAAATGATAAAAAAAGCTGCTGAAGAATTTCTGCCAACATTTAAGAAAAACGTTGAGTAAATAATTTTATAATGGCTACACTTCGTGACATAAAGAGCAGGATTAAAGGAGTAAAAAGCACCCATCAAATTACCAAAGCAATGAAGATGGTTGCAGCTGCAAAACTGCGTCGTGCTCAAGTAAATGTTGTAAATGCTCGTCCCTACGCTCGGAAAATTTGGCAATCTTTATCGAATCTTGCTACTGAAAATGATCTTAATACAAATCTATTTTTTGTTCAAAGAGAAGTTAAGAATGTGGCATTCGTTATTGTAACGGCTGATAGAGGACTTTGCGGTGCTTTTAATTCCAACATAATCAAAGAAGCTGTCAGCAATATTGACGAAGATTTAAAAAATAACAAGATCAATGTCCACTTATTTTGTGTTGGAAAAAAAGGAATTGATTTCTTTTCGAAGAGAAATTACAATGTTTATGACAAAAATCTCGGATTATTTTCTGCACTAAAATACACCGAAGCGTTAAACATTTCTCAAAAAATTATTACAACATATCTTGATGGAACCTTTGATAGAGTAATAATAATTTATAATGAATTTAAATCTATCATCCAGCAAAAGATAGTTGTTGAACAGTTTTTGCCTATTACTTTGGTAAGCGAACAAAGTGAAAAGAATATTTTACCCAATTATATTTATGAACCTGATCAAAAATCTATTTTCGAGTACTTGCTTCCTAAACACCTAAAAGCACAAATATGGCGAATTCTTTTAGAATCGAATGCCTCAGAGCTTGGTGCAAGAATGACTGCGATGGATAATGCTTCCACTAATGCAAAAGAATTGATAAGAACTCTCCAATTAAAGTATAATAGAGAAAGACAAGCTGCGATTACTAAGGAATTATTGGAGATTGT
>JBGSOQ010000395.1:0-5041 GCA_041739035.1 Ignavibacteriaceae bacterium | reverse complement strand
TATAATTTGACTCCATATTCTTATAAAGAATTCATTCGCGATGACATAAAGCAAACACGTAATCTTTCTCCTGAAGTTCTGAAAAATCTGGAGATACCGTTTTTATTTCTTACTGGCGAAAAAGATGTTTTATTTCCGCCTACCGGAGTTATTGCTCTTACTTCTGTTATGCAAAATGCAGATTCTTTTTGTTTTAAGAACTCAGGACATTCTGTTTATTTCGAAAGAGCAGTACTTTTTAATCAAACAGTCGACAACTTTCTGTCTAAGGTTTATGGAATTCCGGTTAAATAAAAACTGTGTGCAAAATAATTTATATAAGTAATTTTAATTTATATGAAGAATTATCACGATTACCTTAAAGATTTAATAAAAAATAATAATAATGAATTGACTTCTACTGAGAAAAAGATAGCCGATTTTATTCTGCAGCAGTACAATGAAATTCCCTTTATTTCCATCCACGATCTTGCTGAGAGAATTGGAGTTGGCCGTGCTTCAATTCTTCGATTCACAAAAAAAATTGGATTTAAAGGTTTTCTATCCTTAAAAAAAGAAATTAATGGCAGAATGATGAGTACTCTTGCTCCGATGGAAAAATTCCGCCTTTCTTTAAATGATCATGTACGCGAAAATACTCTGCTTAATCAGGTTGGTCAAAATGAAGTTGATAATATTAACTTTACTCTCAATAACTATAATCCGAATAACTACAAAACTGCTGTCGATGTGATTTCAAAAGCTAAAATTGTGTATACTATTGGTTATAACCTAAGCAGCTTTTTAGCTGAAATAACATGCTATCTTTTACAAAGAATTGGAGCAAAAGCTATCTCAGCAAACATCGGCGGGAGATCTTTGGTCGATCAACTAATTAACATAGAAAAATCAGATGCTGTAATTGCCTTTTCACTTCCCCCGTATTCACAAGAAACTATTTCTGCAGCAAAATATGCAAAAGAGCATGGTGCAAAGGTAATCTCATTTACAAATTCACTCACTGCCCCTATAGTTTCAACCTCTGATATCGTTCTACAAGTTGAAACAAAAAGCAGGATATTCTCAAATTCTTTTACTGCAATAATTGTTCTCATATATTCGCTCGTTTACGAGGTGGCTATCAAAAATAAAACTCGATCCATTGTTGCTCTGGATGAAAGAATCTCAAGGAAATTATAATAAATTAAGTGTAATTTAGTATTGCATAATCAAGATTCAATCGCACTGGTCATGCGGAGAATCAAAGAATAATTGAGTATTTAAGATCGAAATAAATTTCCGTTTTCATATCTGGGGAAACCAAAATCCGGGTGATTAAATAAATAATAAGTATAGAATGACCCAAAAAGATTTGAATAATGAAATTCAAAAAAGAAAACCCACCTTATCGGAAGCGTTGATTCCTTTCATTGCCATGGCGTTGTTTCTTGGTATAGGTTATGGCATATTCCATTTTAGAATTGAAATGCTGCTCATAGGTGCCGCAGCAGTTGCAGGATTTATAGGACTTAAGCAAGGCTATTCATGGAAAGAACTGGAAGATGGTATAATGGATTCCATACGAAAGGGAATGCCGGCAATGGCGATAGTAATTATTGTTGGAATCATGATCGCTTCGTGGATAGTTAGCGGATCGATCCCAATGCTCGTTTATTACGGTCTTGAAATTGTCTCACCAAAATTATTTTTACTTACTGCATGTATAGTATCGAGTATTGTCTCTGTTCTAACTGGAACATCATATGGTACAGCGGGCACAATGGGAATTGCTTTAATGGGAATTGCTCACGGAATGGGAATTCCTTTAGGGCAAGCGGCCGGCGCAGTTGTAGCTGGTGCTTATTTCGGAGACAAGATTAGTCCATTTTCTGATTCTACAAATCTCGCTTCAGTTGCGGCAGGTTCAAATCTATTTGATCATATTCGTCATTTGTTGTGGACCACTACACCCGCATGGGTGTTAGGATTAATAGTGTATCTGTTTGTAGGTTGGGGTTATGAGGCAAATCCAGGAAGTACTGAAAGAATAGGGACTATCATGGGTACCCTTAAAGCTAACTACAATTTCAATCTATTCCTTCTTATTCCACCTGTGATTGTGCTTTATATGACGATACGAAAAAAACCACCGATTCCGGGGATGCTGCTTTCATCACTGGTTGCTCTCATTTTGGCAATGATTTTTCAATCTGTTACAATGAAAAATGCATTAGAGGTCTGTGTCTTTGGTGTAAAAACAAATACCGGCTTGAAAGAAGTTGACACACTTTTAAGCCGCGGTGGAATGCAAAGTATGATGGATGTTACGCTGATTGCTTTTTGTGCGTTTGCATTTGCCGGTATTGCTCAGAGATCCGGGATGCTTGAAGTAATCCTAAAAGAAATTGCAAAGTTTGCAAAGACTACGGGCAGGTTAATTGCCTCAACAGTAGCTGCAAGTTTTTCAACGGCGTTAATTACCGGCAGTTCGTTTCTATCTGTATTGATTCCCGGCGAATTATTTGCGCCATTATATAAGAAGAGTAATCTTGCTGCTAAAAATCTTTCGAGAACAACAGAAGATTCGGGAACCGTGATCGTACCGCTTATTCCATGGAGCATTGCAGGTGTTTATATGTCGGGAACATTGGGCGTTCCAACTTTAGAATATGCACCTTGGGCAGTAATGTGTTATTCGGGTTTTGCATTTGCATTATTATATGGCTTCACAGGATTTGCTATCGCTCCCAAAATAAGAGACATAGAAACACTGCCAGGCAGCTGAGGTACAACTACTGAGAAATAAATCTTTGCAAAAAAAAACATGAATAAATATCTCTCGGAAATAATAATTTATTTGATACCAGCTTTAGTATTCTTTAATTGTACTACCCAAACAGAAAAGGAGCGCATATTAAAGAGTAAATAATTAATGAACTGAAAGTCACTTTAATGGAATCTGAATTAATATTTAGTCCCCTGGAATCGAAAGAACAAATCAGTAATATAATTGTTAAACAAATTGAAAAAGCTAATTTTGAAAAAAATTCCTGCCCGGTTCTAAATTGCCTTCTGAATATGAATTGTGTGATCAGTTCGGTGTCAGCCGGACTTCCATGAGAAATGCTTTGGGTTCACTTGAGGCGCAAGGGATAATTGAAATTGTTAAAGAAAAAGGTATGTTCGGGCGGATATTTAGAATTAGCAAATTTGGATACGAGGTTTCACCTTAATCTTTCGCGTGTATCAGGAGACAGAGTAATGCCTTTACTGCTTGATTCTGTACATAAACTTATTCCCGAAGTGAAATCGACTGTTTATGCAACAGTTACAAATGCGAAGGGATCCGCAGTTATCTGGCATCAAAAATTCTTGACGCTGTTATTAGTCAGGATGCTGAGAAGGCATATAGTGCAATGGAAGACCATCTTAAAATTGCAGAAGCATAAGCACCGAAAAAATGTTAGAAGTTCAAAATATAAGGATGGATACGAGTATTAAATGAAAAAATTACTGATCCTGCAAATGTATGCTATGTCTGAGTGGATAATCTGGAATACAATCTGTATAACAGTGCAAGATTACCTGCTTCGCCTTTCAGAACAGTTGGTTGGCAGGAAATAACATTTGGAAAATTTAAGTAATTCTGAACAAGAGTATTATAAAAGTTTAAATTAATTATTTGCATAAATAAAAATGTTGATAATTCTAACCTAAGGAAATGAAGATGATTACCAAGTTTAGCAGCATTATCATCGCATTGATCATTTTTTCTTTTTCTTTTTCACAGAGCGGATTACCTAGAGTATTTTCAGCTGAAGCTAATAAGCTATTTTCTCTTCGTGAAGACTACTTGAATGGGAAATTGAAAAATCATCCAGCAATTAAATATCTTCACCATCAGGCAGATAAATTATTAGACATGACACCACTTTCTGTCATTGATAAAAAGCAAATTCCACCCAGCGGCGATAAACATGATTATATGAGCATGGGAAAATATTGGTGGCCAAATCCTGATACAAAAGATGGACTTCCATACATAAGAAAAGATGGTGAAGTAAATCCCGAAGTAAATGAGATTAGTGATGCCACAAACATCAAGCAGCTTTCTAAGTCAGTCGAGATTCTCAGCATTGCATATTACATAACAAATGATACTAAATACTCCTCTAAGGCGGCACAATTATTACGTGTGTGGTTTTTAGATCAAGAAACCAGGATGAATCCCAATCTAAATTTTGCACAGTTTATTCCAGGAATTAGTGAAGGACGGGGCGTTGGAATAATTGATCTGCATAATTTCTATCAACTTATTGATGCAATTGGTCTATTAGAGAACTCAACGGTTTGGACAAAAGAGGACGATATCAAAATAAAAAAGTGGTTTGACGCTTATTTAATATGGTTAAAAACCAGCAAAAATGGACTTAAAGAAGCAGCGGCGAAAAACAATCACGGTACGTGGTACGATGTTCAGATAATTTCTTATTTATTTTTCTTGGATAGGAAAGAAGAGGCAAAAGAACATCTCCAAAATGTATCAAAGCGGCGAATTGCATCACAAATAAATGCAGATGGCAAGCAGCCAGAGGAATTGGCCCGTACAAACGGAATGAGCTATACTTTATTCAATCTAAAAGCTCATTTTCAATTGGCTGTTTTTGGTGATTTAGTGGGTGTTGATTTATGGAATTATAAAACGGAAAATAGTGGTTCGATTAGGCAAGCTCTTGATTATTTTCTGCCTTATGTATTGGCTCCTGAAACCTGGGAGTATCAGCAAATATCTGAATTTAATAAACCTAATGATATTTATCCTATACTTGTTCTTGCAAAAAAGAAGTATGACGAAAATCTTTACTCCGATTGGATTAAAAAAATTATTGGTGATAAGGAAAAAATCAATATCGAAAGTTTTTTATAAAGTAATATGAACAATCAACAAAAAATTATTCTAATCTTTTTTTCTATTATACTTGCAAGTTGGTCTTCACTTGGTTTATCCCAATTAAAAAACATAAACGGAAGTTCATTCAATATTTCAGAGTATGAAAAAGAG
>JBGSOQ010000394.1:0-4412 GCA_041739035.1 Ignavibacteriaceae bacterium | reverse complement strand
CGACTAGTACTGAATAACATAGAAAACAAATTACTTAAAATAATTTTTGCTGTTGTTAATTCTGGCGTTGCTTATACAGAAAATTATAAATCTGTAAATCCATCTCTATTAAAAATAGCTTGACTATGTCATAATATTCAGTGTGACAACATTATGTGAAAACATGAATATGTTATTTTTTATGATTTTCGTTAAACATTTTCAGACGAAATTCTAAATCAGTAAATTGAGAACGTTGAACAAGAGAAACGCATGCACGAATTCCTTCCAATCTTTCACTTCCCGTAATTGCAAGTGAAATAGCACTGATTCCGTAATAAATTAATTCATTTAATAATTCTTCTCCAGAATAACCGGGGTATGAAAAGGTAAAGTAAAATCCATCGGCAATTGGTTCATCTTCATCTTTGTCATACACAATTTTAAATCCATTATCAGTGAATAGCTTTTTCATAAATTTTGCTTTTTCACCGTACTCTTTCACCTCTTCCACAAAATTTAATTTGCCATCGTTTGCGGCTTTAAAGATTGCTGCTAGTGCATATTGTGCAGAATGCGAAACTCCGGCACAGATGGCGTAAATGCTTCCAAAGATCACTGAATGGCCAAATAAATCTTTAGGATAAAAATTTTTCAAGTTAGGATATTTTCTATTATACAATGTATCGGAAATTATCATCATGCCAATTCTTTGCCCGGCATAACTGAATGCTTTAGAACTCGAAATTGTGAGGATGTAGTTATCTGTATATTTTGCAACGGTTGGTTGATAGGGAGGAACTCCTGGTTTTGACATATCGCGTCTAAAATCCATTGCAAAGTAAGCAAGATCTTCAATAGGAATTACATCGTATTTATTACACAAATCTCCAATTATATTCAGTTCTTTTTCGGTAAAACAAATCCAAGATGGATTGTTAGGGTTTGAATACAGCAGACACGAAATAATTCCTTCACTTAATATTGACTCAAGTTTGCCCCTGAGTTTTTCACCACGATAGTCATATACATCAAATCTTTCAAATCTTTGTCCTAGCGCAATAAGTTGTTGACTATGAACGGGGAATCCGGGATCAATCAGCAGCGACGCGTATTTTAGAGGATTGCACTTGTGTATTGTTAGGAATGACGCAAAACTACCCATCATAGAACCACCGGTAGGAATGCATCCTTCGGGGCTTACATCAATATCCATAAATAGTTTTAGAAAACGGGAAGTTTCATCTTTAAGAGGTTTAATTCCAAAAATATCAGGATAAATTGCTGCAACACCTTTATTCAAAGCATCAATCTCGGCGTCTACGCCGATCTTTGTTGGAGGAAGACCCGGAATTCCCATTTCCATTCGTATAAATTTTTCACCTGCAGCATTTTCTATTTCGTCAATTAATTTTTTTATCTCGCGGATTGATGCTTTGCCGGGACTATCTATGTTTGCATTTTTTATTTTTTGAGAAACAATTTGGTAATCAATAGGTGTGTTTTTGGTATGAGAAGTCATATTCTTACCGGAATTTTATTTTTGAAAAATCATTACTCAAAATTAAGAAGCTAAAAATGGCTAAGCAAATTTTTTTCATTATTAAAAAAACTTTCATCTAGTGAGTCTCTTACAAGTAACAGGTAAAGCTTTTACTTTGTAAAATAACACCAATACAAGTATATTTTGCTCAGAAAATAAATAAATATTTAATGCGCCCAACTTACGCTCTTATAAATCTATCAAATCTCAAGAGGAATTTCCTCAACATCAAAAAGAAAGTTAAGAATGTCAAAGTAATGGCTGTTGTTAAAGCCGATGCTTACGGTCACGGCGTTAAAGAAACAGTTTACGCACTTAACTCGCTGGGTAAAAAAAAGCCAGATTACTATGCTGTAGCTTTTATTGATGAGGCTATTGAACTTAGGTCTTTTGGTATTACTGAACCGATCTTGATTTTTGAACCGGTTTTTGAACAAGATGCCGAGTCAATATATCGTTTCGATTTGATTCCAACTGTCTTTACACAAAAACATTTAGGAATTCTAATCAAGAGCAAGCCATCATACTTTAACCGGAAATTGAAGGTACATGTTAAAATTGATACGGGAATGAACCGATTGGGAATTAATTACAAATTTGCGATTGATTTTATCGGTAAGATTAATAGCAATTATTTTATTGTTGATGGGACGTACACACATTTTGCAACATCGGATGAAAAGAATAAATCATTTGCAAATCTTCAATTAAAAAGATTCCAAAAAATTCTTGGTGAACTTAAGAAAAAAGAAATCAATTATGGTTTAGCTCATGCCGCTAACAGCGGGGTAATTCTTGATATGCCACCGGCATATTTGGATATGGTAAGACCTGGTGTTTCATTGTATGGTAATTATCCTTCTTTAGAGACAACCGAATCAATCAAACTGTATCCAGTTATGTCTCTTATCTCCCATGTTGCGACGCTGAAAAATATTGATAAAGGTGAAAGTGTTAGTTATGGCAGAAAATTCATTGCTAAAAGAAAAACGAAGATCATTTCCTTACCAATTGGATATGCTGATGGATTTAGTCGCTCCTTTACAAATAGATTTAGCGGAATAATTAAGGGAAAATTTTATTCACAGATCGGTACAGTTACAATGGATAGAATTATGTTCGATATTAAACATGATAATATTAAGGTCGGAGACGAAGTTGTATTGCTCGGTAGAAAAAATAAATTGGAAATAACCAATTGGGATTGGTGCAAAAAACTTAACACGATTCCCTATGAGATAACTTGCGGGATAAGTAAAAGAGTTCGAAGAGTTTATACCTTCTAATGGATTTAATTAAACAATATATCGTTCAAAGTATAACAACTGCATCTAGTAATTTACGTTTAAACAATCAACGTATAGAAGTAATTGCGATGCTCAAGGATGTAATCTTAAAATCAAAAGATATTAATCATGATTTGAATCAGATGAAGAAGATCACTGAGTTATCCAAGTTTGCCATTAAGCTTAGTGAAATGCATCAATATTTAAATCAAGGATCAATTGATTATCTGAAAATTACCGATAAGTTCAAGGAGCACAGCTACAATCTAATCAAGGAAATAAGTCGCATGCTCGATATGGTTAATCCGTACACATTCAAGGAAACAATTGACCGGATAATTGTACATGAAAATAAAGTAATTGAGATTATAATTGAACCTGAAAGTACAACTGAGAAAGTACTATCAGAAAAATTACTCGCTGATGCCAAAGAAAATAAAGATATTTACCATTCAACACATCCCCCAATCAGAGAAACAGTTTCCGCAAGAGGCGAAACAGAGAGTAACAATTCCCAACCATTTAATGGATTTGAAACTATTATCTTGAAACCGATTAAATCAATTGATTCGTTCCTTAATGAATTGAGTATTAACTCGGAAATTCCTGATGAAATTGAGAAGTATTCAAATTTGATGAGTGCAAATTCTGAGCTTGCTTTCCAAAATGGTTTCGAGATTTTAGCTCGTATGCATGAAATTGCTTCATTAGGACTCCTGCATCTTAAAAACAGAACTCTCGTTCCTTCCAAAGAAGTAATTGAATCTCTTAGAGCTTGCTTGATTGTTATTGTGGCAGTAGTAAAATCAAAAGAAGTTGACGTTAAAAATTATTTAAATCGTGCTGAAGTATTTGGTAAATTTTTACAAAAGATTCAATCAGAGGAACCCAAATGAATTTATACGCTTTAATTATGGCCGGAGGAGTTGGCTCGAGATTTTGGCCGAGAAGTAAAGAAAAAACACCAAAACAGCTTATTAAAATTTTTGGTGACAAAACAATGATTCAGGACACTGTCGGACGATTGGAAGGAGTTATTCCTAAAGAAAATATTTTCATTATAACCAATAAGGTTCAGCGTGAGGAAATTATTAAACAGCTTCCGGAAATTCCAGTTAAAAATATTCTTGAAGAACCATTTGGACGGAATACTGCAGCTTGCATAGGTTTAGCTTCAATAATGATTGAAGAAAAATCGAAAGACGCTATCACAATTGTTCTTCCGGCAGATCACATTATTAAAGACAAAGTCTCATTTCAAAAAACAATCACTTCCGCGGCAAAATTCGCAAATGAATCAAAAGGATTAGTAACAATTGGAATTATTCCTACAAGACCGGAAATAGGTTATGGCTACATTCAAATCGATGATAGCATAGTGACTGATAACATTCATAAAGTTTTAACATTCGCCGAAAAACCCAATTACGCAACTGCTGTTAGGTTTCTAGAAAGCGGGGATTTCCTATGGAACAGCGGTATGTTTATCTGGAGAATTGATGCTATTCTTGAAGAGATACGAAAATACATGCCTGAACTTTATAATGGATTAGAATCAATAAAGAAAAGTATTCATGAACCAAATTTTGAAGAGGTTCTTACTA
>JBGSOQ010000377.1:0-35559 GCA_041739035.1 Ignavibacteriaceae bacterium | reverse complement strand
GGAGATAGACTGAAATGTTGAAGAAAATTTAAGTGTGTCATCCATCCCTTAATGTTAGATAATTCCTTCATCTTAGGATAAATTTTTATTTTAACCAATTAAAAACTACCAAAAGAGTCAATCAACCTCAATGCAGTTTATAGGAATAGCGAAATTTTCCTCAATAAATCGATGCAATTATAAATTTTTAGTCAAGTGAAATTCAACAAATCATTGGACTTCAATAGAACATTTTTTGGTAAATTTACATCGATTATAAACAATTTATTATAATGATAGGTGAAAAAATGAAACACTTGATAATGTTGTTATTTCTTGCAATTGGTATCACTGGCTGCGTAGAAAAACAAAACCAAAGTCTTAAAAATGATTCCGAGGAAGTAAAAATGCTCAAAGAAAAGATTGCCAAGTTTGTTCCAGTCGAAATACAGTATGATGAAACTCTTTTAAGTGATAGAGAGAAAATTGTTTTGGAAAAACTCTACCGTGCTTCAAAAATAATGGACGAATTATTCCTTGAACAGGTTTATTCAAAAAATGCTCAAATAAAATCCGATTTGTTGGCTGATAATAGTGATGAAGCCAAAATTAAGCTTGAACTTTTTAATATAATGTTTGGGCCATTTGATCGGCTCGAAGATAATGTGCCGTTTATGGGCAATGATACAAAACCGCTTGGTGCAAATTTTTATCCCGAAGATATGACTAAAGAAGAATTTGAAAAGTGGATAAAAGAAAATCTAACCGATGAAAAATCTTTTACAAGCGAGTTCACAATTATCAGAAGAAATAATGGAAAATTGACTGCAATTCCTTTCAGCGAATTTTTTAAGGGCAAATTGACTGAAGCGTCACAGCTTTTGAAAAAGGCAGCTGAATTTGCAGATAACGCTTCGTTAAAAAAGTATTTGCTTTCACGTGCGGATGCTTTTCTAAGCAATGATTATTATCAAAGCGATATGGATTGGATGGATTTGAAAGACCATAATATAGAAGTGGTAATCGGTCCCTATGAGGTTTATGAAGATGCAATGTTCAACTATAAAGCTTCGTTTGAAAGTTTTGTAACAATAAAAGATCCGGTTGAAAGTAAAAAGCTTGAAGTGTTTGGGAAGTATTTAAATGACATCGAAAAAAATCTTCCTCTTGATGATAAGCATAAGAATTACAGCCGCGGCAGCGAATCACCGATTGTTGTTGCAAACGAAGTTTTTAGCGCTGGTGATACGAAAGCGGGAGTTCAAACACTTGCATTTAATCTTCCCAATGATGAGAGAGTTCGCAAGGCAAAAGGTTCCAAGAAAGTGATGCTCAAGAATATTCACGAAGCAAAGTTTGAAAAATTATTAAAACCAATTGCAGATATTGTTCTTGAACCGGAACAGTTAAAATTTGTTACATTCGATGCATTTTTTAATCACACTTTAATGCATGAAATGTCTCACGGAGTTGGTCCGGGTTTTATTAAAGTCAACGGAAAAGAAACAGAGGTTAAGAAAGAACTGAAAGAAACTTATTCAACCATGGAAGAATGCAAAGCAGATATTCTCGGCTTGTACAACAACATTTTTATGATTGAAAAAGGTGTTTACCCAAAAGAATCAGAGAATAAAATTTGGGTTACATTTCTTGCGGGGGCTTTCCGCAGTATGCGATTTGGAATTGGTGAAGCCCATGGCGGCGGTAATGCAATCATCTACAATTATCTTTTAGAAAAAGGCGGCTTTGCTTACAATGACGGAACTCAAAAAGTTCATGTGGATTTTGAAAAAATTTATCCCGCTTTAAAAGAGCTTTGTAATTTAGTTCTAACAATTCAAGCAGAAGGGAATTACGCCGGTGCAAAAGATCTCATAGCAAAATACGCGGTTAATTCGCCTACAATTGAAACGATGAGAAAAAAACTTGAAAAGCTTCCTGTTGATATAAAACCTATTTTTGAAATTGAGCAGAAGTTGAAGTAAAACCATTTGGTGAGACTCACCGTTTGGGTGATTTCTTATCGCTAAGTGAGTCTCACATTTTTATAGCATTGCTAGTTAGCGAAGAACAAACCAAAACTTAGAACGGGCGCCGAAATGATATTCCTTCCCGCACCGCCGCTTTCATAGCCGACCGATAAGCCAACACCGGATTTAAATTTATAAATAAGTTCTAAACCGTATGCAATGTACTTTTGATTATTGGAATAAATAGCAAAACCGCCATTAAAATCTTCTCTGCCGTTTTCTAGTGTATTCAAACCATGGAATCTTCCGATTAAGTTGACCGATTCATTAAAAGAATAGCCGCCTTCAATTCCCCATTTTAGATCATCTGAAAAACCTTCATTCCGATTTCGATAATAAATTGCGGCGGATGTATAAGCTTGTGTGGGATATAATGAATGCCCGAACTCAAGTCCAATTGTTTGATTCCATTCTCCTGTTCCAAGCCAAAGTTTTCCGTTCTCAGAAGTTTCTCCAATTGGAATTCCAACTCTTCCTACCGCACTTAGAACAGAGTTTCCGAAATTACCGACCAAATACCTTATCCCTAATCCAGCATCTCCAACACCGGAAATTTCTAATTCCGAACTGATTGAGGTAAATGCATCATATGAAATTTTTTGGAAGCCAATCCAATTAGCTACTAAATTGAAATCATCTGAAATACCATATTCACCATAAAATCCAAAAGACATATCTTTAATTGTGAGGTTAAACTTTTCTCCTTTATCATTATACACTGCTTTGCCGGGAAGATAGCGGAAATCTAATTTGTAAAATCCGCTTCCTTGTTTCTGTGTCCATCCTCCGCCCAAAGAGACAGATGAAAAGAAAAGAATAACCGCGACTATTTTTTTGAAAGTTTTCATGAATTGAATCAATTTGGTTATAGTAATTAGGAATTTGTCTTAATTAAAAATAAACTTAGGTGAGGAGAACAAATGTCAGCCAACTTACATTTAAGCAGAAAGTTTTTCAGTAAACGATTCTGAAAGAATAAACTTTCCTCTCCTCATCTTTATTATGCCTCTTTCGGAGAAGTCGTTTAACAAAGTGCTGACTGTTTGACGGCTTGCACCAATAAGATCAGCAATATCCTTTTGAGTGAATGGATGTTTGACCACAATAAGATCAATTCTCCTTTCACCTCGTTCATCAGCAAGCTCTTTGATAAATTCAATCAGTCGGGTTTTTACATCTTTATTCACGAGCAAGTCTAACTTTCGTTCAACTTTTTTAATTCGTAAGCCGATCCACTTATTAATTTTTAACGATAAATTTTTATTCTGAAGCATCAGCTCGTGTAATATGTCTATTGTCATCGGGCATAGCACTGTTCCGTTTTCAAGAGTTTGGGCAAATTCTTCTCTATATGTTTCACCAAGCAGTGAAAGTTCACCGAAAATTTCTCCCTTAGCTAATACGGCTTTCAGCGCTTCTTTACCGTCATCAGTCATAAACGCAATCTTTACTTTGCCTTCAGCTATTAAATATAGGGTGTTTGAAGAATCGCCTTCCATGTAAATAAAATCATTCTTATTATAAGTTCGGAATGAATGCTTATTCTTGTATTCTGAAAATTGATGCGGGCAGAGAACATCGAAAAGGTTTGCATTTTCTATGAACCAAATATTTGTCATAACAGTTAATGATTTTTAAGTAAATACGTCAATTGTCGCCAGGCAGACAATTAAACTATTTTATTGATATTAAATTACACAGTGGAAGATTATATCTCAAGAGTGAAACCAATTGACCCCTTAATAAGTTATAGATTTGTGGAGAATAACATGAAAAAAATCAGCAAAATTGTGCTTTCCGTTCTATTAGGGAGTTCATTTTTATTTGGACAAATTCAATTTGAAGCTAAATCAATTGATGGTGATCAAATAGAACTGGAAAAATTGCTTGAGAAAGGTCCTGTGTTGATAAACTTTTGGGCGTCGTGGTGTCAGCCGTGTAAAGCAGAGATGAAGCATCTTAAAAATATTTATGAGAAATATAAATCAACCGGATTTACAATAGTTGGAATCAACCAGGATTCACCGAAGAGCTTATCAAAGGTTAAGCCCTTTATTTCATCCATCATGATAAATTATCCTATCGTTCTTGATCCAAATGGTCAAATATTTCAAAAGTATAATGGTCAAGTAATGCCGTACTCAATCTTAATTAATTCTAAAGGAGAGATTACATATAAGCATACAGGATATTTGCCGGGCGATGAAGTGAAGCTGGAAGAGGAAATAACTAAGCTGCTTAGTGCTGAATGAAATATTTTTTGTTCACTACCGCCGTTATCCTAATCACAATCACTGAATTGAGAGCACAATTAGTCGTTCCCTCTATTTCAAACACTTTGAGGTATGGAAATGGTAAGAGAAGTTTAGGAATTATCAACGAGGACTTTAAATATTTTGAAAATCTGACTGATGCACGAATTCAATTACCGGAAAATTTCACAGCTGGTTTCAGATTACTCTACGATATTCCTTCTGAAGTAGGATTAGAATTTAAAGGAATTAAACGCAGATTTATCGAATACGATGGCTCTAACTTTTATGCGCGGTTAGGGGATTTTTCACAATTGTACGGAAGAGGGTTGGCGATGAATCTTTTTGAAAGCCGTGGATTGGGCTACGATACCTGGATGGATGGCGCAAATGCCAAATTCAAGAATGATTATTTCAGCATTAATGCAGTTTATGGCACTCTGGATTTCAAGGATTCAATTGTTATTGCAAGAAATGAAATTCATAAGCTAAGAGGCGGAACCATTGAAGTAACTCCCATTAGAGATTTATCAGTTGGACTGACCTATATTTATTCCAGAAGCTCTTTAAAATTATTCGGCGAAAGCAAAGAATTAGAAGTTAATATTCCTTCTATTTATGCAAACTATTCCTTTTCCGATTTTACTTTTTCCTTTGATTATGCAAACAAGGAAACTAAAAACAAAAGCGATAAGCAAACCTCCGGCGGAGCAGCATACTATAGCGCAGTTTCTTTTAACAAAGATGGCCTAGGAATAACCCTGGATTATAAAAATTATTTTTTTGATGAACGAGATCCTTTTGAAAAGAATGATATCACGAGAACTACTAGGATGATGCCATTTCAAAATCCGCCGATTGTTATGAAAGAGCATAGCTACACATTACTAACAAGAGCAATACACGAAGTTGATTTTAATGATGAAACAGGAGTACAGCTTGAGATATTTAAGTCTTTAAATGAAAATGCAGAGCTGAATTTTAATGGCAGCATTTCCAGCCGGCATAGCTTTTACAAGTTTGACCAAAACCTGTTTACATTTAGCAAACAGGAGCGTAGTTCCGACTTTTTGCCATCATTCAGCAAAGAGTATTCGCCCTATTGGGAAATGTTTGGCGAAGTGGTTTATTATTTCAGCGAAACAACATATATGAAATTGGCCTTAGCTAGACGTGATAAAATATTTTATGATGAATTCTTCGGCGGATTGAATAATCATATAATTAAGAGCACGATACTGCCGTTACAAATTAATCATACATTCAGCAGTTTCTATTCTTTTGAGGGTCAAGTAGAGTATGAACAAGTATTCGATAATTTCAATGTGCAGCAGAAATATTTTAATAATTATTTTTTGACCTTGATAAATACCTTTGCATCACAGCTAACTTTTGCAATACGGTACGAGTCAACCAATAACAGGTTTGATGTTTCAGAACGCAAAGATTGGATTACTTTTGAATCTGGTTTAAGAATTACTCAAGGAAACACAGTTGTAGCATCTTATGGAAGGGAAAGAGGCGGTCAAGTTTGCTCCAATGGAGTCTGCCGCTATATTCAACCTTTTGAAGGATTTAGATTTTCACTAATAAGTAATATATAACAGGAAAAAAATGAGAAACTTAATTTTAGCAATCATAATAATTGCTTCTTTTGTCGGCGTTAGTGCTTCACCACGAAAAGTATTATTAGAAATATTCACTAATTCGCATTGCCCACTATGTCCGCCCTCACATGCTTCAATTGATTCTTATCTGCAAAATGGTCAGTACAAAGATCAAGTAACGTTTATTTATTACCACATGGTTTTCCCTTATTCTGATGACGCGCTTTATCAGCATAATCCAACAGATGCTTCTGCCCGAAATTCTTCTTATGGACCTTTCTCATCCACACCACGAGGAATTTTTGATGGACAGCTTCAAAATAATAGTTATTCAAATTGGGCGGCTGTCATTAATAGTCTCGCTGTTCAATCATCACCATTTGAAATAACTTTGCAAGGTAACGCGAGCGGAAATAATGTGACCATCAATGCTTTAGTCAAACAAACAGAAAACGTTTCCTCAGGCAATTTAGTTGCTCATTTCATTGCTGTTGAAACAGTGAACTATGCCGGCAGAAACGGAATTACACTTCATAAAAACGTAATGAGAAAAATGTTTCCAAGTTCAGCGGGGCGACAATTTCCTATTTCACTCAATCAGACTGTCAAGTTAGATGAAATAACCACTCTTGACGCTTTGTGGAATTTAAACCAGTTAGGTTATTTAGTCTTCATACAGGATTCGCATACTAAAACAGTACACCAATCAGAATTTATAACTTACAATAATCTTATAACTACCGATATTAGAACAGAAAACACAGTCCCTGCAAATTTTTCGTTATCTCAAAATTATCCAAATCCATTCAATCCAAGCACCAAAATAAGTTGGCAGTCTCCAGTTAGCAGCTGGCAAACTCTAAAAGTTTATGATGTTTTAGGAAATGAAGTTGCAACAATCATCGATGAATATAAACCAGCTGGAAGTTATGAGGTCAATTTCAATGCTAAGCAATTAGCATCAGGAATATACTACTATCAATTTAAGTCTAATGATTTTATTGAAGTAAAGAAATTAATTTTGATGAAGTAATTTTTATCAGATGACTTTGGGCTGGGAGTTTAATTCTCAGCCAATCTTTTCTATACTGCCTTTGACTAAAAATATATGTTTTAGCCCATTTCCTTGATAAACCAGTAAGACGCGCTGAACTATCAAAAGGATTCAAATAATCAGGTGTTCTGCAGCACACCATTTTATTTGCTTTTGCAAAACTAATAGATGATGTTAAGCAGTAAGAATACATCTACATTTTTTGGAATGGTTTATAGCCCCAACTAAGCTATCCCCACTCTTTTCATTTTATTCATTTCTCCTTAAGCGTGGATGCAGTTCTCTTTTGAGTTCTGTGTTTCTGTAGCATAGCCATTTGTTAATCCTAAGTGGTGAATTTTAATTATTAATTCTGATGGCCAGATGATAAAAAAAATAGTTTTATTAATTATTTTCTGTCTTTATCCCATGATGATTCTAGCACAAGATATCGCAGGTAATATTGAAGGGCGGATTATTGATACTCTTGGCACTCCGCTTTTAGGCGTAGATGTTTTGTTACAAAGTGAAAACCTTCAGGGAATTAGAGGAGCAGCTACAGATGATAATGGCTACTTTAGAATTATTGAACTTCCGATAGGAAATTATAATATTAAAATCAGCAGTATAGGATTCCGAGAAGTTACAATTGAAAATGTACAAGTCAGGCTTGCAAAAACTACTTTCGCTGGAGAAATAAAATTAAAAGAGCAGTCATTTAATCTTCCTGAAATCACCATTTCCGGAAAAAAACCTATAATTGATCCTGTCTCAACCTCTTACGGCGGTACTTTAAATTCAAAAAGTTTTGAACAACTACCCATCGACAGAAATTACGGAAGTATTGTAACCTTGTTACCTCAGGCAAATTCAAGCTTTTATGGAGATGGAGCAAATATTGGAGGTGCAACTGGACTTGAGAACAAATATTTTGTGGATGGTGTTGAAGTAACCGATCCATTAATTGGCGGCGATGCGACAAATTTGCCCTACAATTTTATCCAGGAGATTGAGGTTAAGACAGGCGGCTATGATGTTGACTCCAGAAGTTCCCTTGGCGGTTTAATAAATGTTGTAACCTATTCGGGTTCAAATGAATTTCACGGAAGTGTTTTTGGGTTTTATACAAGCAACAAATTAGCTGGGAACCAGAAGTACGGTTCATTGGATATAACACAGGGTGATTTTTCCAATTACGATTTTGGGTTTGGGCTAGGAGGCCCAATAATTCTTGATAAGCTATGGTTTTATGCAGCTTATAATCCTAGATTCAACAGAAGAGATGTTGAAGTCCCGAGCTTCGGTACCTACGTTGATAAAACAATCGCAAATTCCTTTGCCGGAAAATTGAGTTGGAGAGCGTTAGATAACCTTAATTTAATTTTTACGATTACTGGCGATCCAACAAAACATGATGCTGTTGGTAACGGTGTCGGTGTTCCACCTTCTGTCTTAACAAATTCCGATCCGTATCTTCAGAAAATTTTTGAAGGCGGAGTTAATTACTCCTTAAACGGAACTTATAATATTGGGAAAAATATTTCATTACAAGGATTAATTGCCAGAGTTGATCGCCACGATACAGGCGAAGGGGCAACTGAGAGAGGAAGGAATGAAATCTTTTTTGTTGATGATATTAGTAATGTTTGGTCCGGTGGTGTTGATGCAAGCTGGGATTCTTTTAGACACAGCAATTTCGGTAAAATATCAACTAGCATAATTTTAAGAGAACATACTCTAAGTGGTGGGGTTGAATATAAAAAGAACTTCGTCAATAATATTTACGATGTACACCGTATTGTAAAAGATGATACAGCCCATTATGTTGAAAGTATTAGTAAAGGATTCGGGGGTGTTTCCAATCGGATACCATCTGTCTATGTTCAGGATAGCTGGAGAATTTTTCAAAAACTTAATATTACTGCGGGAGTGAGATGGGATGGTTATTCTATAATTGGCTCAAATGGAGAAGTAGCTCAAACAATCGAAGCTCCTCTCCAGCCGCATATTGGATTTGTATTTCTGCCGGATGAAAATGGTACAAGCAGAATTTTTGGTTCCTTTGGAAGGTTCACTCAGGAATTCACATTATTTCAAGCGGTAGATTATTTTTCCGGAAATGGATATGATTACCAAATTCAATATGATCATGATCCCCGTTTGGATAATACTGGGGGCGATACTACACATAGCTTTAAGCATATAATCCCGGAGATCAAAGATTTACAAACCCAATACTACGATGAATTAAATCTGGGTTATGAAAGAATTATTGGCTGGTCTATTAAAACGGGCATTCAAGCTGTTTACAGGACTCTTCGCCAGGCAATAGATGATGCATATTTGAAGGATGAGGATGTGTGGCAGCTTGGAAATCCGGGAAGAGGAATATTATCTGATTGGCCAAAACCCAAACGAGATTATTCAGCATTAATTTTTACCATTGAACGAAGCGGGGATGAGCATTTTAATTTTTTAGCTTCCTACGTTCTATCAAGAGATTATGGAAATTATGAAGGACTTTATAATGCATTTGGTCATAGTCCTTTTCCCAATGCAAATTATTCATTTGATGACCTGAACACTGCATATCAGAACGCTACCGGTCTTGTTCCAAATGACCGGACAAACGTTTTCAAGTTTTCAGGATCGTATCGCTTTGCATTTGGTTTAATAACGGGAATATCATTCATTGCACAAAGTGGTACCCCCCTTAGCGAATTTGCATATACGGGTATCGGTCCTAAATTTCTTTCTCCTCGTGGTTCTGCAGGTAGAACTCCTTCTATTTGGGATCTCAATGCACGTATTATGTACGAACTGAGTTTATTTTCCTCATTTCAGCCAAGACTAATCCTTGATCTTTTCCATATTGCCAGTGAGCGTAAACCTGTGGATATAGCTCAACTAAAGTATTTTGGTATAGATGAGAACGGAAATCCTATTTATCCGAATTCAACTTATGGACAGGTTTACAGATATCAGCCATCATTTTCAATGCGTTTGGGAATTGAAGTGAATTTTTAAGATTATGTACATTTTTTTAAAAAAAAGAAAATACTCTTTGGGGAAAGCTAATACTCCTTTTATTTTATTTTTTCTATTTCTTCAACTACAAATTTATCCCCAAACATCAAACATTACTTTCGAACATTTTTCAGTAGCACAGGGAATGAACGAACCACTAATTGAACATGTAATTCAAGATAGAAATGGCTACATATGGTTTGCTTCATGGGGAGGTCTTGAAAAATTTGATGGTTACAAGTTTAAATTATATGAGCATGACCCAAATAATCCCCAGAGTATTGATAAAGCTTTCGTTCAAACACTTTATGAAGATAGAGATGGAATAATTTGGGTAGGTACTTTTAACGGACTTGAAAAATTTGACAAGGAACAGGATTCATTTATTCATTACAATCCCCATTCACCTGGTCCAGAAACTGAATTGAGTAATCACGTTTTTTCAATCTGTGAGGACAAAAATGGTTTTCTTTGGATAGGGACTGGAAATGGTTTAAATAAATTCGATAAAACTACCGGTAAATTTACATGCTTTCGGAAAGGTGAAAATAATACTGCGAGTATAAGCGGCAATTTTATTGGTGCAGTAAGTGTGGATAATTCAGGATCTCTTTGGATCGGTACTGGAATTGGTCTTGATACATTGGATAGAAAAACTGGAAACTTCAAACATGTTTGGTTTGATCCGAATAATAAAAGTGAATGGTCTATAACTCAGGTCAATGCAATATTTGAGGATAAGGCTGGAATTGTTTGGATAGGAATGACTAAAGGAATAATTGCATTCGATAAGAAATCCGGGTCTTTCACTCCGTATATGAATGAGATCGGTCAGATAAAATCTATTTGTGAAGATGAATCCGGGCTTCTTTGGATTGCCTCTTCAGAATCAGGACTTTATTCGTTTGACAAAAAAACAAATAAGCTGCATAACTTTGTACATGATGAGAAAGCCCCTGCGAGCTTAAGTTCTAATATTGTATATTCAGTTTTATTCGAACGATCCGGCACATTATGGATAGCGACTCGCTGGGGAGTAAATAAGTTAAATCTTCATCAAAAAGATTTTCAACATTATCGTTTAAGTAATATCACAAGTATAGTAAAAGGAAGGGATAATACAATATGGATAAATACAGATAATAGACCTAAAAAATTAGATTCAAAAACCGGACAGATAACTCAGTCCCAATTTTCCAATAATCTGCTTTACGAAGACCAAAATAGGAATTTCTGGTTTGCACAAGAAGGCGGCGGACTGTACAAAAAAGATAGGTTTGGAAAAATTACTAATTTTTATACTTCAACCGGAGAAGAATTTAAAAATTATATTGATATGATTTATGAAACTTCAGATCGGAATATTTGGATTAATGGGAGTGGACTTCATTTTCTTAATCTTAATACGCAAAAAGTTAATAGAATAAATATACCTGCAAATTATATCAATTGTATCTACGAAGATTCTAAAGGTTTACTCTGGGTTGGTACATTTAATCGTGGGTTATATTCTCTTGATAGAAAAACTGATTCTATCAAATCTTATTTATATAATCCGAGTGATACTTCTGGAATTAGCGGACTAACAATTCTAGATATTTACGAAGATAAAAACGGAATACTTTGGTTTGCAACAGATGGCGGATTAAATAAATTTAATTCCTCAACCGGTTTGTTCACGCACCTTAAAGTAAAAGATGGCTTACATAATATTTTTACTTTAACAATTCTAGATGATAGTAACGGAAATTTTTGGTTTAACAACAGTAAGGGTATTTCAAAATTCAACCCTATTACAAATAGTATTCAGAATTATGATTTTTATGATGGTTTGCCGGAAAATGGTTTTATCGATTGGCGAGGTGTTAAATCAGATGATGGAAGAATATATTTTGCTAATATGAATGAATTGATTGGCTTTCATCCAAATAATATTCAGAATAATAAATTTATTCCCCCGGTTGTTATTTCAAACGTATCATTGTTTAATAAACCTATTTTATTAAAAAAAGAAATTCAATTGCCCTATGATAAAAACTTTATTTCATTTGAGTTTTCTGCATTAAATTTTGTAAGTGGCGAAAAAAATCAATATATGTATACGATGGAAGGAGTAGATAAGGATTGGGTATATTCAGGCACACAACATTTTACATCGTATCCAAACCTTGACCCAGGTGAATATGTTTTTAGAGTTAAAGGATCAAATAACGATGGTGTATGGAATGAAGAAGGAACTTCAATTGCAATAATAATTTCGCCGCCATTCTGGAAAACGTGGTGGGCATATTTATCATACGCAGCTATTTTCATTTTTGCATTGTATGGAATTAGACGTTATGAGATGAACAGAATATCCTATAAAAACCAGGTCAAAATTGATAAGGCTGTGTTGAATGAAAAAGAAGAAACGGAGAAAATGAAATCCAGGTTTTTCGCAAATATTTCACATGAATTCAGAACACCGCTTACATTAATACTCGGACCCGCAGAAAAAATTATTTCAAAAACATCAGAGGATATCATTAAAGACGCCAATATCATCAAACGGAACTCAAGGCGTTTACTGCAGCTTATTAATCAATTGCTTGATCTCTCAAAACTGGAATCCGGAAAACTAAAACTCGAAGCTTCGAAAGGGAATATTGTTTCATTTGTAAAAGGAGTTGCTCTATCCTTTGAGTCATTGGCGGAATCGAAGGATATCAACTTAAAACTGCTGCCGGAAAAAGATTTTATAGAATTATACTTTGACAGAGAAAAAATGTTAAAGATACTTATCAACCTTTTATCCAATGCATTCAAGTTTACGCCGGAAGAAGGAACAATTACAGTTTCGATTAATGAATCCCGCCATAATGATGTCATTTCGAAGGAGTCCTCGACTGAGAAATCTCCATACAATATGAATGAGATTTCTCCCTTCGGTCGAAATGACAAAGTAAAAAATTATGTGGAGATAAAAATAAGGGATACGGGAATAGGAATACCTCAGGCAGAAATACCGAAACTGTTCGATCGGTTTTATCAAGTCGACAGTTCATTTACAAAAGAGCATGAAGGTACAGGGATTGGATTGGCTCTGACAAAAGAATTAATAGAACTTCATCACGGAAAGATTAATGTGGAAAGTAAAGTCGGTGATTCCGATAATCCACCGAAGGCGAACAGGATAAGCATGCCTGTTGGTCAGGCAAGTTGGACGGAATTTACAGTAACTCTCCCACTAGGAAGTTCTCATCTGAAAGATGATGAGATAATAAAAATAGAGAAAGCAGAGGTGTCAATTCTTCCTGTTGAACAGGAAGTTTACACATCTTCGGTTAGTAAAATCGCAATTGATTCGATTGCATTAAGTATTAATAATGGGGTGATAAAAGATCGGTTGGAAGAGAAAACTATAATTCTGGTAGTTGAGGACAACTATGACATGAGAGAATATATAAAAGAATCGCTGGGTAGTGGTTATCGCATTGAAGAAGCTGTAAACGGAGAACAGGGAGTAAGGAAAGCGGAAAAGATTATTCCTGATCTTATCATTAGCGATATGATGATGCCGAGAATGGATGGGAGTGAATTGACAAGGATTTTAAAGAGCAATCAGAAGACCAGTCACATTCCGATTATTTTGTTAACTGCAAGATCGGGACAGGAAAATAAGATTGAAGGATTAGAAACAGGAGCTGATGATTATTTAACAAAACCATTTGATATAAAAGAATTACAGGCAAGAATTGAAAACCTGATTAGTATCAGGAAGAAATTGCAGGCAAAGTACAGTAAGATAGAATATGTATTAATGCCGAATGGCAAAAAGGGAACCAGTTTAGATGAACAGTTTATTATTAAAGTTATGGAAGTGATAGATAAACATATTTCAGAAGAGGAATTCAGCATAGAAGATTTTGGGAGTGAAGTTGGGATGAGCAGGACACAATTTCACAGAAAAATTAAAGCTATTACAGGAAAACCTGCTAGTATGCTCTTAAGATCTATTAGATTGGCGAGAGCAAAAAAAATGATAGAGGAGCAGCAAGGAAATATTTCAGAGATTGCTTTTTCAGTCGGGTTTTCAACACCATCATATTTTACAAAATGCTTCAAAGAAGAATTTGGATACGTACCCAGCGATTTGAACAGCTAGTAAAGCTCATTATTCATCAAAATTATTTTACTCAATTTTTTTGCTTCATATTTAAAACCATTCCTCTGAAATTATTAGCCTCCGCCTGAGGCGGACTCGTGAACCGGTTAACATGCCGAAGGGTTGCAGATAGATGTGTCGAAAAGGCATCAACTTAAGGGATCAAAAATTGGATAATATTACGAAGGAATCAACGGAAAAGTTCAAATAATTAAACAAATATTGCACTCCTAACGGAGTGCTTTTTACCTCGGGGTTAATATTTTCTATAAACATTTAGCTCCTCTGGAGCTATTGTCAGATTCCATATTGATTTCTTAACTCCGTTAGGAGTTAAATGTTGGTAGAAATGAGTAAGCCCCCATATAAACCGAACTCCGTAGGAGTTCAATATTAATTATTTACAAGAATCAGTAACATTATAAAAGCAGTAATTTATTTATTTGCAGCAAATGATTGGCATAATAAATAAAATTAGGTTGGCACATATGCGATTAATCCATATAAAGCAATCTAATGTTAGTTATTCGAACTGAATCTGAGATTGCTTCGGCTAATCGCCATAGCAATGACGACATCTCCAATCCTCAAAAGTTATCTTTTTGACCGCGTGACTTACAAAAATCAGCTGATTCACCAATAATTGTACTAATTGGAACATCATTGCTATTTAATGGAACGTAGCTGATATGCAGACCCCCCTTCGATTTTGTTTATTTGCAATCGTAATCTTAATTAATATTTTTTTCAATTTTAGGAGTTCTTATGAAGAACATCAGATTCTTTCTCGTTTTCTTTTTGGTCACATTTTTCTCTTTTGCAACGAAGGCACAATCTCCCTGGACTCAGCAAACCGCTAATGGTTTGATTAGTACAACCAATCCTGCAGTTGCGTTTTCGGTGGTAGATGAAAATGTTTGCTGGGGAATTAATACAATCAATTGGCAATATCTCCGGACTACGAACGGAGGAACAAACTGGACAGTTTCTACAATTACAGGTGCAACTGGTTCAACAGGTTCCAGCATTTCAGCACTTGATGCTAACACTGCATGGATTGCTACAACCGGTGGTATATTCAAAACCACGGATGGCGGATTAACATGGGTGCAGCAATTAACAGCTCTTCCATCTAACGCAATACACTTCTTCGATTCTAACAATGGAGTTTGTGTTGCAGATCCGAATGCAGGTTATTGGGCAATATATACAACTACAAATGGCGGTACTAACTGGACACGTGTTCCCTCTGCAAATATTCCTGCGCCTTTATCAGGCGAGGTTGGTATATCGGGTAATGAAGCTAGGGTTATCGTGGGTAATAATTTTTGGTTTAGCACATTTAGTGGGTCGCTCTATAGGACAACAGACCGTGGAAATCATTGGACAGTTAAACGTAATACCACTGGAGCCGCGGATGGATTTGATTTTGCATTTAAGGATAGTTTAAATGGATTAGCATGCACCTTTGTCGGGGGTAATAAAATTTCACGAACTTCGGACGGCGGTGTAACCTGGGCACCAATTCTTCCTGTACCTGCTGGACTATCAGGATTATCCGCATATTATATCGCCTATGCAAAGGGATCTGATGGATCTTACATCATTACTTCTAATAATAATTCAGGTGGTCCTATTCCGGCCGTTCCTGGATCGGCATATTCAAACGACGATGGGACAACATGGACTAAGGATAGCGACTTACCACTCGGTACAGCGTCTTTTGCTTCCTCAAATATTGGATGGAGCAGTGGAGTAGGTACGGCAATTTATAAATGGTCTTCTCCTGTTGTTCCTGTCGAACTGACATCATTTTCTGCACAAGCAGAAGATCAATCGGTAATTCTAAATTGGGTTACTGCTACTGAAATTAACAATCGCGGATTTGAAATTCAGCGTAAAGTTGCAGAAGGTGACTTTGCTACAGTTGGTTTTGTTAAAGGTGAAGGTACAGCAACAATTCAAAAAGAATACACCTATACGGACCAAAACCTGTCAGAGGGAAAATACTTATACAGACTAAAGCAATTAGATTTCAGCGGAGAATCTGAGTATTCAAAAACAATTGAAGTTGAAGTTAGAGCACTAAATAACTTTACACTCGAACAGAACTATCCAAATCCATTTAATCCAACAACAACAATTGGATATGTGCTTCAAGAAAAGAGCAATACAAAACTCACTTTGATAAATGCAATTGGACAAGAAGTTGTAACCTTAGTCAATGAAGAACAAGACAAAGGATTTCACAAGGTAACGCTAAATGCAGCCAATTTACCTAGCGGAGTTTATCTCTATAAACTTCAAGCCGGTAACTTTACTGAAACGAAAAAATTGATGCTCTTGAAGTAAATTCTTTTATTAGTGAAACTTGCTCTCAGAGTGAGTTTCACTTCAATTTAGAAGTGTTAGCTTAAAATATTTTAAAATAAAATTAAACAATATGAAAAACTTAACATTATTTTTTGTTCTCTTTTTAGTTGCATTTCTCTCAGTTGAAACAATGGCGCAAACCGACTTCTGGGAAAAGATAGACTGTCCCCCCGCTAACCAGGGTGCGCTTGCCATCAGTGAGAGTGGGGATATCTTCATCGGATCGGGCACTGCAGTTTACCGCTCCACTGATAATGGGGCAACGTGGACAGAAAGCAATTCGGGCTTGGACCTTCTTGTCTGGAATTTTGCGTTCTACTCTAGGACTATTTATGCCGCAGGTCATGGTCTATTCCGCTCCACCGATAATGGATTAAACTGGATAAAAATCTCTGATGCTGTTAAAATATCTGGTCTTGCTGTCAACGATAGTGGTCACATTTTCACAGCATGGGGAAACGAAACGGGTTCAGGATTCGAACGATCTTCGGATAATGGTGTAAGCTGGATAAATATAGCGCCTGAATCTTATAGAGACATTGCTATTAACCCTGCTGGGACAATTTTTACAGGTGGCCCCTCCATTAACGGGGCGTGTATCTTCCGCTCCATAGATAAAGGTAAAAACTGGACCAAAATAGATATGATGCTTGGTAACTTAGGTGTATACGAACTTAAAATCAGCGAAGCCGGAAACATCTTTGGCGTATTAAGTCCCTCCTATGATATCTGTTGCTCCACCGACAATGGAGATCATTGGATTTCAATCAATGCTGGTATAAGTACGCTTGTGACCCGTCTTGCTATCAACTCCAGCGGCCACATCTTCGCAGGGACATATGACTCGGGTGTCTATCGTTCTAATGATGACGGAGAAACTTGGACAACCGTTAATTCGGGATTGACTAACGATTATGTATTGGCAATAGGCATCAACCCCAGCGGCACTGTCTTCGCTGCGACAACAGGCGGCTTGTTCCGGAGCGTGCAGTCCACAACATCGGTGAGGGAACTCTCGACTGATGCGCCAATTAGTTTTTCTCTAAATCAGAACTATCCAAACCCGTTTAATCCGTCTACCACCATTAGATTCCAGGTACCAAATTCTTCGTTCGTAAATCTAAAGGTTTATGACGTTTTAGGAAATGAAGTTGCCACACTTGTCAATGAAGAAAAAGCCACAGGAAGTTATGAAGTGAGTTTCAAGGCAGCGAATCTATCTAGCGGAGTTTATCTTTATAAACTTCAGGCAGGTTCCTTTGTTGAGATAAATAAGATGTTGTTGTTAAAGTAACAACTTAGCTAATTAAATATTATAGGCGAGTCTTGGACTCGCCTACATTAAAAATCATTCGAGATAATTATGAAAAACATTTATTATTTAATTGTAATTAGTTGCACAGTATTTTCTTCCTTATTAAATGCCCAATGGATCCGAAACAATGGACCAAACGGCGGTGTGCATTCCTTTGCTGTCTTCGACACGAATCTCTTTGCTGGGACTGTTGGAGGCATAATTTATCGTTCAACCAACAACGGTACAAGCTGGACGGCTGTGTTTGGCGGCACTGGTGCTGATGCAATTGCCGTCTCAGATACGAATATCTTTGCTGCGACTGACGGCGGCGTCTATCGTTCAACCAACAACGGGGCAACATGGACTGTGTCCGGCTTGACGGGCGTTAGTCCCCAAGCTCTCGCCATCACCGACACGAATCTCTTTGCCGGAACTTTTCAAAGCGGCGTATATCGTTCAACTAACAACGGGGCGAGCTGGACTGCGGTCAATTCCGGTTTGACTGGCACTGCATTATATATCACTGCTCTTTTCGCTTACGAAACGAATCTTTTTGCAGGAACTTGGGGCAGCAGTGCTTATCGTTCCACAAACAATGGCACGACATGGACTTCAGCAAGTAACGGCTTGACGAGCAATAATGTACATGCTTTCACTATCTCCCCCAACTTAGCAGGCGACACAAATCTCTTTGCCGGAACCTATTTTGGAAACGGGGTTTATCTTTCCACTGACAACGGGACAAGCTGGACTGCGGTCAATAACGGTTTAACAAACAATAATGTCAGGGCTCTTGCCGTTTCGGATACGAATCTCTTTGCGGGGACTGATGGCGGTGGAGTCTTTCATTCCACAAACAACGGGACAAGCTGGACTGCATTCAATACCGGCTTGACAAACAATGTTATCAATGCTCTTCTCGTCTCCGGCACAAATCTATTTGCCGGTACTAATGATGGTGTATGGAGGCGACCATTATCGGATATTACAGCTGTTGAGGATCAGAGTAACGAGATTCCTTCTCAATTTACACTTGAACAGAATTATCCGAACCCATTTAATCCAACAACAACAATTGGATATGTGCTTCAAGAAAAGGGTAGCACTAAACTTACTTTGATGAATACATTAGGTGAAGAGGTTGCAATCTTAGTGAATGAAGAACAAGATAAAGGATTTCACAAAGTAGATTTCAATGCAAACAACTTACCAAGCGGAGTATATCTGTATAAACTTCAGGCTGGAAATTTTACTGAAACGAAGAAATTAATGCTATTAAAGTAAATCTTTTTTAAGTGAGACTCATTTGTAAAGTGAGTCTCTTTTTCAAAAAACTGAATTAAAAAACATATTTTTATTATTAAAAGAGAAGAACTAATGAAAATTTTTATAAAAATTATATTTGTCTTGTCACTGTTTCCAATAACTGTATTTACACAAAATATATTTCATAAGGGAGAATTACCTGAGAGATTCACTACCGGAAAACTTTGGGAATCCAAGGGACCCAATTTAGATGGTTTACAAAGAATTAATAACAAAAAAGCTTTAATGCTGCCATTTAATAAAAACGAATTGCAGAAGTCATTAACATATCAATTCAAAGGGTTTAATAAAGAAGTAGAATTCAAAAATAAGGATTCAGGGTCAACAAATAATAGAACACTGCTTAGTAATGGTTATTTACTGATAGAGGAAATCGGCCAGATGTGGGACAGCTCTAATTGGGTGAATTGGTACAAGAATTCATACACATATGACGGTAACAATAACCAGACTGAGGGTCTTTATCAAAATTGGAATGGTTCTTCCTGGGTGAATAGTACTAAGTATTCATGGACTTATGACGGAAACAGTAACCAGACTGAAGATCTTTTCCAAACTTGGGAAGGTTCTTCCTGGGTGAATACTTATAAGCATTCATATACATATGATGGAAACGATAACCAGACTGAATATCTTAACCAATTTTATGATGGCACTGCTTGGGTGAATGTTCAGAGGTTTTCATACAAATATGATGGAAACAATAACCAGACTGAGCATTTTTTCCAATTTTGGGAAGGTTCTGCCTGGGTGAACGGTGATAAGTATTCGTATTCATATGACGAAAACAATAACCGGACTGAAGATCTCTACCAAACTTGGGATGGCACAGTCTGGGTGAATAGTACTAAGTATTCATGGACTTATGACGGAAACAATAAACTGATTGAAGATCTCTACCAGACTTGGGATGGCGCTGCTTGGGTCAATAGTATGAAGGATTCTAACACATTGGAAGGTAATAATTACGTAACATCTATTCGCCAATCTTGGAATGATTCTACCTGGGTAAATTTGTATAAGTATTCACAAACTTATGACGGAAACAATAAACTGATTGAAGATCTCTACCAAACTTGGGAAGGTTCTGCCTGGGTGAATGCTTATAATGAATCATATACATATGACGGAAACAGTGACCTAACTGAATATATCTATAAATCATGGAATGTTTCTGCCTGGGTGAATTCAAGTAAGTATATAGCCACATTCCTTTCAGTAACGGTAGTTAAGGATGATATAAGCTCTGTAAAATCTTATAGCTTGTCAAATAATTATCCAAACCCGTTTAACCCCTCGACAACAATTAAATACCAGATTCCTAATTCTTCATTCGTAAATCTAAAAGTGTATGATATTCTCGGAAAAGTAGTTGCAACATTAGTAAATGAAGAAAAACCAGCCGGAAATTATGAAGTGAATTTTGATGCAGCTAACCTTCCAAGCGGAGTTTATCTTTATAAGCTTCAAGCTGGTAATTTTACTGAAACGAAGAAATTGATGCTTATAAAGTAAATCCTTTTAAGTGAGACTCACTTTTGGGGAAATTTGAAAACCTTAAGTGAGTCTTACATTTGTTCATGTCACTTAGAATACTCCCGCTGAAATAACCGGAGTGCAAAAATTTTTCGCTCCCCACTTCCATCGAACATAATTATTATTTACTATTCTCAAACATTCAATTCGTTGATTCTACTAATTCCGCAGTTACATTTTTCAAAAGAAAATTTCTCATAAAATCAAGATTATTTTGTCTTTTGTCACAAATCCGACATTTTTATCTAATTCTTTAAATTATTTTTATATAAACTTACAATTAGTTATGAATTTCATTACTAAATATTTGGCTTGGCTTCAGAAAGGTAATCCAACCGGGCAAGTTGAGAGATATCCTGAAATAGATTCCAATGGCGAAACTTCTGTAAAAGGAATTTTCGTCATTGGAGATCTGACAGGAATTCCCCTCTTAAAATTTGCAGCTGAGAACGGTAAAAAAATAATCGATCAATTTTCTGGTGATGAAGATTTTAAAAAAATATGTTCAAGCAAAAATTCAGATGTAAAAGATTTTATTATCATAGGCGCTGGACCTGCGGGAATAGTCGCGGGTATCGAGGCATTAAAACATAATTTTTCATTTGCCATTCTTGAATCATCTAAGAAATTCAGCACAATAGAAAACTTTCCAAAGGGCAAACCAATTTTTGCGGAGCCATCTGATTTGCTCCAGCACTCTGAATTAAAAATTATTGACGGAACTAAGGAAAGTCTCCTTGATGATCTTTATTCAACCATCAAAGACACCGCTTTGCCCATTGAAGAAAATGTTATGGTTGAAAGGATCCAAAAGAAAAACGGATTCTTTGAGATCATCACTAAGAATAAAAATTATAAAGCACTTCAAGTAATACTTGCCATCGGTAAATCGGGTAATGCGCGCATGCTGAAGGTTCCCGGAGAGAATCTTCCAAAAGTTTACAATCGACTATTTGATCCGGCCGATACAAAAGATCATGATGTTCTTGTTGTCGGCGGCGGCGATTCTGCGATCGAAACGGCTATTGCAGTTTCGGATTCTGCAACTAGCGTTACACTTTCGTATCGTAATGCGGAGTTTTCCCGACCAAAAGAAGGTAATCTTGAAAAACTGAATCGGTTATCGGCAGAAGGGAAAATTAATGTCAGACTTCAAACACAAATTAAAGAGGTACGTGAGAATACAGTTATACTCGTAGAAAAAGATAAAACCGAAACCGAGATAAATAATTCAATGATCTTCACAATGATTGGCCGCGAGCTTCCAACCGAATTCTTTAAGCGGAGCGGAATTAAAATGGAAGGTGAACTTTCATTCACTGCAAAGCTACAGTTTACTCTGCTGCTGCTTATTTCAGGTGTGATTTATTTCGGAAAAAGCAGCGAGGATTTTTATCAGCATTTTTTTGGTAAGCTTAATTCGTGGAGTGAGGTTATCACCGGTATTTTCAATGCGGACTTCTGGGGTAAATTTATTTCTTTGCCCGCAGTAATTTTATCGTTACTCTTTTCAGACACGACAAGAATTTGGAATATAACCAAATACATTAACGCCGGTATTGCCTATTTTGCTTTCATTGGAGCAGTTTTACTCGGGCTTTTTCTTCTCTACAAATTCATCAGAGATTATGGTCCGCAAATAAAACTGAATTGGCAAACGTTCAAATATTTTTATTTCATTATCGTAGGAATGTTTTTCGTTACCATCTTTTTTGGCGGAAGATATTTTGGCCTCGAGTTTTTTGGTAGATCCCAATCTTTTTACTACACAGGTTTATACTCGCTTACAATTTTGATTTTCGGGCTGAGAAGAATTAGAATGAAACCGACAAAGTATATCAAGTTGCAAACTTGGACTTTAATTTTGATCCAAGCTTTGCCTCTATTCATTCTACCCGAAATTGTTTTTCCATTGTTAGGAAAAAATGGAATGCTTGGCGGCTCAGAAGGATTCATGCTTTCCCAAGTATTTCCTAATGAAAGCTACTGGAGATCATACGGATTTATTTTAGCTTGGCCTTTAAACTTCAGCAATCTTTACAACGGAAACATTACGGTTTTTTGGCTGGTCTTCAGTTTATTCCAAACATTTATTTTTATTCCATACATTGTTTACCGATGGGGCAAGGGTGCTTACTGCGGATGGATATGTTCATGCGGTGCGCTCGCTGAAACTCTTGGCGATGAATACAGAACTCTTGCACCTCACGGACCTAAAGCAAAAAAGTGGGAGAATATTGGTCAGTGGGCTTTACTTGCAGCAATTATAATCACGGGATTAAAACTGCTTAGTATTTTATATGATTTTAATTTACCCATCATCAATGAAAAAGTGTCATATACCGCCGACTTCTTTCACAAATTTTATTATGTTGGTATAGACATAATATTTTCAGGAGTTCTCGGATTAGGAGTGTATTTCTTTTTAAGCGGAAGAATCTGGTGCCGTTTCGGATGTCCGCTTGCTGCATGGATGCACATTGTAAACCGGTTTTCACAATACCGAATTTTTTCAGATAAGAAGAAATGTATCTCTTGCAACATTTGTACAAAAGTATGCCACATGGGAATTGATGTTATGAACTTTGCCAACAAAGGAATTCCAATGAATGATGTTGAATGTGTAAGATGTTCGGCTTGCGTTGTTAATTGTCCAACCCAAGTGCTTTCATTCGGAAGCTTACCAAAAGCTGATCCGGATAATGAGATGTATAAAAACATTAAGCTGACGGTCCTCAATACAAATAATTGGCGAAGCGGCCTGTAGGATTTGTGCTCGTGAAAGTAAAGTACTCTGTAATAATTCCAACCCTGAATGAGGAATATTTCATACAAAAAAATTTAGTAAGGATTGGTAAAAACCGGAATGATGTTGAGATAATTGTTTCAGACGGCGGCAGCACCGATGAAACAGCTCGCGCAGCTAAGCAACTTGGCGCTCAAATTGTTCACTCGGCAAGAGGAAGAGGAATTCAGCTTAACAAAGGTGTATCTGCTTCTCATGGAGAAATTCTTTTCTTTCTTCATGCCGATACTTCTATTCCGGATGATGCATTTGAATTACTGGATGAATTTTTCAAGGATGAAAAAAATTTAATATGTCGTTTTGCACTGGGTTTTGACGTAGATCATTTTCTGCTTAAGAATTATACCTTCTTTTCGAAATTCAATACAATATTTACTCGATTTGGAGATTCAGGGATTATTGTAAGAAGAGAATTTTATGATTCTCTTGGCGGGTTTAAGAACTATTTTGTATTTGAAGATGTTGATTTTTTTAGAAGGGCACGCAGAAAGGCGAAAATCAATTTGCTTAATTCTGAAGTCAAATCTTCAGCAAGAAAATTTGTAAGAGATGGTTTAATTAAAAACCAGCTTTTTAGTTTAATTTTATTCGCTAAATATTTCATGGGCACAGAGTCTTCAAAGTTATGGCAGGATTATTTTAACAGGAATCATAACTCGAAAAAGAGTTCACTTATTATCTTTGCACGATATCCAACGATTGGGAAAGTTAAAACCCGCTTGGCAAAAGATACTAATGGTGACTTTGCTCGAAGTTTTTATAAGCTTTGTGCAGGATTTTTATTAAAGACAATAGGCAGACTGAAATCATTCAACAAGTATTTGTTCTATACTGAAGCTGATGAAAAAGAAAAAGTTATGAAATGGGCTGGGTCAAATTATTTTTATGCTTTGCAGAGCGGCACCGATCTGGGCGAAAGAATGCTGAATGCTTTTGAGTTAGCTTTTAGTCACTATGCTGAAAAAGTAATTATTCTTGGAACAGATGTTCCTGATCTCAATTCAGCAATAATAAAAGAAGCTGAAGAAAAGCTTGATGATGTTGATCTTGTAATCGGACCATCTCACGATGGAGGTTACTATTTGCTTGGGATGAAAGTTTTGCATAAAGAATTATTTTTAGATATTCCGTGGAGTTCTGATTTAGTATTTCAAGTGACGATGCAGCGGGCGGTCAAATTAGGTTTGAATACAGCCGCGCTTCAACCGCTTAGAGATATAGATACAAAAAAGGATTTAGATGAATGGATTAAAGAAAAGGGTAATTCAAAACTTAAGAAACAAATTATTTCATTAAAGCAAGCAGCAATGTGATATGAAAATATTATTTTATTTTTTATTAGCAAGCTTTCTGTTTGTATCCGGTGCGTTTGCCCAGCAGCACAGATTATTTACAGATGTATTAAATAAGTATGTCAAGAATGGATTAGTCAATTATAAGGAGCTGAAGAAAGACAAACGATTGGATGATTATCTTACACAGTTGAAGAATACAGTTCCGGAGCAATTAAGCATAAACGAGAAACTTGCATTTTGGATAAATTCATACAATGCCTTTACGTTACAAGTTATTAGCGAGAACTATCCAATTGAAAGCATTAATGAATTGCACACCGGCGGGAGAATTATTGGTCACATTCTTGGGAAAACTGTTTGGGATAAAGAGTTCATCACTATCAACAATAAAAAATATTCGTTAAATGATATTGAGCATAAAATACTTCGTAAGGTGGATGAACCGCGTATTCATTTTGCAATAGTATGTGCATCAATCAGCTGCCCAGCGCTTTTAAACGAAGCTTTCGAGCCGGATAAAATTGTCACGCAGCTGCAATCGCAGGCAATTGAATTCATAAATGATAACAGCAGGAACTCCTTCGACTTAAAAAATCGTAAAGCATATCTCAGTAAAATATTCGATTGGTTTGATGAAGATTTTGGTGATTCTGAAAAGGAAGTGCTTAAATACGTATCGCAATTCATTCCGGAGAATATCAGCAAAGACATTAAAAATAATTTATCGGAATGGGAAATTTCATATAAGGATTATGACTGGAACCTTAACAAAATAAAATAGAGGATTAAAATGAATTATTACGAATCAAAAGATCTCGGGCGATTTGCAGAAGTAGGAAAATTTAAGCCCGAACTAATGAAAAAATTTTTTGATTACTACAACGCTGTAATCGGGACAGAAGGGGCTTTAACAAAAAGAGAAAAAGCATTAATTGCTCTGGCTATTGCGCACTTCAAACCATGTCCTTACTGCATCGACGCATACACTACGGCATGTCTTGAAAACGGTTCAAATCCGGATCAGATGACCGAAGCGGTTCACGTTGCCGCCGCAATGGCCGCGGGAATTGATTTGGTTCACGGTGTACAAATGCTGAATAACTTAGAAAAGCAAGGCGCTTAAAAAAATATATTAAAGGTAAAGAATGAAAGAAAGTGCACTCCATCTTGTAAAAAAAAGCAAATATGATTTTCAAGAAAAACTTCAGACTAATGACATTGACTTGACTCCGCTAACTATTGAAACGCTCCAGGTAAATGTCACACTGAAATGTAATCAGGCTTGTTTACACTGTCATGTTGATTCATCACCCAAAAGAACAGAGCAGATGAGCAAAGATACAATTGATAAATGCCTGGAAATTCTAAAAAATAATCCCCGGATAAAAAATCTTGATATAACTGGCGGTGCTCCGGAATTAAATCCTCATTTTGATTACTTTGTGCTGGAGGCAAAAAAACTCGGTAAACATGTAATGGTAAGGCATAATCTTACTGTTACAATTGATGGAGACCCAACAACTAAAGAATCTAAAATGTATCTTCCAAAATTCTATGCTGATAATAATGTTGAAGTAATTTCATCACTTCCTTACTATCAGGAATATTTTACGGATAAGCAGCGTGGAAAAGGAGTATTTCAGAAAAGCATTGATTCGCTTCGAATGTTAAATGAAGTTGGTTATGGTAATGGGGACAGTAACTTGATCCTTGATTTGGTTTATAATCCTGTTGGAGCATTTCTTCCTGCATCACAACATTCACTGGAAGCTGATTTTAAAAAGGAACTTTGGGAGAAATATCAATTAAAATTCAATCGGCTTTATACAATTACGAATATGCCGATACATCGTTTTAAGGAATGGCTGGAGCGGACTGACGCTTACGAAGAATATATGGAAAAATTGATTAACGCTTTTAACCCTCAGGCAGCTGAAGGAGTTATGTGCCGTTCGTTGCTTAGTGTCTCTTACGATGGAAAAATATTCGATTGCGATTTTAATCAGATGATTGATTTGCAGATTTTTACTGATAAGCCAATGACAGTATTTGATTTTGATTATGACAAGCTGATGAACAGGAAAATAATTTTCGATTCACATTGTTTTGGCTGCACTGCGGGTGCGGGAAGCAGCTGCGGCGGAGCTATTACAGAATGATTGACAACAAACGAATTGTTGTCATTATTCCCGCATTCAATGAAGAAGAATCTTTACCAAAAGTTATTGCAGATATTCCCAAATTTGTTGACGAGATAATCGTTGTAAATAATGGTTCATCAGATAAAACTGAAGAGGTTGCAAAGTCATTAGGCGTTACTGTTCTGAATGAGCACGAGAGAGGTTACGGCGCAGCTTGCTTGAAAGCAATTGAGCACATTAAGAATAAACAAATTGACATTGTGGTCTTTCTTGATGGCGATTACAGTGATCATCCCCAAGAAATGGATTTAATTGTTGAACCAATAATTAATAATGAAGTTGATTTAGTTATTGGATCGCGTATGCTGGGAAATAGGGAAAAAGGAGCAATGCTTCCTCAAGCAGTTTTTGGAAACTGGCTGTCGGCGTTCTTAATAAAGTTGTTCTGGAATTATAATTTCACTGATCTCGGTCCGTTCAGAGCAATTAAATATTCCTCTCTTCTTAAACTAAAGATGCAGGATAGAAATTTTGGCTGGACAGTTGAAATGCAAATAAAAGCTGCTAAATTAAAAATGAAATGTATAGAAATTCCTGTTAGTTATAGGAAAAGAATTGGAAAATCAAAAGTTACAGGGACAATTAGGGGAACTGTACAAGCTTCAGTGAAAATTCTATACTTAATATTTGCTAGCCTGATAAGAGATTAAAATTACTCGTCAAAAAACATTCTATTTCTTTTCCTAAATTACTATCAGCTTTTTAACACTTAATCTGCTTGGGTTAGAATAACCCGCATTTAGATTTGCTTCTGTCACAATTACTATTGAGTTAAGTTTATGTACCAATATCAAACCTCCGGTTACTTTGCGCAAGCTCCGGGAATGATGGAAGAGCTTTGCGAGCAAGAACTAATTGAACTTGGAGCAACTAACACGAAGGTTGCTTACCGCGGAGTTTATTTCGAAGCTGATAAACCAGCCCTTTACAAAATAAATTATGCTTCTAGATTACTGTCCAGAGTATTAGCACCATTAATAACCTTTCACTGTCACAATACTAATGTATTAATTAAAACAGCAGAAAAAATCCATTGGGAAGAAATATTTTCTCTCGATAAAACTTTAGCGATAAGTGCTTCGGTTGCTAAGAGTCAAATCACCAATTCGCTTTACGCATCCCAAGTTTTAAAGGATGGAATTGCTGATTACTTCAGGGCAAAGTCTGGAAAGCGTCCAAATGTTGAAACAGTTAATCCTGATGTACGTTTCAATCTTCACATTGAAAAAGATACTGCAGTAATAAGTCTTGATACATCAGGTGAATCGCTGCATAAGCGTGGCTATAGATTATTAGCCGGTGAAGCACCAATGCAGGAAACGCTTGTCGCCGCAATAATTAGATTAAGCAAGTGGAATGGTGATAATCCTTTATGGGATTGCATGTGCGGTTCAGGTACAATTCTCTGCGAGGCATTGATGCATTATTGCAGAATTCCCGCACAGAAGCTTCGCAATAAATTTGGATTTTTCTATTTACCGGATTTCGATCTTAAAATCTGGGAAGATCTGAAAGAGGATTGCGACAAGAAAATACGTCCTTTGCCAAAAGGTATTATAATTGGAAGCGATAAATCACAGAGAATAATTGATGTGGCTAAAAGTAATTTGTCAAGACTACCGTTTGGCGATAACGTTGATGTATCATGTCATCCATTCCAACATGTAAAGCAATTTGAGAATGGAACCTTAATTTCAAATCCTCCATACGGAATACGTCTTGGAGAAATTGAAGAAGTAAAAGCGCTCTACAAAGATTTGGGAGATTTCCTCAAAACAAAATGCAATGGTACTTCTGCTTTTATTTATACCGGCAATCCAGAGCTGCGAAAATCTATCGGACTAAGAACTTCCAAACGTATTCCGTTAGTCAATGGGAAATTGGAAGGCGTGCTTTTCCAAATTGACAGCTATGAAGGAAGCAAGAAGAAGAAGTATTTGGATGATAAATCAAATAACGTACAATAAAAAATATTTTTGTAAAAAAATGGAGAGAGATTAAATGTGGGATTACATTTTAGTTCTTCTGACAGGTGCGGCCATACCCTTAATTACATTATGGTTTCAAAATAGAGAAAAACGAAAATATTTCGAATTAGAACGCAAAGAGAAATTAAAATTAGTCGCGATCGAAAAAAGATTAGAAGTACATCAACAAGCACTTAAGCATTGGCTTGACCTGTACACAGTAATTCACAAACCAGATCATGATGAAAATAAAATGGCTAACCTTGAAGCTGCTCGCTTATTCTGGTACTCTAATTCACTTTATCTTGAAAGACAAACCAGGATTAAATTTCAGGAGGCAATATGGATTGTATCATTCTATGGAATGTGGTTACAAATATTTAAGGAAATGAATCTGGGGAAAGAGAAAGATGAACATAAAAAATTCTTTATGAGTAAATGGGACGATTTTCATAAATTATTTGAGATTATTCAAAAAGAAGTAGAACTTGAACCTATTAAACCATTAGAAGATTTCACCCCCGAAGGGGAATCAATTAAAAAAGAAATAGAAAAGTCGCACAATAATTGTTAACCTATTAAACTAAAAACACCCACCACAATGTAAGGGTTAAAAATGATAGTACTATTCCTATCCCGACAAGCATTGCAGCTGATTCTTTGTTCAATTTAAGCTCAGTTGCAACAATAGCAGCCGTTATCATTGGGGGCATAGCAGCTTCAAATATGGTTATGTCGAAAATTAATCCCCTTTCCTGAGTTGTAAAAAAGTAAAGTAGATATAGTGTCATGGGTGCTAAAATCAATTTGAATAATAATCCTATCGCCAATTCCAATTTATGAGTGTTAAAATGTGTAAAACGCATTTGGAATCCCACCGATAATAATGCTAACGGAGAGAGAGTGCTTCCCAATTTTTCAAGAACGGAAACCATTTCTTTTGGGTAATCTAAAGGCAGAAGTAAAAAAGCTATTACTATCGAAATGAAAGGAGGAAATGTAACAACCCGTTTTAATACGGTTCTTCCGTCGAATTTGGCACCGCTGTAGTATGAGGCTGTAAAAATTCCAAGAGTAGATAAAACTAAAAATGATCCCATTTGATCAATAAGTAATCCGGTGGGAATCCCTTCTTTGCCGAAAAAAACTTCGATCATTGGTAATCCGAGAAAAGATGTATTACCCAACCCACAGACCAATATCATGGTGCCGGTTAGTGAACGGCTCCAATTGAGTTTTGAACCTAACCATTTGAAAATTAATGCTGCCAAACCAAATAATAACCACGCCATGGAAATAGGAATTAATAATCCATAACTTATTTGAACATTATGGATATGCAGAATTGCTAATGCAGGAAGTGATACATGGATGATAAAACTATTTAAAACAGCCGGTGTTTCGTCCGGCATTCGTTTGAATTTTCTGAAGAGTATTCCAAGTATAAAGCAGATACCAAGAAGAAGAAAATTTACCATAGAATTTTAAGTGATCCTTTACCTATTTGGGAATTAATTGTTATTCCAATCAGGCTCAGGACAGTTTTGCCAATACCATGCAATAAAGTCAGTCAATGGAGGGTCACCTCCAAGCTCACGCAGTCGTGCAGAATTTTGTCCTCGATGGTAATGACTATGCATTACGGTCTGCATTAAAGCTTTGTAAGTGCTTATACTTAAAGGGGGATTTTTAAACCAGGGAATAGTTAAAATCTCATTAAACAACTGTTCGGTGCAGCCCGCTAAAAATTCAGAAATTTTGTTATGGTAATTTATTGCAAATAGTTTCAGTTCTCCCATGTTTGAAAAATCTCTGAGTTTTTTAAATGTAATAGGTTCTCTTTTGAGAGCAAACAGGAATGATTGTTGCACAAAATGAATATGATGCTGACGTTTTTTGATTATAGCATCTTCAAGTGATAAAGGGAAAGCCTCAAATGCTTTCCATAATTCGGCATCAGCCCAGGCCTGATGTTTATACAAATCAAGAATTAAGCCAATCATTTTTTCCTCACTTTTTGAGTAGAAACATATTGTATTAATTGGCCTCAATCAACTAAAAGTAATAAAGATACTTAAGCTTCAGCACGGCAGCCCGGTTCACAACATGCAATCTATCTTCTAAAATATTTCCAACAGGATCAAACTCAGGGCTTCTATCTCTCAGTTCATTAACTGCAAGGTAAATCCAGCTTTTGGGTGAAAAGTTATAAGCAAAAAGAAAACCTATAATTATCTGCTCAAGCTTTTTTGTAGAACGAAGATAGAGATTATCAACATACAAACGAAGGTTTAGGTCGTTCACTGGAGTTAAAGAAAAATATGGTCTTGCATTATAAGTAATCTCTTCAATTTTATTATCGGGATTGCCTTCAATAAAGGCATCAAAGGAAGTTCCTAATTCTAAAATTTTTGCTGCTTTAAAGTTAACCGAGAATCCAGCCCAAGAATAAAATGCGAGATAATCTCTATAGAAATTATATGTTTTAGAATATCCCGTCCACGTATCCAAGCTCCAACTTGGCGAAGTATTTATAAAAGTAGAAAGACTTATCTCATACGAATTAAATTTTTTATCAAGCTCTTTAGATTTACCAGCTAAGAATGAAATTTCATATCCCCAATTATCTCTGAAATACATATTCAAAACTAAAACACCAGAATGATCGTAATACAAGTCCTGCTTATTATAATCCAGCGTACCGCCAAAGAGCAAACCCCAATCGCGGACAAAACCCTCATCGTAAAACCATACCGGACCAGTAAGAGCGACAACTTCACCGGTTCCGAGCCATGGGACAAAGCCAACTTCGTTAACATCAAATTTTTCACCAATGTATCTGCCTCTTATAGCGGTTAGCCAATTTTCGGTTCCATGCTTGAATCCAATCGAGCTAGCAAAATCACCTTCAGAGTTTTTAAAAGATCTGGCAAACTGATAAGCAAGCTGCCAATTTGATTCTCTGAATGCACCATCAATATCGAGCACTCCATTATAACCATCGCTAGTGTGTTTACCAACATACAGCAATCCCAGAGTTGAATTACCGTAAATTGTTTTCTTCAAACTTACCGAACCAAAAAATGCCAGGGGCTCAGTTAAATCTTGACCTAAGTCGGAATAATTCTTTTTACCTGTAAGAGCTAAGAAGCCACCGTATTCCCAGTCATCAAGCCGTCCAAAAACTTTTGTTCCCGAAATTAATGGCACTTCAGAACCATCTTCCAATTTCTTTCCAATTCTCCTTGAGTAAAACAATTCAAGTGGACGGTAGAAGCCGGATTGCCTTTCACGCCCGCTGGGCATGAAGATTTCACTTCCTTCTGTGAAGAATGGTCTTCTTTCGTTAAAGTAAGATTCATACCGCGAAATATTGAATGAGTAAGGATCCGCTTCAATCTGTGCAAAATCCGGATTGAGCGTAAACATGACCGTTAGTTTTGGAGAAGGATTGTAGAAGATATCAAGCCCGGCATTAGGTTCAATCTTGTATTTGTTATCGTAAAGATATGTCGCTTTAGAAATTCCAACCGGATAAATCTCAAGATTTAATCCTTTGATGCTTGGAGTAAATTCATTGAAAGTTAAAGAACCAAATTTGGATATACGCTGACCCTCATTCAATTCATACGCACACCAATAGCTGTCTTCATTCAGTGCCGGAATCCATCTGTCAAAATCCAATCCCCATGAAGTTAGGGTTTCATCATACTGAATTGATTTATACGGAATTTCCATTTCAACAACATAACCCCAATCGTAAATTTGTGATTCGGCAAACCAAATTCCATCCCAGCTGTAATCTCTGTTTCTGCCATCATCAAGCATACGAGCGTCCATTCTTACTCCTGAAGAGTTCACAGCAAATTTGTATGCCGTTTTTTTATCGTCGAATGTATCGAGCATTAAAGACACTATATCACCGGTAAAGTCATCCAGCTTTCCGGTATTAACTTCAATGTTATCTCGGTCATCGTAGCAAACAATCATGCAGTAAAGTGAATTTTCAGTTGTGATTATTTTGGCGACAGTTCTTCTAACTGAAGGCTTCCCATTGTACGGCTGCAACTGTACAAATCCATCAGCAGAATCTGCAAGCCGCCATGTGTCATCAATAAATCCATCAATATTAATTGCTGAATTTGATTTCACCAGCATTAAATTTTTATCAGAATTATCTTGAGAGAATGCAGTATTGCTAAGTAAAATCAAAAATAGGATCACAACCATATTACTCTTTAGCTCCTACATTCGTTGAGTATTTTATGCCCAACTGAAATTTAATAATTAGAGAATTACATCGAAATATTTTTTCAACTAATTCAATTTATAATCAAGAACATTTATGCTTTTTTAACATGCACGAACTTATTGTACAACAGCAAACTGATTATAGTTACTACCCCAATTAAACTGAAGATTATCCACAACGTGCTTGGCTGATTCAGCTTATCTACAAAATGAACGTACAAGTTTGCGCCAAGAATTCCGCCAACAAAACTGCCAAGAACGCCATACAAAAATGAATAGCCGAGGTATAACGCTTTTTTGTCTTCAGGAGCTATTAATCCAACATAAGAAATAAATTTGGGATGTGCCGTCATTTCGCCAATTGAAAAGATGACAATGCCAATCATGAAAACCCAAATATCAGCGGAGATTGCAAGAATAGCCATGCCTATAGTTCCCATTGTAATTCCGGCAATCATTGTTGGAAGTGCCTTTGTATGCTTTACAATGTTAGAAACAACAATTTGCAATAGGATGATAGTTCCAGCATTAATTACAGTTACATGTTCAACGTCGAATTTCCAATTAAGGTTTATTCCAAATATTCCGAGGGATGCATTAACAGCTGAATTAAGGGAGGATGCATCAACATATTTTTGAACATACCACAAAACCGAATCGAACATTTGAAAATAGAGAATCCAAAATCCGGAATAGATGACAATCAAACCAATAAACTTAAAATCTGTAAGAACCATTATCATTCCCTTTAATACTTCGGGGAGAGTCTTAATGTTTTTAGGTTTTTTTGGTTCTTTATAAATAAGAAAAGTTGGAATTAACATTGAGGTAGTTGCAATTGCAGAAGCTAACATCACATATTGCCAGCCAAAAGTATTTTTAATGTAAGGAACGAGTATTAGTGGAAATAAAAAAGCCCCTAAATTTATTGACCAATAAAAAATTCCAAAGCCGAGTGTGCTGTTCGATTCGTTCGTTTCTCTTGCAATCGTGCCCGAAATCATTGGCTTAAATGATCCTGCCCCGATTCCCATAATCACCAAGCTCGCGAACACAAGAGCATATTCTGTTGCTTGACTTGTAAGAAAATATCCAAGCCCCAGAAAAATAAAAGCGAATGTTAATGTTCTTCTATAACCAAATCTGTCGCCAATAGCTCCAGCAAGTATTGGCAAAATATAAAGCAGCGGCTGAATTGTGCCTTTAATTACACCGACGCTTTCTTTAGAAAAATTCAATTGATCAGTCATATAAACAGAAAGTATACTCATCATTCCGTAGTAAGAGCCGCGCTCGAAGAATTCCATCATGATTACTACCCAGTAGGTTTTTGAGAATGAAAAGAATCCTGCTTTCTTTTTTTCGACTTGTTCCGTCATAGAATACCTTTTTTAGATAATTTATTTTGAGGTGAAATTATTTCCGCAAAGATAAGATATTATTTTTAAGAGTTCCTAATTTTTATAATCTCTGCGGCAATGCTAATTGCAATTTCTTCTGGAGTTTGGCTGTTTATTTCAATTCCGATAGGAGCATGAATGCTATTAATTTTTTCTTCTGAAATTTTAAGTCTTCTCATTTCAGAAATAGCATTTTTCACCTTTGCTTTACTGCCCATCAATCCTATATACTTAAAATTACGATTGATGACTTTTTGCATAACAAAAGTATCACTTTCATGAGAGTGGGAAACAATAGCAATGTACGATTGCTCTCCTTCGACTAAGTAGTTATCAATTTCATCATAGTCATTCACAATTTTCTCATCAGCAAATTGATTTAGCCCCATTGTTTGTAAGTTGGATCGGTTGTCGAGTACAATCACATAAAAGTTAAGTAGTGACATAACTTTTGAAAGAGCCAAACTCACATGTCCGCCGCCAATGATGTAAATTGTATCTTGCTGGCCAATATTTTCTTGATAGCTCCAGTTTTGCTTATCGGTCTGTGTGAAGATTATTTTCTTTTTGTTAAGATTCGTTTCAACGCAATGCAGTCCAATAGGATCTAATTTGATGGCAGATTTTTTATTCTGTTTGATTGCCTCAATGATTTTACTGACAATGTCAATTTCATTCTTATCAAGCATCAAAGTATAAATGGTTTGTGAACCCGAGCATATCATTCCAGAGCTATCGTTTAGTGCTTCTCCATGATGATATAGTTTTTTAAGCCACAAAACATTTTTATTGCTGTTGAGATTCTTGACTGCATCTTCAACAAGATTGTGTTCCATAGTTCCCCCGCCAATGGAGCCGATCATTTCCTTGTTTTTACTCACAGCCATTTTGAAGCCGGCTCTGCCAGGAGATGAATATTCAGAATCAACAACTACCATCAAAATTACCGCACCATCTTTTTCTATGTGGTTTTTAATGAACGCCCAGAGATTTATTTCTTTCATTGCGTTTAGTCTCTATGAATGAATTTTAATA
>JBGSOQ010000342.1:0-6796 GCA_041739035.1 Ignavibacteriaceae bacterium | reverse complement strand
TGATAACTTTTGCCAGAAAACACGATCTTAATCTTTTTGAAACCATGGCTAGAGTTTTTGAGGTAATAGACATTAAAGAAAGAATTCAGAAAAACGTAAAGCAGTTTCGTGTTCTGCTCGATAAGTACATCGGGTTGAAAGATAAATTATCAGTTGGTGAACTTTCCCGTGCTCTTGTTGATGAATTAGGAATCCTTAGAATGTTTAAAGAGGAGAATACACCTGAATCAATTGCACGGTGGGATAATATAAATGAATTATTATCATCACTGAGTGAATTTTCAAACGAGAATAAAGATGCAGAGCTTGAGACTTATCTTGAAGAAGTTTCTCTGATGTCTGACGTAGACAATTATGATGAAGAAAAAAATGTTGTCACATTTCTGACAGTTCACAGTGCTAAAGGACTTGAGTTCCCAATTGTGTTTATATCAGGTTGTGAAGAAGATATTTTCCCGCTTTCGAATAGGTTCAGTTCCGATACACAGCTTGAAGAGGAGAGACGCTTATTTTACGTTGCAATTACTCGGGCAATGAACAAAGTCTATCTATCACATGCTCGTTCACGTTATCGTTTTGGTGAAGTAGCATACCAAAGCCGCTCACGATTTATTGATGAAGTCGATCCAGAAACAATTTCGGAAGTGAATGGCGGTATCGGAAGGAAGAATCTAAATCGTAAATCTAAAAAAGAAATGTATTATGAATACTTTCAAACTGTTGACTACGAAGATTTTGACCAAGATTCGAAGGGCTTAAGAGTTGGCAGCCGGGTAATGCACGATAAGTTTGGTCTTGGAAAAGTGACCCAAGTTACCGGAAATGGTGATATGGTTAAAGCTACCGTGATTTTCGAAGGTAATAATTTAAAGCAACTGATGCTGAAGTTTGCAAAATTAAAAGTTCTATAGTAGAATAATTTTCTTCAAAACATTTCTGATGAAAAACATTCTTATAATATTTTTAGTCCTTTCTTATCTAAGCATAGGCCAAGAACTTCGTGGAACTTGGATTGCCCGCAATACGCTTACTTCAAAAGAATCAATTGCACAGGCAATGGACAGCCTTGCTAATAATCATTTTAATGTGGTTTACATTAATGCTTGGAGCAGAGGTTATCCACTTTGGCAGAGTGATAGATTTTTTCAGGAAACCGGGATTAAAATTGATCCTGATTATTCTGATAGAGATATTCTTTCAGAGGCAGTTGCCGAAGGTCATCGTTTAGGACTTCATGTTGAGGCATGGTTTGAATATGGATTTGTTGGTGGTTGGACCGGAAATCAACTGCCTGGAGTTAAAGGGCCAATTTTTCAAGCGCATCCGGATTGGGTTGCAAAAAAAGTTAACGGTACAGAAATCGATGGAAGTAATATTTATTGGATGATTCATGTTCATAAGGATGTTCAAAATTTTTTAATCGGTTTAGCAACTGAAGTTGCACGAAAATATGATCTTGATGGTATTGAATTAGATAGAATTAGATATTCTAGTCTTGAATATGGATACGATTATTATACTGATAGTCTTTATAGAACTGAACATGATGGGAACCCTCCGCCATCAGATTATCAAGACGCAAATTGGCTCCGCTGGCGAAGTGATAAGCTTAATGATTTTGCAAAAAGAATTCGTGACAGCCTAAAAGCTGTTAATCCAAATCTAAATATTTCAAATGCTCCGAGCTTGTATAGTTCAAATTCCTATACTTCTTACCAAAGTTTTGCTCAGGACTGGGTTTCTTGGGTTAATAGTGATTATGTAGATAATGTTCAGGTTCAATCATATGTTACTTCAGCATCATCTTTTGGAAACATACTAAATTATATTCCATCTTTAATTAATAATAAAAACAAAATTTTCCCATGTTTTGCTGTAAAACCAGGCGGCACATCATTAACTGCATCCGAAGTTCTTCAATTTATAAATACATCACGGAATAAAGGTTACAATGGAAATTCAATTTGGTACTATAGCGATTTAATCCCATATTTTTCAACTTTGAAATCCGGTGTATTCTCATCAAAAACTTATCCTCCTTATTCAACTTCGGATTGGAGAGAATTTTATAAAATTACTACGATTTCCGATAATAAAAATGCTGTTCGCACAGGCGACTGGATTAACAGCACAATTTCTGGATACAGTGGAGCTTCTATTTATGCTAATCCAGATTCATTTGCATCAGTGGAGTATTTTATTGATGTTCCTGCAAATGGAATTTATGAAGTCTATGCTTACACTATTGTGGGCTCTAACAGAACTAATTCTGCCGAATATTTTGTTTATGATTCAAGCGGAACGTCAAATGTTAAATATATTGACCAGTCGGTTTCAAGCAATAAAAGGTGGTTTAAACTCGGTGATTATTCTTTGCAGCAAGGCAGACAATTGCTTATAAAGTTAACAAACAATGGAATTCAAACTGGAAAAGTGGTCAGTGCAGATGCTGTGATGATTGTGCTCAATCGGAAACTATCGCCGAGGATAAATACTTCAATTAATGATGATAATGACGATTCCCGGCCAAATCATAAATCATTTAATCTAAAAAATTATCCAAACCCATTTAATTCTCAGACAACTGTAAGCTTCACATTAAATAGTCTGGATCTGTACAAGGTTAATATTTATAATATTGTTGGTGAAAGAATTTTTGCAAGTGTTAAACAGCCTTCTAATATTGGGCTAAATAATTTAGATATTAATATGAATTCCGCAAAGTTTACTTCAGGAATTTATTTAGTAAATTTAGAGCAGACTAATAAAAACGAGTTTATAAAAATTGTACTTTCTAAATAATTAAGACTTAGAGAACAAAGGAATTAGGAGATAGAAGAATGTCAACAGCTCCCAAAAGATTAGCTATTTTAGTTGGTGGAGGTCCTGCACCAGGAGTTAACAGTGTGATTGGCGCTGCAACTATTAGAGCCGCACTTGAAGGTGTTGAAGTCATCGGTATTAAAGATGGCTTTAAGTGGATTATGGAAGGTGACATATCGCATTTTAAGGAACTAACTATTCATAATGTAAGTCGAATTCATTTTAGAGGCGGTTCGTACATCGGCATTGCACGAAACAATCCGACTAAAGATAAAAAGCATCTTGAAAATACAGTTACTTCACTTTTAAGGTTGAACGTAGATAAATTAATCACAATTGGCGGAGATGATACTGCTTTCAGTGCACTTAAAGTTGAGGAAATGGCATCAGGAAGAATACATGTGGTTCATGTTCCTAAAACTATTGATAACGATCTTGATCTTCCTCATGGAATACCTACTTTTGGATTTCAGACAGCTCGTCACATCGGTGTTGAAGTGGTAAAAAATCTAATGGTTGATGCACAAACAACTTCAAGATGGTATTTTGTTGTTACTATGGGCAGGAAAGCCGGGCACCTAGCACTAGGTATAGGTAAGGCTACAGGAGCTACTCTAACACTTATTCCTGAGGAATTTCCATCGAAAGCAATTAGCATAAATCATATGGTTGACATTCTAGTTGGGGCAATCATAAAAAGACAGAGCTATGGAAGAACTGATGGTGTCGCAATTTTAGCTGAAGGATTAGTGGAACATTTAGATCCCAAAGATTTGGAGATGCTTGTAAATGTGGAACGAGATGCACATGACAATATTAGAATAGCCGAGGTCAATTTTGGCGAAATCCTGAAATACAAGGTTCAAGAAAGGCTTCATAATTTTGGAATTAAATCTACAATAGTTGCAAAAAATATCGGGTACGAGCTTCGATGTGCTGATCCTATTCCCTACGATATGGAATATACACGGGATTTAGGTTTTGCAGCCGCTCAGTTTATTCTAAATGGAGGAAATGCGGCAATGGTTTCAATACAAAACGGATATTTTGTGCCTTTATTTTTCAATGATATTATTGATCCGGCAACTAAAAGAACCAGAGTCAGAATGGTAGATCCTTCGTCAGAGGCATTTTACATTGCACGCAGATATATGCTGCGATTAAATCAAGCTGATTTTGAAGATCCCCATGAGCTTGCCAAATATGCAGCTACATGCGGAATATCATTAGATGAATTTAGAAAGCAGTTTTACTATTTAATTGAAAATGATTTACTATATAAAAATCTTGAGAGCGGTAAAATTAAGTTAGCAGCCACTGAAACGAATACAGCTTATAGACCGAGCACAATAAACGTAATTAATCAAGATGATTCAAATGGGATAATTCCTTAAGTTGGTTATTTCAGAATTATAAGATGAATTACTTGGAGTGACTAGCTGTTTTTCTCTTGGGTCTTAAAAACTTTATAAAAGCAAAAAAATAAAAGGGATAAGATAATGCCCCATGCCAAAAACATAAAAATATAACCTTCTGTAGTCATTGCTTTATCCTAAATATTGTGAACGTATGAAAAGTACTGATTTAAAATATGAAATTCTTATTAAAACAAACAAGTTTTAGTAATTTTTTTTGGAATATAGGTTTTTACGCATTGTCATCGTAATCAAACAGAATTGCACATTAATTAAATGAAATTATTTTTTACATTTTTTATCTCTTTGATAATGGTAACCGAGTCAATGGCCCAAATTAATTCTGATGATTTTACTGATATTATTGAGCAAATTCGGGTGGAATTTGCACCGGACAAACGGACAGCTGTATTCGATGTTAATTTCAATATCAAAGATGATGAAATATTTCTTACTGGAGAGACTAACCTTTCTGAAGCTAAGGAAAAGCTGCTATCGAGGTTTAATAACATGAATGTAATTGACCAAATAGAATCATTACCATCGAAAAACTTGGGAGAAAATATTTACGGTATCGTGAACCTTTCAGTTTCAAATGTTCGCACAAAACCGGAACATTCGGCTGAACTTGCAACTCAAGTTTTGCTCGGTTCAAGTTTAAAAATATTAAAATCGGCAGGCGAATGGTATTTAGTGCAGTGTGAAGATGATTACATTGGCTGGATGGATGATGACGGTGTTTTCTTGATGAATGATTCCAAATTTGAAGATTGGAACCAATTAAAAAAAATAATTGTAACTGTGCCATTTAGTTTTTCCTATTCAGAAAAGAATAATAATTCAGATCCTGTTTCCGATGTAGTTCAAGGAAATTTGTTGAAAAAAATATCTCAAGATGGTAATTTCACACAAGTACAATTTCCAGATGGACGTGAGGCCTTTCTTTCCAATGATGAAATACAAGACTATGAAGCCTGGCTGAATTCACGGAAGCAGACTTTCGATGAAATTAACCGCTCCGCTAACATGATGATGGGAATTCCCTACGTTTGGGGAGGAACTTCAATTAAAGGTTTTGATTGCAGTGGATTTACTAAAATTGTATTTCATTCTCAGGGTATTGAACTGCCTCGAGACGCATCTCAGCAAGTTCACGTTGGTGAAATTGTTGATACACAAGGTGGGTTTGATAATCTTTTACCTGGCGATCTATTATTTTTTGGAAAGAAAGATGATAGTTTAGGTAAAGAAAAAATAACTCATGTTGCAATTTATCTTGGGAATTTGGAATTTATTCATGCTTCGGGGAGAGTTAGAATTAATAGTTTTGATAAAACAAGAGCGAATTTCGCCGAGGGCAGATTGAAAACTTTTATCAAAGCGAAAAGAATTTTAAGCTCTCTAGGAATTAATGGAGTTAGGCTTACAAAAGATTTAAATAAAAAATTAAAATTATAATGAAACAAAAACGAAGAGATTTTCTAAAAACAACTGGGATAATGGTTGGCTCGGCTATTACCTCATCCTATTCTAGCAATTTATTGCTTCAAAAATCTTATGGAACTAAAATGAATGGTAAACTTAAGTTATCATACAAACCTTACACTCTTGAATTAAAACACGTTTTTACAATTGCTACAAATTCAAGAACTACTACTCCTGTTGTTTTAACTGAAGTAGAATATGATGGAGTGATTGGATATGGGGAAGCGTCATTACCACCGTACCTTGGCGAATCACACCAGACAGTAGCGGATTTTTTATCAAAAGTTGATTTGAGTAAATATAATAACGCTTTTGATTTGGAAAATATTTTGATCGACATTGATAAAATTGCAACTGGAAACACTGCAGCAAAAGCTTCAATTGATATTGCTTTACATGATCTTGTAGGCAAGCTCCTAAATCAGCCTTGGTATAACGTCTGGGGATTTGATAAAACAAAAACCCCATATACATCCTTTACTATTGGTATTGACACGCCTGATGTTGTTCGCGTTAAGGTAAAAGAGGCTGAAGAGTATAAGATTCTTAAAGTAAAATTAGGAAGAGATACTGATAAGGAAATGATTGAAACAATCAGATCAGTATCAGATACACCATTAACGGTTGATGTTAATCAGGGTTGGACGGACAAAAACCTTGCGCTTGAAATGATTCACTGGCTCAAAGAAAAGAATGTTTTATTTGTTGAACAGCCTATGCCTAAAACACAAATCGATGATATGGCTTGGTTAACGGAGAACAGCCCGCTTCCAACAATTGGGGATGAATCGGTTCAGCGATTGGAAGACGTAATTAAAGCCCATGGAGTTTTTTCCGGTATTAATATAAAGTTAATGAAATGTACTGGCATGAGAGAAGCCCACAAAATGATCTTGATGGCTAGAGCGCTTGGAATGAAGGTGATGCTGGGCTGTATGACGGAAACTTCATGCGCTATTTCTGCTGCTTCTCATTTATCACCGATGGTTGATTGGGCTGATTTAGATGGAGCATTGCTTATTAAGAATGATGTTTTTGACGGAACCAAAATTCTAGATGGAAAGGTTACGTTA
>JBGSOQ010000045.1:0-2627 GCA_041739035.1 Ignavibacteriaceae bacterium | reverse complement strand
AAAATACAATCCAAGAATAATTAGCGGGATTAAACCGTAAGGATTAAAATGATTTAACCCAAAAAATATCGCAGTAATCAGCGCTGCATAAAATGGCTTCATTTTAATTTCAAAACTTCGCTGAACAAATCCCCGGAACATCACTTCTTCACTTAAAGCGGGTACTATGGCAACAACTAACACTATGAGCGCGGCTTCATAAATATTATTTGCCCTCAACAAGTTGCCGTAAGTTTTTTCAACATACTCATTGAGTGTATCCAATAAATCTTTAAGAGTTTTAATTATTGGAACATTGTTAGCAAGCTGATCTATGAAATAATTTTGTATGTAAAGATAATTTTGCAAAAGTACAGTTAGAATAGCGATGCCAATTGTAAATAAAAGAACTTCCTTCCAACTAGGAATTTTTATACGAAAAAACTTGGTAACATCAGCATATAATAATTTTGTGAAAAGGAGTGCAGGCAAAAGGATAAACAAAATCTGTCCTGCCATAGTCATTAGTCGTATTCCGTTAACAGGCGCATTTTCAACATCAAGACCAAAAATTAAAAGTGTTAACAATCCACCAACAATTTGATAAAGAAAAAACCCTCCAATTAAACCGATGAATGCAGCTGCTATTGGAGATATTTGAGGCTTAAATTGTTGTTCGAGAGTTAGCTCTGGCAACGGCTGTTCTTCGGAAAAGTTCTGAAGATTAAGGTTTTCGTTGGGCTCTGAGTCTGTGTTTTGTTCATCCATATTGAAGGAAATAATAATGTGTTGGTGAAATAATCTTTTTCCAAATTACTCAAAAAGCAATACCATTCAAATTAAGAACGAATTCTATAAAACAAGAAATATTTTATCGTTTGGAACTTAATTTTCCTGCCAATCCCTCGTAGGCAGTTAATTCCCCATCAATTGCGCCAATGATTACTTTGGTTTTTACTTTTACAGGAACCTTCAACGCATCATCTGTCATCCAAACTAATATGCTTCCTTCACTCTTGAACAACCCGCCTTCCTGAACTAATGGTTCAACGATTATGCAATCAAATTTACCTGCGGGTACTTCAACTGTTTCTTTGCCATGATATTTTATATCTAAATCGTAAATTTTATCTTTATAAAAATTCTTTAAATTGATCCTATCGTCGATTTTAAGCTTGGAAAAATCAAAAGTGCGGGCATAGAAAAGTGCTGAGACAATATCGTTCACATACTTTGGAATATCATATTCGCCCTCGCTTGTTTTAGCTTTGCCCTTGCGCTGGTCAAAAAAGGCAGAGAAATCTCGCGAATAACTGCCTTCCCTGATATGCTGTTCAAACCTCCATGGAAAAAGTCCTTCAACATCGAGGTAAGTTTCATACCTGTCCCGCACCTTGAAAATCCAATCGAAGCTCGGAACTGTATTCACTTCAAAAGTGATATGGTACGCATTTCTTCCGGAAATTCTTTTATTTCTTGGAATATTAAATGTTGCAATTCCGGCAGTGACAAATCCATACTTTACATCAAAGGTTAACTTTTCACCCACTTTAAAAGCATTGTTTTCAACTTTCCTGAACTCATCAGGAGGAGAAAAAGTCATTGCACTTAGAAACAATATCATCAAGACGAGAATAGAAAATAAAGAGAGTTTAGGCATTAATTTCTCCATCATTTTTATGAAAGTTAAGCAAATTTTGTACTTCTAAAAACACTTTATTCATTTTAATACTACTCATACAATTTAAGTGTTCGCACTGTTCCCTTGTGCAATTAGAACAATCAATTTCCGGAACAAATATTTTTGCTTTATTAGAATATGGTCCCCATCTTTTAGCTGAAGAAGATAATATTTTGGGGTAAAAACCTATTGTTAGTTTCCCATGTGCAGCCGCTATGTGAATTGGACCGGTTGAATTAGATATAAAAATCGTTGATTTATTAATCAGTGCAATCATTTCTGAAAGTGAAACCATTCCAGCAAAATTTTTTATTTGTTCATTTACAATCAACTGATCACAAAGCTTTTTCTCTGATGAAAGACCGGTAATAATAATCGAAACCTTTAAGTTTGCTGTCAGTATTTCAACTAGCTCTTTAAAGCTTTTTAATGGAAGATCTACCGCACTTCCGCCACTTCCAGGATGAATAATAACAAGGGGTTTAATTGTGTCAACCTTATTTTCATCTAACAACTTATCAACATTTCTTTCACTTTCGGTCGATATCTTTAAATGAAAATTAATATTATTAGCACTAACTTGTTCATTGATACCAAAGGCTTTTAAAAGATTAACGTTATACTCAAGCTCATGTTTTTCTGCAAATTTCCTATGTTCAAAAATTTTGTGGTTGAACAAAAAAGAATACCAACGATATCCCGTACCAATCCTATCTTTTATGCCGCTTAAGAACGCAATTAGAGCTGTTTTAAATGTTGGATACACAATCAAGCATGCATCAAAATTATGTTTCCTTAGCTCTTTAAAATTCTCTTTTATTATGACTTTGCCGTTTTGTTCCTTCAGCAATAATATTTCATCGATGAAAGGGTGATTATACGCTAAACTTTTTGTGTACTCTCGTAAAAGGTATGTTACTTTACATTTAGGAAAATGTCGTTTTATTATCTCTGCCAGGGGTAGAGA
>JBGSOQ010000292.1:0-3883 GCA_041739035.1 Ignavibacteriaceae bacterium | reverse complement strand
CATTCAGCATTTAAGTTATGCTTTAATTTATCCTAGACTTAATCGGTTCTTTGGGTATTTTATATTAACCTTATGTTATTTATAAATATTTATATAAAATTAAAATTATCTTCGGTCTAAGTCTAATGGAATTTATTTCAGCATCTGAGACATAATTTAAAGAAGAGATTCCGAAATAAATTCGGAATGACAGAGCAATGTAGTGATTGTGTGGAGCTGATCGGGATCGAACCGACGGCCTGTTCGTTGCGAACGAACCGCTCTCCCAACTGAGCTACAGCCCCGATTTAACATTTCAGTTTCAAGTCGAAGGTGGTCAAAAAGCAAAGAAGTTGTCTTTGCGAGGAGCGGAGCGACGAAGCAATCTATAGTTCTTGCCTCAAAAATGAGATCACTTCGCTTCGCTCGTGATGACAAAATCACTTTTTCTGGGAGGTCATGAACCATTTCATGACCGAGTTAGTGTCACGAAATGGTTCGTGACACTCAAATCTTTGCCTATCCTAAATTACCTATTTTTAATATTTCTTCGAACTCGTCTTTTGTAACAGGCATGATGGATAATCTATTTCCTCTCTGCACCAATCGCATTTGAGCAAGCTTTGAATTCACCTTTATTTCTTCCAATGTAACAGGCGTCTTAAATTTTTTCACAAACTTAATATCCACCATAAACCAGGGCGGATTTTTCTTATCAGCTTTCGAATCATGATGAACATGTTTAGAATCAAATTGTGTGTGATCGGGATAAGCTTCTCTCACAATTTCGCAAACTCCAACTATTGCATTCGGTTCGGCATTACTGTGATAGAATAAAACTTTATCACCGATTTTCATTTCATCCCGAATGAAGTTTCTTGCTTGATAATTTCTAACCCCGTCCCAATATGTGGTTTGATTTTTAGATTTCTCCAAATCATCAATTGAGAATTCGGAAGGTTCTGATTTAATAAGCCAAAATTTATTTTGCATCTTTACTCTAAGGTTTTATTGTTACTAAAGCGGTGGGTCAGACATTCTTGTCTGACCGCTCTAATGTTTCATCAACAATAAATAGACAGATAAGAATATCTGTCCTACTAATTTTCTAAATTGCTATTCACTTTATGTGTAAATATATTAAAACATGATGATTAAGATAAAAATATCGGCTGCATTGTTTCTCCTGTCTTCTCTAAATGTTCTTGGACAGAACGAGAACTCATTTCAAATCGCCCGTCTTAAGTACAACGGCGGAGGTGATTGGTACAACGATCCTTCTGCAGAAGTGAATTTGCTCAGGTTCGTCAGTCAAAACACAAACATTAAAGTAAAACCAGAATATAAATTCGTTGATATTTCTTCCGAAGAAATATTTTCATATCCATTTTTATTCATGACGGGTCATGGCAATGTTGTGTTCTCAAAAGACGATGCCAATCGATTAAGAAAATATTTGGAGAATGGCGGCTTTTTGTACATTGATGATGATTACAGCTTAGACAAAGCAATTCGTCGAGAAATGAAAAAGGTTTTACCGGAAAAAGATTTTGTAGAGCTGCCTTTTAGTCATGGTATTTACAACATCCTATATGATTTTTCCTCCGGTCCGCCAAAAACTCATAAGCATGATGAAAATCCTCCGCAGGGATTTGGAATTTTTATAGATAAAAGGTTAACTGTGTATTACACTTTTGAATCAAACCCAAGCGATGGCTGGGCTGATCCAGAAGTTCATAAAGATCCGCCAAGTAAAAGGGAAGAAGCATTGAAATTCGGAACGAACATAATTCTTTGGGCATTATCCAACTAAGTTCTATGGGAATAGAATCGGCATATAATGAAATTATAAAGAAGCTTGAGGACTTTAGAAAAAAAGAGTTTAAAGTTCTTGGTGCTTATGGAATTCAATTGGCTGTTCTTATAGCATTGTCTTCCTTTTTTATCTTTGCTTTGATTGAATTGTTTGCCAACTCAAGTTCAACTGTACGGACGATTTTCCTCGTGTTATTTCTTCTGATCACCATCGTCTCTCTGATTATTCTTTTTGTTATTCCTTTGCTCAAGTATTTCAAAGTCATTGGTAAAAGTGATTACAATATTGTTGCAAAAAATGTTGGAGAAAAATTTCCGGAAGTAAAAGATGAACTGCTCAATGCTCTTCAATTAAACTCAATTCAAGATAATCAGCTTTACTCCTCGAATCTAATTGGAGCGGCATTTATCCGCATTTACGAAAAAGTAAAAAGCATTCCGTTCGATTCAGCAATCAGTTTCGGAAGAGCTAAGAAACTTCTTTTTTATGTCGCCGGTATTTCGGTCTTTATTTTGTTGCTTTATTTCACAATACCCGGATTGAAAGCTGCTTCATACAGACTTATCAACTTTAACCAGGAATTTATTCCTCCGCAGAAATTTACTTTTGAAATTTCACCCGGCAATGCACAAGTAACAAAGGGACAAGATGTTTCAATCAAAGTTCAAGTTAAAGGCGATAAACCGAAAGAAGTATATCTCGCTGTAAAAGATATTGATCAAACTAATTTTTATCTTCAAAAACTATTTGCCGATTCTGTAGGCAATTACAATTTTGAGCGCCGCTCAGTCAGAAATACTTTTTCATACTATGCAACAGCCGAAAATATTTCCAGCGATGAATTTAAGATCGAAGTAATTGACAGACCGGTAATCAAAAGTTTGGATGTTACAGTCAATTCGCCGAGCTATTCCAAAATTTCGGCTGCTCAGCAAAAAGATAATGGAAATGTCACTGCACTTCTTGGCAGCACTGTTAATATCGAGGTTAGTTCATCAAAGGAATTATCAAAGGCAAAATTACTTTTTAGTGATACAACTTCGCTTGAAATGAAAACTACAGATTCAAAAGCAAATATAAGCTTTAGAGTAAGGAAGGATAACAGCTATCAGATAATTCTTACTGATGAAAAAGGAAATCAAAATCTCTCGCCTATCACATATACCATCAAAACATTGTTTGATGCTTATCCTTCAATTGAATTAATTACCCCCAATCGTGATGCTGTTTTGGCTAATGATAATCGTCTGCCTTTGCTGGTAAAAATCTTAGATGATTATGGCTTCACCAAGCTTCATCTTAACTATAGATTATCGGCGTCAAGATATGAACCGGAACAAACGCAATTCACTTCGATAGATATTCCAATTAATAAAAGTGAAAAAGAACTCGATGTTCCATACGTTTGGAATTTATCAAGAATGAATCTCGGTGTTGATGATGTTGTGACTTATTTTCTCGAAATATTTGACAACGACAATGTGAGCGGACCGAAATCTGTTAAATCACCAGAGTTCAAGATTAGAGTTCCATCATTGGATGAAATTCTTGCAAAAGCAGAAGACACACAGCAAAATGCTCAAGAGGAATTGATCAAAACTTTAAAAGAAGCTGAAGAACTAAAAGAGAATTTGGAAAAGCTGAACCAGGAAATGAAGCAGGATAAGAAAGATTTGACATGGGAAGAAAAAGAAAAAATTGAAAATGCTCTCAACAAGTTTGAGGAGCTTCAAAACAAAGTTGATGAGGTCAGCAAACAGCTTGGTGAGATGCAGAATGAGCTTCAGCAGAATAATTTGCTATCGAAAGAAACTCTTGAAAAATATATGGAACTGCAGGAACTATTCAAGGAACTGACAAGCGATGAAATGAAAAAAGCAATGGAGCAATTGAGGAATAAACTGAATGAAATGAATCGCCAGCAGGCACAGCAGGATATGCAGAACATGAAGATTGATGAGGAGATGTTCCAGAAAAGTATTGAACGAACGATCAATCTTCTAAAGCGAATTCAAGTTGAACAGAAAATTGATGAAATGCTTAAGCGAACTGAACAGCTTGCTGAAAATCTTGAACAGCTCGAAAAGC
>JBGSOQ010000291.1:0-4309 GCA_041739035.1 Ignavibacteriaceae bacterium | reverse complement strand
ACAATCGATTTTAATTTAGCTTATAATCCTTATTGTGCATACAGCGCTGATTATACTTGCGCAATTCCCACTAAGGAAGATTACATTGATTTGGAAATTGAAGCCGGTGAAAAAAAATATCACTAAAAAAATGGAGTTATTGTGGTTGTAGTCTTAGAGAAAAATATCCCTGAAAAGCAGATAGAAAACGTAATCAAACATCTGGAAGATTTTGGATTTGCAGTTCATAAATCAACTGGAGTCGAACAGACAATTCTCGGGGCCATTGGTGTTAAGCCGGATTTTGATATTCGCAAAATTAAAATACTGGATGGCGTCGCTGAAGTTTATAGGATTACCGAACCATTCAAACTCGCAAGCAGAAGTTTCAAAAAAGATGATACTGAAATTAAGATCAATAATGTTACAATTGGCGGCAATGAAGTAGTTGTTATTGCGGGACCTTGTTCAATAGAGAATGAAAAACAAATTTTTACTATTGCAGAAATCGTGTCTAAATCAGGCGCTAAAGTTCTGAGAGGCGGAGCTTTCAAACCGCGTACTTCTCCATATGCTTTTCAAGGTTTAGGAGAAGAAGGGTTAAAGTTAATAAGAAAAGCTGGGGATGAGTACAATCTTCTTGTTATAACTGAAGTGATGGAAATTGCACAGATTGAAGTTATCGAAAGGTACACCGATATATTTCAAGTTGGTGCCAGAAACATGCAAAACTTTTCTCTGCTTAGAGAGATCGGCAAAGCAGCAAAACCGGTGATGTTGAAAAGAGGACTTTCAGCAACTGTTGAGGATTGGCTTATGTCTGCTGAATACATTTTATCAAATGGAAATAAAAATGTAATGCTTTGCGAAAGAGGAATCAGAACCTTTGAAACATATACTCGTAACACATTTGATCTTTCGGCGATACCGGTTGTACACAAGCGAAGCCATTTGCCGGTTGTTGCAGATCCTTCGCACGCAACAGGATTGCGCGATAAAGTGCTTCCTATGGCTCGTGCTGCCATTGCTGCCGGAGCCGATGCATTGATGGTTGAAGTTCATCATGATCCTGAAAATGCACTTTCTGATGGTCCTCAAGCACTTCTTCCGGATCAATTTGAAGAGATGATGAGACAGGTTAAGTTAATTGCTGAAGTTATCGGAAGAAAGATTTGAAGCGGCATTTTTAATTAGTCTATTTAAATAAAATAATTTCTAGAGTTGATTATCAAATCCCCCTTTTGATTATTCAGATGTCTTTTCTTTTTTCATCGTTCCTTAAGAGTTGCTTGTATTGATCATCCCCTAAAATTCAATTTTTCTTATCCTCAATAAATCTTAAGTTTGCAGTGTTTTAATAAGATTTTGTAATAATTTTTAAGGTAAAGTTGAAAATATTATATCTGCTGATTCTTTTGCTCTTCACTTTAAATTCGCTTGATTTTGCTCAAGATTCAACTTCTGTTGATGTTAAGCGAACTTATTATCCTGGTGGTGCCTTAAAGACACAAGGTGATTACTTGAATGGTCAGCTGCACGGTGATTATCTCGAATTTTATCCAAACGGGAAGCTGTGGAAAAAGTGGCTATTTAATTTTGGTAAAGAAGATGGAATATCGACGTGGTTTTTTGAAGATGGACTGATAAGCATTGAATGGAACTATCAAAATGGAGTTAAAGAAGGAATTGCAAAATGGTATTATGAAACCGGTGAACTCTGGTCTGAGCAATTATATGTGAATGGAAAACTGGATGGGATAACAAAAACATATTACAAAACCGGCGAACTTCAGGGTGAGTGGAATTATGCCGAAGGACTTCTGCAAGGCAGATCAACTACTTACTACAAATCCGGAAATCCGGAAGTATCAAGGTATTTTGTGGATGGAATTCTTGATGGTAAAACAGTTGTTTATCATGAAAATAAAATGATAGCGCTTGAAGCAAATTTTGTGAACGATAAAATTGAAGGTGAGGTCAGACTATTTGACGGTGCCGGTAATTTAAGGGTTAAGGATTCCTACAAGAATGGAGAAATTGCGAATCGTATAAAGTACAACTACGAAGGTAAATTTGAAGAAGAAGAAAAAACCATTAAAAATTATTTCGACAATGGAACACTGAAAGAGGAAACATTTTTTCGCAATGGAAAAAAAGAAGATGAAATGAAAACTTATTATGCCAGTGGTTTTCTAAAAGAAGTTTGGCATTTTGTCGATGATACATTGGATGGTAAATCTTATAAATATTTTGAGAACGGTATCCTTCAAATGGAAATGGATTTTATTAAAGGAGTTCAGAGAGGGCTCACTAAGGAATTCTATGAGAACGGTTCGCCTAAAGCCGAATATTTTTATGATGCTAATTTAAAAAATGGAATTGCGTTAACATATTATTCAACCGGAATTTTAGAATCAGCCGCAAATTACAGAGATGATGTACTCAATGGCGAACGAAAAACATATCATGAAAATGGTGTCTTGCAGTCAGTCGAGAATTTTGACAATGGAAAGAATTCTGGAGCCAAAGTATATTATTATAAGGATGGTTCAATCTTTCGGGAGGAATATTACAGTAATGATTTACTTGAAGGTTGGGTAAAAATTTACGGAACAACAGGTAAGTTGGTAAAAGAAGATTACTATTCCGCAGGCATTTTAAAAAGTTCGCGTGATTATGACATTAAAGGAAATTTAATTTCTAGTAAGAGTTATTGATATGCAAAAATTTATTTTTTTATTTGTCGCTGTAGCGTTGTTGTACTCGCTTGGCTATTCTCAGAACGAAGTTAAAAATTCTTTTTTTTCTGATAGAAAATTGAAGCAATCGGAATCATTCAAAAATGCTAAATTGGACGGTGAATCAAGATATTATTATGAAACCGGCATATTGAAAGAGATAATCAATTATCATGACGGTAAAAAAAATGGATTGGCTTCTTCATTTTATGAATCCGGTATCCTTAAAGAATATGTTTTCTATGTTAATAACAAGTTTAGCGGCGAGTTTCGAACTTTTCATGAAAACGGCGCTTTAAGCGAGGTTGGGTACTATGCAAGAGGTGTTTTAGTTGGCAATTATAAAGGATATTATGAAACTGGAGAATTGAAGTTAGAATATTATTTCTCCAATGGTGAGCGGAGCGGAATTGCCAGGGATTACTACAAAAATGGCAAATTAAAAGCTGAAGCTGATTATGCTGGCAATTTGCAGAACGGAATCACTAAATGGTTTTATGAAAACGGAAAGTTGAAAGGAATATTTAATTATCTAGACGGGAATCTTCATGGGGAATCAAAAGAATTTTATGAAAATGATAATTTGATGTCAGTTAAAAATTATTTCTACGGAAAACTTGATGGTGTTGTTCGGGAATTTTATGAAAATGGAGGTATCAAAGGCGAAAGTAATTTTAAAGTCGGTTTTAGAGAAGGAATGACTAAATCATTTTATGATAATGGAAATTTATGGACTGAACAGCAATACAAAAATAATCTGCTTGATGGGGAAACTGAAATCTATAGAAATAATTCAACACTTTGGTACATTGAGCTTTACGGAAATGGCAGGTTAATTTTGAGCAAAGAATATGATGAAAAGGGAAATCTAATTGATGAAAAAAGTTTTCGTTAATTTTTTGCTCAGAAAGCTAATATTTCTTTAACACGAGTGAATTCAATCAAGTTAATGTGAATAAAAATTAAATCGGGAAAGTGAAATGAAGAATACTAATTCGATGAACAAATTTAAAATTGGATTAATTCAAATTAGCTTAAGTAAAAATCCAAAGGAAAACTTGAACAAAACGATTAAGTGGATTGAACGAACAGCAAAAAAAGGTGCGAATGTAATTTGCCTGCCCGAGCTATTCCGTTCCCAATATTTTTGTCAGAAGGAAGATATTGAAAATTTTAACCTTGCAGAGACAATTCCGGGGCCTTCAACTGAAGCAATTTCCAAAATTTGTAAAAAGCTTGGAGTTGTTGTAGTTGCATCACTTTTCGAGAAACGAGCTTCAGGAGTTTACCACAACACGGCAGCAATTATCAACGATGAAGGTAAAGTTGAGGGAATTTATCGCAAAATGCATATTCCTGATGATCCTGCTTACTATGAAAAATTTTACTTTACTCCCGGCGATTTAGGTTACAAAAGTTTCAATACTAAATTCGGAAAAATCTCAACTCTAATTTGCTGGGATCAATGGTATCCTGAAGCAGCAAGATTAACTGCACTGCAAGATCCGTCGGTGATTTTTTATCCAACAGCTATCGGCTGGCATCCTTCTGAAAAAGAGGGGCATGGGAAATCGCAATTTGAATCTTGGCAG
>JBGSOQ010000271.1:0-10939 GCA_041739035.1 Ignavibacteriaceae bacterium | reverse complement strand
AATTTAGTAAAGAAAGCCTATAAACTTTAACTTCTAGGAACTGAAATGGACACTCTCACATTGAAAGATGAATTATTAAATCAGAAAAATGATGGCAGCACTTTAGTTGCAAGAAAAATAATTAATTCAAATCACTTAGATATTTACTCCAAATCAATTTTTGAGCAGGATGAGATTTTATACTTTATAGCAAAAGAGAATTTGGACAAATCTCTTTATTTAATTTATAAGGAAAAATTTGAATCAACGGTATCTCACTTTGAAGGAACTATTTCCAAATTAGCAGATTCAAAAAATTCCGTAATAAAAAAATGTAATCTTAATACTCATAACAGAAAAGCATTACAGCAGCACTTTAAATTTACAAAACCTATACTTGTTGGTCTTTGTAATTCCTTTGGTTTTGGCGATAGAATTGGATTAGCAAATCCTGCGCACATTCGTTCAGTAGCAAAGAGCGACTTCAAACCCATATTGGCTCAACAATCAATAAGGGAATTAACTAGAACAAACAGAACTCCGGCTGAAGTGATGGATGCAGCGGTGTGGGCAGTATTTCAGGAAGGATATACTGATGGTTTTGGTGCTGACGCTGATCACTTAAAAACAACTGATGATATTGATTTAATGGTAGAAAATGGTTTCAAAATGTTCACCTTCGATCCTGGAGAATATGTGCACAATGAAGCTGATTCACTTAATAACGAACAATTGGATGAAGCAATAGTAAAGATTAATTGGGAAGGATTATACACCGATTATAATAGTATGGAAGGAAATTATTTAAATAAAATATTTCTGATATCGAAAGATTTACAAATAAGTGTAAATAGTAATGATCTGAAGAGGGCAGTGCTTAAGTACGGTGATTGTCTCGCACACATTAAAAAAATGTATGATCACTTAAAAATTAAGTACCCTAATTATGAAGCGGAGGTTGAGGTATCGGTTGATGAAACAGAATCGGTTACTTCTCCATTTGAACATTTTTTTATTGTCAAAGAATTATATCGGTTGTTCGTCGAAATAGTAAGTTTGGCTCCACGCTTTATTGGTAATTTTGAAAAAGGTATTGATTATAAAGGTGATTTGAATCTATTTAAGCAGGAATATATTAAGCATCTGGCAATCACACAAAACTTTGGAAATTATAAAATCAGTTTACATTCGGGCAGCGATAAATTTAGTGTGTATAAAGTAATTGGAAGCTTAAAAAATTGTTATACACATATTAAAACTGCAGGTACAAGCTACCTTGAAGCACTTAAAGTTGCTGCTGTAGTAGAACCGGAGCTTTTCAGAGAAATTCTTGATTATTGTTCTGTGCTATTTGAAAGTGAGAAAATAAGTTACCATGTATCTGCTGATGTCACCAAATTAAAATCAGCTAAAGAATACTCGGACAAAGAGTTATTAGGACTTTTTGATAATGATGATTGCAGACAAGTGCTGCACGTTACGTTTGGACGAGTGCTAACGGATAAAAATAAAAATGGACAATTTATTTTTAAGAATAAATTAATAGAGTGTCTTAAGAATAATGAAGAAACTCATTACGAAATTATTATAAAGCATTTCAAAAAACATTTGGACTCTTTTCAAAATTATGGATAGAAAAAATATACTTGAGGAAATCCTCAAACGAAAAGCTGTTGCTGTAATACGAGTTAAAGAACCCGATAAGCTTAAAAAAGTAATTGAAGCAATACATGCCGGCGGAGTATCAGTTGCTGAAATTACTATGACGGTTCCTAATGCAATTCAACTTATTGAAAAAATGAATGAGGAACTCGATGATGAAATCATTATCGGTGTTGGATCAGTGCTAAATGCAGTAGTCGCAGAAAACGCAATAAAAGCCGGTGCAAAGTACGTTGTAAGCCCCATATTAAAAAAAGAGATAATAGATACAGCGCATAAATTCAATGTACCTGCAATGCCTGGTTGTTTCACTCCGACTGAGATACAATACGCATTTGAACTTCGTGCCGATATCATTAAAGTATTTCCTGCCGATGTTGTTGGAATGGAATTTTTTAAAGCAATTCTCGCTCCTATGCCGCATCTTAAATTAATGCCGACGGGTGGCGTTACTTTAACAAATGCAGGCAGCTGGTTAAATGCAGGAGCTTGTGCAGTTGGAATTGGTTCTGCTCTTCTAGATAAGGAAGCAATTAAAACTGAAAACTATTCCAAACTTACCGACAATGCCCGCCTTATAATGAAAAGTATTAATGAAGCATTATAAATATTAGGAGACTACGAAATGAAATATTCGTTGAATGATATTGAAGGAAAAGTAAGTGTTATAACCGGCGGCGGCGGTGTGCTCGGTACTGACTTTGCTTTTGGACTTGCGGATGCCGGGGCGAAAGTTGCATTGCTCGATTTTAATAAAGAAAATGCGGATATGGTTGCAAAAAAAGTGAATGATCTTTATCCTGGCAGCACGATAAGTGTATTCGCAAATGTTTTAGAGAAAAATACTCTGCTGGAAGCAGAAAAAGAAATTAACGGAAAATTAGGGAAAATAGATATTTTGATAAATGGCGCAGGCGGCAATGCACCAACTGCAACAACACAATTAGAATTTCTATCGAATGATAATCTTGGAGAGCTATCAAAGGGATTTTTTGGTTTGGATCTCGAGGGATTTCGTAAAGTATTCGATTTGAATTTTCTTGGTACTGTTCTGCCTACGATGGTATTTGCTGAAAATATGGCTGGACGGGGCGGTGTGATAATTAATATTTCATCAATGAATTCATACAGACCACTCACAAAAATTCCGGCATATTCCGCAGCAAAAGCAGGTATTAATAATTTAACGGAATGGCTGGCGGTTCATTTTGCTAAATTGAATATCAGGGTAAATGCGATTGCCCCGGGATTCTTCTTAACCGATCAAAACAGATTTTTATTAACAGATAAAGAAACCGGAGAATTGACAGGACGCGGTCATAAAATTATTGCCGGCACACCGATGGGAAGATTCGGTGAACCGGATGAACTGGTTGGAACATTGCTTTATCTAGTTTCAGATATGTCAAAATTTGTTACCGGAGTAATTATTCCTGTAGATGGTGGATTTAATTCTTACAGCGGTGTATAGAAGATTTATAAAAAACATTTCTCGATTTTGAAATTCAAATAAATTTAACAATGAGGTAAACGTAAATGGATCTAGAATTAAAACGAGATTATAAATATTCGCTGATAGTACCAACAAGTATGGGTGTAAGAATAACACCCGTCAATGGGCAACCGGTTCACAGCAGTGATACATTGATTATGCAAGCAACAAGTGCTGAAACAAATGTTGCTAGTATTTCTTCTTATCTCGGACTTTCTGTTAAAGTCTTAACTACATTTGTTAAGGATAGTCCGATCGCAAAATTCATAAAAACCAGTTTAAAAAATCGGAATATGGACTTTGAAGGGAAAGATGTTAGTCAAGGCGGACCATGGGGTTATCGTCATCAATTTAATATTGCTGACAGCGGTTTTGGTTCTCGCGGTCCAAGAGTCCATAACGATCGTGCTGGAGAAGTAGGCCGAACATTAAATGCAAAAGATTTTGATTTAGAGAAAATATTTGGCAACGATGGTGTTCAGATTATTCACTTATCAGGTTTAATTGCTGCGTTATCACCGGAAACCTGTAATTTCTGTTTGGAGTTAGCCAGAGCTGCTAAAAAATATGGAACAAAAATCTCATTCGATCTAAATTTTCGAGCCTCGTTTTGGAAGGGTCGTGACGCTGAATTAAGATCAGCATTTACGGAAATCGCGTCAATAGCAGATATACTGGTTGGTAATGAAGAAGATTTTCAGCTTTGTCTGGGGATCGAAGGCCCTGAAGCTGGCGGAAAAAATATTGATGAAAAAATTGAAAGTTTTAAAGAAATGATCGGAAGAGTGAAGGAGAAATTCCCAAATGCATCAGTATTTGCGACGACTTTACGTGAAGTCGTAAATGCCAATAAGCATTTGTGGGGTGCAATAATGCTTGAAGGAAATAACTGGCATGTAATAAATCCACGAGAAATAAATGTACTTGACCGAATCGGCGGTGGAGATGGATTTGTGGGAGGATTACTCTATGCAGTTCTGAGGAATTGGGCGCCGGAAAAGTGGATTCAATTTGGTTGGGCCTCAGGTGCACTGGCAACAACATTTCTAACTGATTATGCTCAACCAGCAGACGAAGAAATGGTTTGGAGTGTTTGGGAAGGTAATGCACGGGTTAAAAGATAAAACATCTAATCGATAATTTTCTAAAAGATAAAAAGAATTTATGATTTATTTTGCTCGAGGTAATCAAGATAGTTTTTTATCAGAGTATGACTTACAAGAGGCTGTTTTCTCTTCGCTTGCACTGCTTGGGATTAAGAAAAAAGTTTTAGTCATTCCTCCCGATTTTACACGATTTCATTCTCAAGCAGGAATTCTCACAAAATTTACCTATCAATACTACAAAGAAGATCTAACAGATATCTTACCTGCTTTGGGCACTCATTCACCAATGACTAAAGATGAAATCTCAAAAATGTATGAAGGTGTTCCAATCAATTTGTTTAGAGTTCATAACTGGAGAAAAGATTTAATTACTTTGGGAGAAGTTCCTTCTGAATTTGTTAGTGAAGTTTCAGAAGGAAAAGTAAATTATAGCTGGCCTGCTCAAGTGAATAGATTAATCGCTGAAGGCGGCCATGATTTGATTTTATCTATTGGGCAAGTTGTACCGCATGAAGTTGTGGGTATGGCAAATTATAATAAAAATATTTTTGTGGGAAGCGGTGGTCAGGAAGGAATAAATAAAAGTCACTATCTTGGAGCTGTGTATGGTATGGAAAGAATGATGGGAAGGGCTGATACACCTGTGAGGAAAGTCTTAAATTATGCATCAGAGCATTTTGCTAAACACCTTCCAATCATTTATGTGTTAACTGTTGTTGATAAGAACGACGAGGGTAAATTCGGGATCAAAGGATTATACATTGGAGACGATTACGAGTGTTTTAATCTTGCCGCAGACTTATCCCTAAAAGTTAATTTTGAATTACTTGATGAGCCACTGAAAAAAGTTATTGTTTATCTGGATCCTTCAGAATTCAAGAGCACATGGCTCGGAAACAAAAGTATATACAGAACAAGAATGGCAATTGCCGATGGTGGAGACTTGATTGTAATTGCTCCAGGACTCAAAGAGTTTGGAGAAGATAAAGAAATTGATCGTTTGATCAGAAAATATGGTTATGTGACAACGCCTGAAGTATTGGAGTTTGTAGAAAAAAATGATGAACTAAAAAATAATTTAAGTGCTGCAGCACATCTTATACATGGTTCTTCAGAAAATAGATTTAGGATCACTTATTGTCCGGGATCTCTAACCAGAAAGGAAATTGAGAGTGTGAACTTTCAATATGCGGATATTGCTTCAACTTTGAAAAAGTATGATCCTAAAAAATTAACAGATGGATTTAATGTTCTGCCCGATGGTGAAGAAATTTTTTACATATCCAATCCGGCACTCGGATTATGGGCTTATAAAGAAAGATTCAAAAATTAAGTATTCCAAGTTTTGAAACAGATAAAAATTATTGTTGATGATAAGATTCCATTCTTAAGAGGAGTTCTAGAATCGTTCGCTAATATCACATTTCTCCCACCTGCTCAGATAGTTAAAGAAGTCGTAAGCAATGCAGATGCACTCATTATAAGGACAAGAACAAAATGTAATGCTGAACTGCTAGAACATTCTTCTGTAAAATTTATTGGAACAGCGACGATCGGATTTGACCACATCGATACTGTTTATTGTGAATCGAAAGGGATAAAATGGATCAATGCACCTGGATGTAATTCAAGTTCTGTTAAACAATACATAGCTTCAGCTTTATTAACTTTAGCCAAAGAGAATAAAATAAATTTAGAGAAAATGACTATCGGCATCGTTGGTGTTGGAAATGTTGGTAGCAAGGTTGAAAGAGTTGCAAAGATTTTTGGAATGAATGTATTACTGAATGATCCTCCGCGTGAAAGAAATGAGAAGAGTGAAAAGTTTGTATCGCTCGATTACCTAGTAGAAAAATCTGATATCATAACATTTCATGTGCCATTAAACATGAATGGAGTTGATAAAACATTTCATTTAGCCGATAAATCATTTTTTCAGAAATTCAGAAATAATAAAATTTTTATAAACACTTCTCGTGGTGAAGTTGTAGAAACAAATGCATTAAAGGAAGCAATTAAGAATAAAATAATTTCTGCTTGTGTTTTAGATGTTTGGGAAAATGAACCTGATATTGATCTTGAACTACTGGATATGGTTGATATTGCAACTCCTCACATTGCCGGTTATTCTGTTGAAGGAAAAGCTAATGGCACAGCGACCTGTGTAAATAGCTTGAATGAATTTTTTAATTTAGGATTAAAACCAAATTGGTATCCTGAACATTTGTCTTCTCCAAATAAATTAAAAGAAATTAAAATTGACTGTAGGGGAAAATCGGTTCACGAAGTGATTTACGATTGCATTATATCAACTTACAATATTGCTGAGGATGACAATAAATTGAGGAATTTAGTGGCAGAGTTCGAAAGCCAACGCGCTGAATATCCTATTAGAAGAGAATTTAATTATTACGATGTTCTCTTAACTAATGCCGATGAATCAATAAATTCAGCAATCAATGAACTCGAATTTAACTTAATAAAAAAATAAGGAATAAAAATGAACAAAGCGGACATTGGGTTAGTCGGACTTGCAGTGATGGGTGAAAATTTAGTGCTCAACATGGAAAGTCACGGTTTTACCATAGCAGTTTATAATCGGACTGTACAAAAAGTAAATGATTTTATAAACAGCAGAGGCAAGGATAAAAACATTATCGGTACGCAGACTATCGAGGAACTTATTAATTCATTAAAAAGCCCTCGCAAAGTAATGTTGATGGTTAAAGCAGGAAAACCTGTTGATGACTTTATTGAACTTGTAATTCCTCACCTCAGTAAAGGTGATATTATTATTGATGGTGGGAATTCACATTTTCCGGATACAATTAGAAGAACAAAATATCTTGAAGAAAAGGGTTTTCTATATATTGGAACAGGAGTCTCCGGCGGTGAAGAAGGAGCATTAAAAGGACCTTCAATTATGCCAGGCGGATCACCTAAAGCATGGGAACATGTTAAACCGATATTTCAATCAATCGCTGCAAAAGTTGAAGATGGAACCCCATGTTGTGATTGGGTGGGTGAAAATGGCGCCGGTCATTTTGTTAAGATGGTTCACAATGGAATTGAATATGGCGATATGCAGTTAATTACGGAGGTTTATTTGATCATGAGAGATTTGTTGGAAATGAGTGCGAATGAGATGCACGAGGTGTTCAAGGAATGGAACAAAGGAGAATTGGATAGTTATCTAATAGAAATTACAAGAGATATTCTTGCTTTCAAAGATGAGGATGGAAAACCACTGGTAGATAAAATTTTGGATACTGCAGGACAAAAAGGGACCGGGAAATGGACAGGTATTGCATCGCTCGATCTTGGAGTTCCTCTAACTTTGATCGGTGAAGCAGTTTATGGTCGTTGTCTTTCTGCAATGAAAAATGAAAGAGTTGAAGCATCAAAAATTTTGCACGGACCAAAACCAAAATTTGAAGGTAATAAAAAATTGTTCATCGAGGATATCCGCAAAGCATTGTTTGCATCAAAACTTGTTTCGTATGCTCAAGGATATGTTTTGATGAAGGCTGCTGCCGAAGAATATAAGTGGAATTTAAACAACGGTGGAATCGCTTTGATGTGGCGTGGAGGGTGTATAATTAGATCAGTTTTTCTTGGTAAGATAAAAGAGGCTTTTGACAGAAATCCTAATCTAACAAACCTGCTCCTCGATCCTTTTTTCAATGAAAAAATTGAAACTTCACAAGAATCTTGGAGAAGAGTTATTGCAACTGCTGTAATGAATGGAATTTGGATACCCGCACTTTCAACTGCACTAAATTATTACGATGGTTTTCGGAATGAGAGACTGCCAGCAAACCTGCTTCAAGCTCAGCGGGATTATTTTGGTGCGCATACTTATGAACGAGTTGATAAACCACGCGGACAATTTTTTCACACGAATTGGACTGGACGAGGCGGTACTACTGCCTCAACGACTTATACAGTTTAGATTTTGTTCGCTTGAATCAATTTATTATGAAAAATTTAAATTAGGAGTTATAATAATGGAAGTTCGTTATTCACCTGATCAAAACGGATTTAAAAAATTTACTACAGATGAACTAAGAAAATCTTTTTTAATTGAAAATCTGTTTGAAAAAAATAAAATACCGATGGTTTATTCCGATGTAGATAGATCAATAACCGGTTCTGCTGTACCTAGCGGGAAGACTTTAAAGCTTACTGCCACTAAAAAAGATATGGCTGCGAATTATTTTGCAGAAAGACGTGAAATAGGTGTGATTAACATTGGTGACAAAGGTTCAATATTACTCGATGGTAAAGAATATAAAATGGGAAATCGTGACGGACTTTATATTGGCAAAGGTATAGAGAGTATTGAATTTAATAGTGCCAGTAATAAGAAACCGGCTATGTTTTATTTTGTAAGTTATCCCGCTCATACATCTTATCCAACCAAGCACATTAGTTTTGCGGATTCAACTCCTCGTCAATTGGGATCATCTTCGGATGCAAATAAAAGAACCATCTATCAGTACATACATCCAGGAACAATGAAAACATGTCAGCTTGTTATGGGATTAACCGAGTTAGAAGAGGGAAGTGTGTGGAATACAATGCCCTGCCACACACATCAAAGACGATCTGAAGTATACATGTATTTTAATTTGAAGCCCGAATCTTTCGTAGTTCACATTCTTGGTGAACCGACTGAAACAAGGCATATCATTATTAGAAATCAGCAGGCTGTGCTTTCAACAAGCTGGTCAATGCATTCAGGATGCGGTACACAGAATTATTCATTCATTTGGGCAATGGGTGGTGAAAATCAAGAATTCGATGATATGGATTGGATACCAATGAATGAATTGAAATAGTCATTATTAATTTTCTAGCAAATAATTTCATTCTATAAATCAATTAAAATTTTTCTAAATAAAACGAAGGACTAAATAATGCAGCAAGATATTAATCCTATCCAGGCAAAGATGAAAATTGGAAATTACCGTTGGGTGATATGTGCATTGTTATTTTTTGCAACAACTATCAACTATGTTGATAGGGCAGTACTCGGAGTTCTTGCTCCAACGCTTAGGACTGAAATAGGGTGGACAGATCAAGAATACGGTTATATCAGCGCAGCGTTTACACTTGCTTATGCAATTGGATTTATCATTGCTGGTTGGTTTATTGACAAGGTGGGTACAAGGATTGGGTATAGTGTTTATTTAACACTTTGGTCACTTGCTGCTGCAGCTCATGCATTAGTTCGGTCAGCATTTGGATTTGGCGTGGCACGATTTGCTTTAGGTATTGGAGAGTCCGGTAATTTTCCGGCTGCTATAAAAACAGTTGCGGAGTGGTTTCCTAAAAAAGAGAGAGCATTAGCCACCGGAATATTTAATGCAGGTTCGAATGTAGGAGCCGTTCTAGCTCCTCTTGTAGTTCCATGGATTGCTTTAACTTGGGGTTGGCAAGAGGCGTTTATATTTACTGGTTTAGCAGGATTAATTTGGGTAGCATTTTGGCTGCCGGTGTATCGTCGTCCTGCTGAGCATCCTAAATTATCTAAAACTGAGCTGGCGCATATCGAAAGTGATCCGCCTGATCCACCTGCTAAAATCGCTTGGGTGCGTCTTCTTCAATTAAAACAAACTTGGGCTTTTGCTTCTGGCAAATTTTTGACTGATGCAATTTGGTGGTTTTACCTTTTCTGGTTCCCTTTGTTTATGAATGATCGATTTGGTGTCGATCTTCGTACCATCGGACCACCAATGATTATTGTTTATCTGCTTGCAGATGTAGGATCAGTTGGCGGCGGATGGTTTAGTTCATTTCTGATGAAACGTAACTGGACGGTTAATGCTGCACGCAAAACAGCTATGCTTGTATGTGCTATACTGATTCTTCCGGTTGCTTTGGCACCACATGTTAGCGGTGAATGGGTTGCTGTAATGTTGATTGGAGTTGCGGCTGCGGCACATCAAGGATTTTCTGCAAATATTTTTACATTAACATCTGATATGTTTCCCCGTAAAGCCGTTGGTTCAGTTGTAGGAATTGGTGGTTTTGCGGGTGCAATGGGAGGATTTTTTATGAATTTAGGTGCCGGCTGGTTAAAGCAAAATACCGGCAGTTACGAGATAATGTTTGCCATTGCAGGTATCGTATATTTATTAGCTTTATTAATTATGCATTTGCTTGTTCCGAAACTTGAACCGGCAGAGCTAGGTTAATATTCTTCAATGGATTTTCAAAGGAAGAAGGTTATATGATTCTTAATAAATTTAAACTAGATGGCAGAATTGCTTTAGTAACAGGCTCTAATCAAGGAATAGGTCAATACTATGCGCTTGCTCTTGCAGAAGCCGGTGCAGATATAATTGGAGTATCATATGTTGATGATTTTTCTGAAACTGAGAATCTGATAACGGCTACAGGTCAGAAATTTAAATCATATGTGAGTGATTTTTCGAATAGAGAATCTCTGTATGAATTCATTAACAAAGTAAATGCTGATTTTTCTAAAATCGATATTCTTGTCAATAATGCAGGTACAATTCTCAGAAAACCAATCTCAGAACATCCTGATGAGTACTGGGATAAAGTAATCGAAATAAATCTTACTGCACAATTTATTTTGACAAGAGAACTTGGTAAAAGAATGGTTGTAAGGGGATATGGCAAAATTGTATTCATCGCTTCTCTGCTATCATTTCAAGGCGGAATACTTGTC
>JBGSOQ010000371.1:0-7659 GCA_041739035.1 Ignavibacteriaceae bacterium | reverse complement strand
TGGTGGAACACTCAGCTTACAAGGAAGCTACTCAGGTGGTTCGTTCGGAACAGTGAGTGTAACATCCACATTAGTTTTTCCTGCTGGATCATTTAGCGGCACAAAAACTATTTCAATGACAGCAGATGACGAATACTGTGCATCAACTTTTCTGCCTGGAATGTCATTCTCAAAATCCGGTGTTTACAATATAACTTATACCGGAGTTGATTTAACCGATGTTAATCCTTCAACAGTAAAGTTTGTTTACTTAAGGAATGATGGAAGCTTAGAATACCCATCACATGAAGGTATTATAGTAGATTTCTTGACAGGTAAAATATCTGTAAAGAATGCAAAATTGGATCATTTTTCAAGATATGGTTTTATTAATTAAGATAGTGATTTATAATTACTGCAAATAGGAGTAGAGAAATGAAAGAGCTGAAGAAAGAGTTTACTGAAGAGATAGGAAATTTACTAAGCAATTATGTTAGTGAAAATGAACTGAACAGCTTTATCGGTAAGTTTAAGGTAAGCGAATCAACAAAAGATAGTTCGACAGAAATGATAAATAATTTCTATGCTAAGCAGTTGAAGATAGAGTATAGTTTCGGTAAAGACCGTATGCAAATAGATAGAACCATCACTTTTGCTCAGAAAAACCTTTCCAAGGAAAAATACCTTGAACTCCTAAAAAAGCTTGCTCAGTTGTGTATTGCAAACGGTAAGTTAAGCTTTGCGGCTGAAATACTGAACAAGCTGCTAAAGCAAAGTACAGATGATAAAGAAAAAGCAGAAGCCTTTTTGTTATTGTCCGATGTATTCACTAGGAAAGCGGATTGGAATAACGCTATTGAAGCTTTAGAAAAAGCAAATGATTTATTCGTTAAGACAGGTAATAAAAATGGAAACTCAAAATGTGAGAACATGCTTGGTGTTATTTATGGTGAAAAAGGCAATGTTACCGAAGCACAAAAGCATTTTGAAAAATGTTTAGGACTTTTAGACAGAGGAGAAGAGAGAGAGCTCGCGGCATCAGTTGAATCTAATCTTGGAATAGTGATGAATATTCAAGGAAAGTATGAAAGAGCAGCATTCTATTTTGAAAAGGCGATAATATATTTTGAAAAAGTTGAGGATCATAGAAGAATCGCTGAATTGAGGCAGAATATTGGAATGTTATATTTGAACAAGAATGAAAATGAAGCTGCATTAGACGAAATTGATAAAAGTATTGATATCGCGATAAATAATAAATTGATGCCCGTGCTTGCTCTTTCATATTTAAGTAAATCTAATATTTTGCTTGCTTTAGATAAAAATGATGCAGCATTAGCATTTGCAAATAAAGCATTAGAAATTAGCCATCTTATAGATGATAAGCTTTCTATTGCTGATGTTTACCGCACTAAAAGTCTGATTGAAAGAAAAATTAAAAATTTCAGATTGGCTGAAAACTATTTGCAATCTTCGCTTCGTGCAAACACAAACAGCGGAAATAATTTAAATTGTGCTGAAGCTAAAATGGAATTGGGTCAGCTTTACGGCGAAATGGAGCTGAAAACTGAAAGAGATGAAATGTTGAATCAATCGCTAAAACAGTATCAGGATTTGAATATTATCGATAGCGCAAAAAAAGTTGAATCATTGTTATCAATGCCGATAGTTTAATTAAGGGTTTAGGATAATTTAACTGAAATAAAAAAGTATATGGAACAGAAAAAAAAATCTACCCTCGTTTTGGATGTGGAAAAGCTCTTAGGCAAGTATTTGGAAAAAAAGGACACCAATGAATTTACATCAGAACTTGAGAACATGATTCCATCTGACAATAGAGAAATAAAGCAGCAAAGCGACAGAGATGCTGAACAAATAAACTTCAATATCTCTGATGGTTCTGGAGAAAGAGAATTAATTCAAACCATAATCTCCTTTGCCGAGAGTAAAATTTCAGAAGAATATCTTTTAAAGCTTATGCTTGATCTATGCCAGATGATGATATTTAATGGCGAACTAAGTTTCGCATCTGAAATTGCTAAAGAAATAATTTCTAAGATATCCGGCAAAAAAAATTATTATGCTCTTGAAGGTGACGCATATTTGGCATTAGCTAAAATTTCTTGGTCGCAGGCATATTGGGATCAGAGCTTTAAGTACGTTCAAATTAGTTACCAAATATTTGCAGCCCGGCAGGATTTTCATGGTTATGCAAAGTGTGAAAATATGCTTGGATCGATATTCGGCGAGCAGGGTGATGTAATTCAAGCACATGAGCACTTCAAAAAAGGTCTGCAATTTCTTACAGATATTGATGATGTTTTATTAAGATCTATGTTTGAGATTAACATTGGTATTTTATTTAATATGCAAGGCGAATATGCAAAAGCGATGTGGAATTTTAAAAACGCTTTAAATAAATGCATTCAGCTTAAAGATTCTCGACGAGTGGCACGTGTAAGACATAATTTGGGACTTTTATACACAAAGATTAAGGATTATCAGGCTGCCATTGAGGAATTTGACAAAAGTATTAGCATATCACTGGAGTTTGGTTATCTATCGAACTGTGCTATTGGCTACATTGGTAAAGCATATATCTACACAAAAATGAATAATACAGGTTTAGCCGAAGCATTTACAGATAAAGCTTTAGAAATATCTTATAAAATAAATGATACTTTATCAATTGCCGATATTTATAAAATAAAAGGCATGATTCAGAATAACTTAATGAACTACGAGTTGTCGGAAGAATTATTTGAAAATAGTATTCGATTGAATGAAGATTTTGAAAACAAAATGAACATTGCTGAAACTAAAGTTGAATTAAGCAATGTCTATGTAAAAACGAATAGGTTTGATGAAGCGGAAATATTGAAAAATTCTGTAATAGGTTATTATGATTTAATCAAAGCAAAGTCTTATATAGATAGCCTGATAGAAGCTCAGTCAAATTAAGCTACAAAAGCTCTCGTTGGAAAAATTACTATTTCACCGGTAACTATCTGATGGGAGCTGATTTATTTTAAAGAATATCTGTTCCTTCCTATAAAATACATTTCTAATTAAGTTATAAATCCGTTTTTTTTCTAAGCATGAAATTATAAATTAGTTTTGTGATTCAGCGTAAACTATTTAAGTTAGAATAATTTCATTACAAACCTCTACAATCATGAAAAAAATTATAATTGCAAGTCTTTCCATTTTTTCTCTCTTTTCCTGGAATTGTGAATCAGATAAGCCTATAAAAAACGATCGGGCTGTCATTGGTGTTTCGGCTGATGTAGAAAACCTTAATCCGCTTTATGCCTTTGGATTACTCGAAGGAAACATCAGAGAGCTAATGTTTCTTGGCCTTGTAAAATACCGATGGAATGAAGAAATGGGTGATTTAGACCCGCATCCGTTGCTTGCAGAGAAGTGGGAGTGGGATAAAGATTCAACGAGTTTAATTTTCTATTTGCGAAGTGATTTGTATTGGTCAGATAGCACCAAATTGACCGCAGATGATGTTGTTTTTTCTTTTGATTTATATTCCGATGCCGAAGTTAATAGCACATTTTATGGAGGATATGAAAAATTCTTTACTGATAAAGACAATCAGATCGATCTAAAAAAATCATTTGAAGTTTTAGCTCCTAATAAAATCAAAATAAATTTCAAGCCCGGTACAAAACCCAGTTTATTTGATGTTGATATGCCAATTCTGCCCAAGCAAGTTTTTTCAAAAATTCCCAGAAAGGATATGAGCACTACAAACGTAGAGAAGAATTTAGTGACTAATGGTCCTTTTACATTATCAAGCTGGAAAAAGAATGAAGCAGTAATTCTAAAAGCTGCGAAGAATTGCTTTCTGTATGATGAACAGATGGTAAAAAATCTAATTTTTAAAATTATTCCCGATGAAAATTCACGCATAACTCAATTAAAAAGGGGAGAGATTGATTTAATTGAGGATGTAAATGTTGAAGCTATTGCTGAATTAAAAAATATTGATCGTATAAAAATTGTTGCGAGAAAAGGAAGAGATTTCGACTACATCGGCTGGAGTAATATTGATCCTTTGTTATATTCCCAAAATAAGGTTAGAAATCCGAACAAATTTTTTGGCAGCGCAGCTGTAAGAAAAGCGTTAAGTTATGCAGTTAACAAAGAGGAAATACTAAAAGAATATTTACAAGGATTTGGACAGCTTTGTTTTGGTCCGATAGCTCCGATATATAAGACTTATTATAATTCTAATTTACAGCCCTATGAATATAATCCGGCGAAAGCTAAAGATCTTTTAAAATCAGAAGGGTGGATTGACAGTGATAAAGACGGAATTCTTGAAAGAAATAATGAGGAGTTTTCATTTAAACTATACATCGGTAGTGGTAATCCAAGACGTGCTTATGCTGCGACTGTCGTAAAAAATAATCTAAAAGCTGTAGGCATTAATGCTTCTATTGAGACAATGGAAATGGGGGCATTTATTAATAAATTATTTGAGCATGAGCTAGATGCTTGGATGGCCGGATGGACAGTACCTATTCCCCTTGATGTTCAGCCATATTGGCACTCTAATTTAGAAAGAAGCCCATTTAATCTTTATGGATTTAATGATGCTAATGTTGATAAAATTCTTGATGATCTTGAAAACGAGACAAACCGTGAAAAAAAGGAATTCCTATATAAAAAGCTTCAAGAGCTGCTTCATCAAAATGAACCCATCACTTTTCTTTATTGGTTAGATGTGAAATCAGCATATAATTCCAGAATCGAAAATATTCGGATTGATCCCTTAGGAGCAATACAGCTTTGTTGGGAATGGAGAATAAAAGAATAGAACTGATTCGATGTGGAAATTGAACTGTGAATAATTTATAAACTAACTTTAAAAATAGATAAGTATCTTGCCAGCAGTTCGAGATCTACTATGCTTATTTTCTCATCGTTACTGATTTCTAGACTGTCAGAAATATCCTTCGAACAAACAATAACCGAACGGTTATTAATTTTTAATGATTCTTTTAAGAATGTTTTGGCTACTTCAACATCTTTCATATTGATTGGTATGCATAAAATTGCGGTCTTAATTTCGTGCATTCCTTTGCTTAAAGTTCCATAGATTGAAGAGTGATTATTAAGCATATCTGGTTTTAGCATCAGGTTTTTATAACCTAATTTTGCAAAAAGTGACTTAACCAATTGACCTAGTTGGTCGATCTTTATTGTCGATAGCTCGTTGTAGATTTTATCAATATCAGGCTGAGCAGCTTTTCTTGTTTTGGGCGGTTCAATACCAAGGATTTCAAACCAATCTTCATTACTTATTAAACTATAAACCATTTCGTTTGAAAGAGACTCTATAAGATTTTTATTAAGTAATCCTTTCCTCTGCAAAGTTCTCCTCAGATTTAGCCCAACTGAATTATTTGTGAAGTAATTGAGCACACTTAAATGATTACTGGATTGATTTGAAGTATTTTGGTTGGCTGCTTTATCCTCATATTGCCATTGATTAATGGGATTCCACCATTGATCAAAGTGTATAAAATATGGTGCTTCTGCTAATTTTACTTTAATGCTGGCGGCAGTTAAACCGGCAATCATTACATTAATTTTCGATTCTTTCCTGAATAAATTTACAGAATTTTCAAGTTCCTTAAGGGGCATTCCAGATTGATAAAGAACATATTTAATCTTATTGCCTTTAAGTAATTGCTCAATTTTTCGGACACCCTGTTTGTCATATTGCGAGAAAATTATTGTCTTCTGATCATTTAATGTTATCGAGTTTAAATGTTCTAAAAGCAGTTCGGCTTTAGGACTGCTAGCATTATGAGTCGAAAAATTTTCTATCTGCTTTATTTGATGAAGGAGAGTGAAAATGTTCGACTGGATAATGAACGGATTTCCACTATTATTTAAGTCATGTATACGTTTTCTGCCCTGAGCAATTGTATTCTCAAATTCCTGCCGCTGCTCTTTATCAAATTCCAGCCAATAATCTTCGCGTATAACATCCGGAAGCTCACTCTTCAGAAAATTTTTGGATCGGCTAAGTACGTTATCAAATTGTTCAAAACCCGGTAAATGAGTTTTGAGCAATGGCACTAATTGCTCTTCTAAAATTGTGGTTGTGAGACTTGATATTAACCATAGATATTTTGTTTTCGGGAAGCTGAAAAGTTGTTCATACTTAACCGTTTCAGATATTAAATTTTGAGCTTCGTCAAAAACTAAACAGTCAACGTTTGGGATTAATGAACTATTCCCTGGGTTATTAGCTTCATTAAAAAGTGTATTGTAATTAGTTATAAAGATTTGGCTATTTTGGTTGAATTCGGTGTTGCTGCTATCCATATCCGAAGTTACTATAGAAACGTTTAACTCCGGACCCCACATTGAAATTTGATTCTCCCATCCTTCAGAGTTTGCGATTTTTTCTGCAACTTTTTTATTGCCAATATGTGGAGTTGAACATACAATTAAAACATTCTTTATAATACCGCTTCTAATGGCTGCTACTAAAGCGCAGGAAGTTTGAATCTTAGATTTAGTTCCTAACTCATTGCATAATAATGCATTTCTGTTATTTAGGAGGAATCGCATTCCTTCCTTTTGGTGAGTGAGCAAAGATTTAAAATCTTTTTCTATGTCTTCCCAGTTTGGAGCTGCAATTTTTTGATCTGATTTTTTAGGTTCAACAGGTTTTATCTTAATAATCTTTTTTTGCACAAATGGTTCTTTTGGAAGCTCCAGTTCCTGCGCCGCAAGCTGATTCAAAATACCGGGATTTATGATTTTTGTTGATGTGGTTGTACCATTATAAAAGCTTGTACTTAATACTTCAGCTTCTTGTAATAAGTTTAACTTGTCGGACTTCACTCTGGCTTCTTTGGTTTGAAGATTTTTTAAATGTAACAAGGGCACACGTATTTTATCTACAGGTGTCAACTTCACCCTAAATTGTTTTGGCTTTTCCATTAAAGAATTTATGGGGAATGAAAGTACCTTTTGGGGTTCTGATTTTTCCAGCTGCTTCTTAATTTCATCTACGCTCAATATCTGTATGTCTTTAATTTTAGGAACTTTTTCTAATTTGTTAAAATGAGTTGATACACTTTTTATGTCATTTGCAATCGGAAGCAGCCGAATATTTAAAGAATCGTTTGCAATCGGCGTAGAAGGTAATTTGACATTTACTACCGGTAACTTTGATTCGACTAATTCGTAATCCTTTTTAAAACATTTTGCTTTTTTAAGATTAACATTTTCCGATTTTGTTGTAACCTTAAATTTCTCTATTTCTTTTAAAAAACACTTAGTATTTAAACTTACTAATGTTTCTTGATTCTCTATTTTTTTTCGAATAAATAGTTCATTGTTTTTATAAAAAAGTGAAAGTATAAAATTTAATTTTGCAGCGTTAGAATCAAATATTGTTATTTGCTTCTGAAAAGGTTTTGCAAATAGGAAGAAAATTTTAATAGTTTTTTTTTTGCTAACGGCGATGTTTTTAATTGCACTTGAAACCTTTGTTTTAGTAAGTGCAAAGTTCTTTACTTGATATAGAGATGGTGAAGAAAATGTCTGATAGGAATCAATTATGTGTATGTCAACCCTGGGCTTTAGAAATTTTTCTAAATATATCTGAGGTTCTCTGAGCCATTTATTCCATTCAAATTGTTC
>JBGSOQ010000367.1:0-1506 GCA_041739035.1 Ignavibacteriaceae bacterium | reverse complement strand
TTTACCGCTGAGCATATTCTTGAATTCGGCTTCTTCAATTGCTTTATCCAATGAAGCAAGCTCTTTTATTATTTCATCATAAAGCGATTCTTCATTTTCACTTTGTGCAAGTAAAATTAATTCTTCAAGCGAATTTGCTTTCTGGTTTACATCTTTCCAAAGATTTATCCAAGTTTCCAGCGATTTGATCTCTTGCAAAACTTTTTGTGCTGCAATTTGATCAGTCCAAAATTTTGGATCGGTTGTTTGATTTTGTAATGAAGAGTGCTTTTCTGATTTGGCATCTACGTCAAAGATAACCTCGTAGATTGCCAATCCTTACTTTCTTTGCCTTAAGCTGTTTTAATTCTTCTTCGTACATGCGCTCCTCTTAGTGATAAGTTAGAATAGATGAATGAATGAATGATTGAATGATTTAGTTATCATCAGCATATTTTTCGATTATCTCTCTTACCTGATAATCATTCTTCCAATCATAATTAGTTTTTAAATTTTCAATACTTGTTTTATTTTGTTTAATCAGTTTATTTTCTAATGAGTAATGTAGCTTATCATAATCTTTAAACCATTCTTCATCTATTTCATCAGCATTGAACAGAGAAAATACTTGTGAATAATTTTCGCCTAACAAAGCAAGTGCAATGGTATTGAACTGAATGTTCTCCTTTAAAAACCGTCTGCAATATCCTTCAGCAATATTTGAAGAAATGGATAAAGCTGAATCTTCAATTTGTGCTTTTGTCTTAAATGATACTTCATTAAGAGTTTTTAATTTCTTCTTCACAAAGGAATAAAGCTCAATTGCGTCTTTCCAAACCTCCAGTTTTCTGTAACCTCTATTGATATTTTTATTCGTCTCAAGGTACTTTTCGGCTTCAGCATTCATAGATCATCTTATATACTCGTTTTAATTTATTTTCATGAATAACTGAATTGATGAATGATTGAATGTATAGGTCAATAGGATAATTAATTACTTGCCGACATTCACTCATTCAGTCATTCTCCGAGGAGTCCTTCGGACAATCAATCAAACCTCCAGTTCAAGGCGTAACAGTGCAGCTGCAAGAGTCTTACCCTGTGCATCGTGCTTTAGTGACACAGTTCCGCCTCCGCCTAGTGTATTGTGAAGTATAAAATTTATCGCTCTTATATTCGGCAATTCGTAACGTTCGACCTTTCCATAACAAATTCCTTCAAAATGTTTTTTCACTTTTTCTGCGGTAAGATGTTTTTTGATTATTTCATATCCTTTTTGATCGTAAGCAATGATTCCGATGTTTGCGGCATCTCCTTTATCGCCGCTTCTGCCATGCGCAATCTGACGTAATTGGATTTTGCTCATTTCAACTCCAATATCTTGACTTTAGGCTCAACTAATTTCTTAGGAATTAATGCAGGCCAGTAAGCCACAACGTCTTTAGGTTTTGGTCTTCCACCAGCAAAACCTGTTACACTTGGGGGACCAGTTAAGATTAATGGCGCTATTTCCTGTCCAAATCTGTT
>JBGSOQ010000170.1:0-12991 GCA_041739035.1 Ignavibacteriaceae bacterium | reverse complement strand
TACTGGGATAAAGTAATCGAAATAAATCTTACTGCACAATTTATTTTGACAAGAGAACTTGGTAAAAGAATGGTTGTAAGGGGATATGGCAAAATTGTATTCATCGCTTCTCTGCTATCATTTCAAGGCGGAATACTTGTCCCTGGTTATGCCGCATCCAAAGGAGGGATTAAACAATTAACAATGGCATTCGCCAATGAATGGGCATCAAAGGGAATCACAGTAAATGCAATTGCTCCAGGTTACATAGCTACTGATAATACAAAAGCTCTGAGAGAAGATCCTGTAAGAAATAAATCAATACTTGATCGAATCCCAGCCGGAAGATGGGGAACACCTGAAGATTTAATGGGAACAGTAGTTTTTCTTAGTTCAGATGCTTCTAACTACCTTAACGGAACAGTTATTACTGTTGATGGAGGTTGGATGGGAAGGTGATTCTTTTAAAGTGAATTAAGATATAAGCCAATAAAAATAAATTTATCTTTCAAAACCCTTAACGAATAATACCATTAAGGGTTTTTTGATTTTGAGTGTTCAATAGTCTTATTTTTTTAACAAGCTAAATTTCCATTCATCGGTACATGCGGAGAGGGCCAGATTCTTCGCGGTCCTTAAAATAATTGATTTTTGAATCGAAATCTTATTATTCTACTATTAAGTTTCATATAAGTCTCATTGTTTTTTAGCTGATATCCTTATGACGTTTTAGTGTAAATCGCGCATGAAATACTAAATTTTTTTTTATTCAGAATTGGTCCTCCAAAAAATGAGTTTAATAAGAATTTTTTTTCATTGGCTTTTTCTCACCATTTTTAATAAGATAACTTCAAGATCTCTTTTTCCGCGGCCGAACAATTAGTCATTGTAGATTATATAAAGAATTAAAAAGTATTTTGATCGAAAAAAATCTTTAAAATTTTGATTTTTTTCCTGCCAGATCGAAGCATTAAACTTCAAACAATCGATTTATTTTATTTAATAGTGCTGTTCTTAAAGAATATTAACAATTATTTAGGGAAACACAAATGAAAAATATTTTCAAATCAACTTACACTGACTCTTCGCTTAATAATCAACTAAGGCTTAGACCATCAAATAATAGGGAGACTTTAGTTAATCTAAGTTAACGATATGGATATTGTCCAACATATTTTTTTACAGCATAAATATAACAGCACAACCATCTGGCGGTCCTTACGGCCCGATTCATCAAACTTATGATTTGCCTGAAGTAACGGGAACAATTTACTACGTAGCTCCCGATGGAAAAGCTGGACAATCAGGTGAAACACTTTCTAATCCTACAGAAATTAAAACAGCAATCGAACGAGTAAAAACAGGCGATGCCATTTTAATGCGCGGAGGTGTTTACCGTATTGGCAGCTTAATGTTGAATCAGGGAATCATAATTCAACCGTATGCCGATGAACAGCCAGTAATGAAGGGTACTATTGTTGCGGATAATTGGACTCATCAAGATAATGGACTGTGGGTAACAAAATGGACTCGTTTATTTCCTTCAAAACCGGATGATTGGTGGCGACGAAATAGAGAAGGGAAAAAAACTCCACAGCATCGATTTAACAACGACATGGTTTTTATCGATGGTAAATTTTTACAATCAGTCGGCTGGGAAGGTGAAGTGGATGAGAACTCTTACTACATAGATTATGAAACGGGCTTGGTATACATCGGAGTTGATCCCACTGATCGAGTAATGGAAATAACTGTTTATGACGCTGCGCTGATAAGAACCACTCAGCATGTTCATGGGAAGACTTCCGACAAAATAGGACCAATAATTAGAGGGATAACATTTACGCAGTACGCTTACCGTGCTTTCGAAATAGAGGGATATTATCCGCAAGGACTCTCCAATGAGGCCGATCATGGAAAAAGATGTTATCGGTACGACATTGGAGAATTGTACAATATCATATTGTTCCCGGGTCGCTGGTTACTTTATGGGTGATAGTCTAACAATTCGGAATTGCAAGGTGAGCGACACGAGTACTGAAGGTATCTACATCATTGCCTCATCCGATGTTCTTTTAGAAAAGAATATTTTTACACGAAACAATATTGAAAAAATAACCGGCTACTATCCTGCTGCTGTTAAAATATTTAATCAATCTTATCGTGTTACTTGCCAGGATAATTTGGTTATTGATCTGCCTTATTCAAACGGGATTTGGTATGATGTCGGCAATGTAGATGGTATTTTTATTAATAACTGGGCAGAGAATGTTGGTAATAATAAAAGTAATTTCAGCATAGAGCAGCCATGGCCGAGTGACAACGGATTTTTCTTTGAAATCTCGAAGGGAGCAATATGTGCGGGCAATGTGTTTATTAATTGTGATCATGGCGTTTGGGTGCTGAACAGTTCTGATGTTCAAATCTATAATAACACCTTTATCAACAGCACTGCCTGCATAGCACGTAATGAAAGAAGTGCTGCCGGGGATCATTTTGGTTGGCATCCGAGCACTGGACCGGATGTAGATGAACGTTATGGGCACATCTTTGTAAATAATCTACTTACAGGAGATGAAAATTTTAATAGGCCTCTTCTTTATGTTTGGCAGCCGTCATCGTTATGTGAAAAGGTAAATAATTCACAACTGGAACAACTCGATTACAATATTTATGTCCGTAAAACAATCAATGCTGCATCTCCATTAATTTTATGGAGCCCTGCTAAAAATGATAAATGTATGGTTTCATTTGAATCACTTGAGGGTTTGCAAAAGTTGTATCCGGAATTTACTGCGCATAGCCGATATTATTCTGACTATAGTAGTTCGATTTTCAAGAGTTACGATTTAGGCAATTATCGATTGTTAAAGGATTTTCCTGAAGCTAGTTTAGGAACCCAATTACCAGATGAAATTATTAAGATTACTGGTCAATCAAAAAAATATATTGGAGCTTATCCACCGGTTCAGCTAAAATAATATCTGATGATTTATTAAGTGTGCAATCTAGTTCGCGATTAACTTGATTCGACGGGAATAGTAGAGAAAAAAGCATTCTATACAAGAATTCATTGAAAAAGGATTCTAGACAATGTTTAGGATTTTTTATTTTTGTTTTATAAAATTACATTTATTATGAGTAAGGTACTGTTTTACTTCTTCTTTTGATTCGATAGCGCATTAAATTTTGTCGGTTATTAAAATATTTTTCCGTGAATGATATTTAAAAGAAATCAATCATTAAGAATTAATAAAAAAATAAAATTAACTGGAGTTTAAAAAATGCACAAAACACTATTTTATTTTTTAGCCTGCTATTATTGTCTTCAATTTACTCATGCCAATCCAACAAAAAAGAGGAATCCATGATCGAGAAAAAATTTTTCGGAAAGTTAAGTGATGGCAGCGAAGTGTTTGAATATACATTAACAAATGCGAACGGAATGAAAGCACGCATAATAAACTACGGTGCAATTGTTGTATCACTGGAGGTTCGTGACAAAAACGGCAACCTCGGCGATGTAATTTTGGGTTACGATAATCTTGATGAATACGTCAGCGATAAAACATTTCAAGGTGCAATCGTCGGAAGATACGGCAACAGAATCAGCAAAGGAAAATTTACTTTAGACGGTAAAGAATACCAAGTAACATTGAACGATGGAGAAAATCATCTACACGGCGGTGCTAAAGGTTTTTATAAAGTGCTATGGTTGGCCGAACCACTTGAAAGTTCGACAGACCAGGCATTAAAATTAACTTACAAAAGTCATGATGGCGAAGAGGGTTATCCTGGTAATGTCACAATAGAAGTTGTTTATACAATTACAAAGGATAATGAATTAAAAATAGAGTATACAGGCGTAACGGATAAAATTACAATTCTCAATCCCACTCATCATTCATATTTTAACTTAACAGGAGATTTCAATTATACAATTCTTGACCATGAGTTGGTGATCAATGCTGATAAAACTACAGAAATCGGTTCCGGGTTGATACCAACGGGAAAATTAGGCGAAGTTGCAAACACGCCAATGGATTTTAGAAAGTCAACAAAAATTGGTGCAAGCATAAACGAAGATGATGCACAATTAAAGCTTGGCTTAGGTTACGATCATAATTGGGTTTTAAATAATTACGACAAACATGTTAAAAAAGTTGTTGAACTTTATGAACCGCAAAGCGGAAGATTGATGGAAATATTAACTGACCAGCCCGGAATGCAATTCTATTCAGGCAATTTTTTAGATGGCTCAATAAAAGGGAAAAAAGGAATCAATTATCAATACAGAACGGGATTATGTTTGGAGGCTCAACTGTTTCCCGACTCTCCGAACAAACCGAATTTTCCTTCTGCAACATTAAAACCTGGTGAAACATATAAACAGACAACCATTTATAAATTTTCAACAAAGTAAACATCGGTAACAAATAAATTAGTCACTATTAACTAATTACAAATACAAATAGAGGTCCAGTATGAGTAGTCTTGCAATAATTGACTGGTTAGTGATAGCTGGTTACTTTACAATAATACTTGGCTTAGCATGGTGGGCAATTAAAAGGCAGAAAAAGACAGCTAACGATTATTTTCTTGCAGGACGTCATCTCGGCTGGTTTATTGTTGGGGCATCCATTTTTGCATCCAACATTGGCTCAGAACATATTGTTGGTTTGGCAGGATCGGGTGCAACAGACGGTGTTGCAATGGCACATTACGAATTACACGCCTGGTGTTTATTGGTTCTCGGTTGGGTTATGGTTCCTTTCTACATGAGATCAAAAGTGTTTACTATGCCTGAATTTCTTGAAAGACGTTTTTCCCCCGCATCAAGAACGGTTCTTTCCGGAATATCACTAATAGCTTATGTATTAACAAAAATAGCCGTCGGCATTTTTGCCGGAGGAATTGTATTTGCAGTACTTTTACCCGAAATGAATTTTATGGGCATGGATAGTTTTTGGATAGGTTCTATTCTTGTAATTCTTATAACGGGTCTTTATACAATCGCTGGAGGAATGAGTGCTGTTGCATACACCGAAGCTCTTCAAACCATAGTTTTAATTATTGGTTCGGCACTTGTCACTTTTTTTGGATTGCAAGCTCTTGGCGGATGGTCTGAATTACGCGTAATTGCCGGTTCCGAAATGTTCAACCTATGGAAACCGCTTGTGCCAGCAGGAGTTGAAAGCACTTGGGCGCCAGTTAAAGAGGCAGGAAGAATGGCATGGTATTTTAATGATAATTATCCGTGGCTCGGAATGCTTTTCTGTGCACCGATAATCGGGCTTTGGTATTGGACAACAGATCAATACATAGTTCAAAGAGTTTTATCTGCACCAAATGAAACACAGGCAAGACGCGGTTCAATAGCTGCAGCATTTTTTAAATTATTGCCTGTGTTTATTTTTATCATTCCGGGAATCATTTGCTACGCTCTTGCTGTTAGCGGTAAAGTCCCCGAACTACAACAGCATTTAATTGGACCCGATGGAAAAATTATCCGTGATCAAGCTCAGCAGGCTTTCCCATTGATGGTTGCAAATATATTACCTGTAGGTATTCGCGGTATTGTTGTAGCCGGTTTGCTTGCTGCTTTAATGAGTTCGCTTGCAGGTGTGTTTAATGCATGTTCCACACTTTTCACAATAGATTTTTATTCACGCTTCAAAAAAAATGTAAGTCAGGAAAAATTAGTTTGGGTTGGCCGTGTTGCTACTGGTGTGATGGTAATTGTTGGACTTTTATGGATTCCGGTTATTCGCGGCGGTAGAGGTTTGTATGATTATCTTCAAGGAATTCAAGCATACCTTGCACCTCCTATATTTGTTGTTTTTTTCCTCGGTGTTTTTAATAAAAGATTAAATGCAAAAGGATGTCTTGCTGCATTAATAATTGGTTTCGGTTTGGGAATTCTCAGACTTGCAATCGATACGCCTGTTAAATTGATTAACGGATTTCAATACACTGAAGGTTCGCTTTTGTGGATAATCAATAACACATTTTTCCAATACTATAGTTTAGTTATTACTATTGTTTGCGTTGCTGTTATGGTGATTGTAAGTTATATGACTCCCGCGCCGTCTTACGAAAAAATCAGTGGTTTAACATTTGGCACTATTACAGACGATCATAAAAAAGAATCACGCGCAAGCTGGAATTTAGGCGATGTTGCAGTTTCTGTATTAGTTGTTCTTTTGATAATAGCTGCTTATCTCTACTTTGTGGGATAGCATTTATTTATTTGTTTTTTGATATGCCGCTTTTATTTGATTCTGTGTGGTTGAAAGTGGCATTTGTTTTTTCTTTTATACATTACTATTTCCGAGTAATCTTGAGCGAAGAATATTATGAGTAAATATGTTATCGGATTGGATTTTGGAACCAACTCTTGCCGTTCACTTATTGTTGATGTATCAAACGGAAATGAAATTTCTTCAGATGTTTTTTCTTATCCATCCGGTGAAGCTGGAGTAATTGTTGATCAAAAAGATCCTAACCTCGCTCGGCAAAATCCTGATGATTATTTAATCGGAATTGAAATAACGATTATTAAAGCAATTGAAAAGGCATTTATTGTTGAGAATACTTTTAGAACAGAAAACGTAATTGGTATTGGCGTTGATACAACTGGCAGCAGTCCTATGCCTGTCGATAAATCCGGCAATGCGTTATGCTTCAATGAAAAATATAGAGATAATCCCGCCGCATATGTTTGGTTATGGAAAGATCACACAAGCTACAACGAAGCTGCGCAGATTACTGAAACCGCTGCGAAAATTCGTCCTCAGTATTTATCAAAAATCGGAGGAGTTTATTCTTCTGAATGGTGGTGGAGTAAAATTCTCCATTGTAAAAATGCAGCAGCCGGATTCTAATATAATGCCCGAGGTTAAAGAAATTGAAATTCCAGAGACATCGAATATGGGTGTTTCAGTAGAAGGTTCAGAACTATGGTTTCCAAATGCTGATACTTTAACCTTACCTGAGTTTGATAAATTCAATCAGCAATCTTATTACATCGAAATATTTAACCGCGGCAGCAATCCATTTGATTACTCAGTGGAAACGAAAAATGATTGGATGGAAATAAGCGAATCAGAAGGAATTATTGAATCTCAAAAACGAATTTGGGTAAATATATTATGGGATAAAATTCCTTCAGGCAATGTGAGCAGTGAGCTAATCGTAAAAGGATCTGAAGGAAGTAAAGTTTTTATAAACATATTAGTGAATAATCCAACTTCTCCAGAAAGAGAAAGCCTTGATGGCTTCGTTGAAAGCAACGGTTACATTTCAATTGAGGCAGAGAATTTCTCTAATATTAATACTTCAAATAGAATAATGTGGCAGATAATTCCTAACTTAGGAAGAACATCATCTGCGATCACACCATTACATGTGAATGCTATTGCACGGAAAGTTGAAAATAATACTCCATGCTTGGAGTACAAAGTTTACCTATTCACAACAGGAGAAATAAGCGTGAATGCTTATTTATCGCCGACACTGAATTTCATGAATAAGCCGGAAGGGATTTTTTACGCGATTTCATTTGATGATCAGCCTCCTCAGATTATTACCATGACGAATAACCCTAATCCTCCCGATTTAAATCATGACCCGGTTTGGAATAGGTGGGTTGCGGATAATATTTATATCTCCATATCTAAGCATCAAATTGATAAACCCGGAGAACATGTTCTTAAATTTTGGATGGTAGATCCAGGAGTAGTGCTTCAAAAATTAGTAATTGATACAGGCGGATTAAAATCAAGCTGCTTAGGTCCGCCTGAGAGTTTTAAATATTTGAAATATTAAACAAGCAGAAACCTTATGCTAACTGCAGCAGATAAAAAATATATTCTTTTCATTATTCAGATACGGAAATTCTTATGAGTGAAATTGTTGAAAGAATTGGTTTATGTATTGAAAGCGGAAAAATCAATAAAACATCTCCTTATCCACCTTCAATGAAAGGAGAGGACGGTGCTGATGAAATAACAAAACTAGCTCTTGAACAAAGCATCAGCCCCGATGAAATTCTAAAATCTTGTAATGATGCAATGCAAAGAATTGGAAATAGATTCAGCAGAAATGAAGTATTTGTACCTGAACTGCTGATGGCGGCAAAAGCCATGCATGCAGTTATGGCTCATTTGAAGCCTTACTTTAAAACTGGTGATGTTAAAAGAAAAGGTAAATTTATCATAGGTACAGTTGCTGGAGATTTGCACGACATAGGTAAGAATTTAGTCTCAATGGTTGTTGAAGGCAATGGCTGGGAAGTGATTGATTTAGGTGTTGATGTTAAATCTGAAAAATTTGTTTCAGCTATTAAGGAGAATCCTGAAAGCATTGTAGGTTTAAGTGCGCTGCTAACAACTACTATGGCTAACATGGCCAATACTGTTAAAACGATAAAGGCGCAATTTCCAAATAATATAGTAATTGTAGGCGGGGCACCATTATCCCAAGATAGTGCAGAAAAAATGGGCGCCGATGGATACGCGTCAAATCCTCAAGGCGCAGTAAAATTTTTAAATCAAACTTTATTAAGGAATTGAACTATGACCTTAATTTCTGATGTAATAAAAAAAGGAAAAGTATTAGTATCAGACGGTGCTTGGGGAACATTTTTGTACAAACGCGGTCTTCAGCCTGGAGAATGTCCCGAACTCTGGAATGTCACTCACAGTGAAGATGTGTATGCTATAGCAAAAAGTTATATTGATGCTGGAGCGGATATGATATTGACAAATAGTTTCGGAGGTAATCCAACTAGATTAAGTCATTATGGATTTGAAAACCGAACAGTTGAATTAAATAAATCTGCTGCTGAAATTTCACGAGAAGCAGCCGGTAATGACAAATTAGTTTTAGGTTCGATAGGTCCCACCGGTGTTATTTTGATGATGGGAGAGGTTTCTGAAGAAACGATTTACGAAGGATTTATGCTTCAAGCTGATGCATTAGTAAAAGGCGGTGCAGATGCTATTTGCATTGAGACAATGTCCGCAATTGATGAAGCACTTTCGGCTATCCGTGCAGCAAAAGCTGTGTCAAATGTTGAAATAATTTGCACATTTACTTTCGATAAAACCAAGGATGGTAGCTTTAAAACAATGATGGGGATAACGCCGTCAGAAATGGTAACAGCTTTGCGCGATACAGGTGTTTCAGTCATCGGAGCAAATTGCGGGAATGGTTTTCAAAATATGATAGATATTGTAAAGGAAATAAGAAGTGTTGATAACACAACTCCAATTTTAATTCATGCTAACGCCGGTATGCCGGTTTTTGTTGATAATAAAGCAGTGTATCTTGAAACTCCTGAAATGATGGCATCTAAAGTTGAGGAGCTAATCCATTGCGGAACCAATATAATTGGAGGCTGCTGCGGAACTACTCCTGAACATATCAAAGCTATTTCAGCAGAAATTAGAAAATACAATGCAGTCTAGATTCTCTCAGATAGAAATTGATAAAGACATTTTTAATGTTTTAATTTCTTATTCTGATATATCTATTGACAAGAAAAAAATTGGTTTAGCAATTGGATATGCCAATGGTGATTTACCTCCGCACACAGATGAAATGATTGATGAAATCATTTTACAACTGCCAGGCAAAGTTGAGATCAGTGCCGGTTACCGTCTCTTAGATCTTCAATATTCCGCCTCACAGCCATCTGGATTGATTATTGGGAATACTTTTTTTAATACGGATAAAATCATTACTAGTCAATTAAAAAAAGCCGATAAAGCCGCAGTGTTTTTATGTACGATTGGCAACCAAATGGAAACTTGGGCAAAAAAGTTATTGGTTGATGGCAGCCCTGTTCAAAATTATTTGGTGGATGTAACTGCCTCAACTATTGTTGAAAGCGCTGCTGATCTGCTGCACGATCATATAGCTAATGAAATGGAAAAGCAAGGTTGGCATCATACCAACAGATACAGCCCCGGATATTGCAATTGGTCAGTTATTGAACAGCAAAAATTATTTTCATTTTTTCCGCCAAACTTTTGTACTGTACGGCTTACAGATTCTTCCTTAATGATCCCAATTAAATCGATCAGCGGGGTTATTGGTTTTGGTTCAGAAGTTAAGTATGCTGAATACCTTTGTGATAGATGCGGAATTAAAGACTGTACACATAGAGTTTATATTCAATCGAAACAAAAAATTATTGGTAAACCTTTGTAAGAAAAGGCAGAATAAAAATGACAGACAAGCAGTGGGATATTCTTCTTCGAACAATAAATGGCGAACAATTTGATCCATTACCAATAGGATTTATTATTGATAGCCCGTGGCTTCCGAATTGGTTTGGCATAAAAATCCTCGATTACTTTTCAAATGATGAATTATGGCTGCAGGCAAATCTGAAAGCGATTGATCAATTTCCTGATGTTATTTTTTTACCTGGCTTTTGGTCTGAGTTTGGTATGTGCACTGAACCATCTGCATTTGGTGCACGCTGCACGTTTTCGCAAAATGAATTCCCTCATGCACACAAAATAATAAACTCTGCTGATGAAATAGACTCATTGCTCATTCCTAATCCTGAAACTGATGGTCTTCTTCCATTAGTTTTAAATCGATTAAAATTAGCTCAACCTCACATTGAAGCAAAAGGACATAAAATCCGATTTGCTGTCGCCAGAGGCCCATTAAATATTGCAAGCTATTTGATGGGGTCAACAGAGTTTCTAACGACAATGATGATGATGCCTGATAAAGCTCATACACTTATGCAAAAAATCACATCATTCTTAAAATCTTGGATTGAACTTCAAATAAAAACTTTCCCGAGCATTGACGGAATATTCTTGCTCGATGATATTATCGGATTTATGGGCGCAGAAGAATTTTCCATTTTTGGATTGCCTTACTTTAAAGAAATATATAATCAAAAAGTCTCTATAAAATTCCTGCATAATGATGCTCCTTGCCGGCAATCTGCGCCGCTCTTGTGTGATTTGGGAATCAATCTATTCAATATGGGTTTTGATGTTCCTTTGAACGAACTCAAAGAATTGACTCAAAATAAAATTACTTTGATGGGGAATCTTCCCCCTAGAGATGTACTTGCTAATGGAACTAAAGAAGAAGTTTCACTCAAAACAAAAGAATTAATAGAATCACTTAAGGATAAATCGAGAATCATAATTTCTTGTGGTGGAGGAATGCCTCCAGGAGTAAGTACTGAGAATATTAATTCGTTTATTAATTCAGTTATAAACTATAAAAGTGTGTGAAAGAAAGTTATTTAGTGCTTTATCAAAGGTAAATAATGAAAATCGCCGACTAGTTGTTCCCTTGCTTGGATTTCCCGGTCTCAAACTAACTAGGTCTACAATAAAGGTGGCACAGCAAAATTATGGGGAACATTTTAATGTTATTAAAGCTATTGCCGATACATTTAAACCTGATACTGTTTTTCCATTGATGGATCTCTCAGTAGAAGCCAATGCGCTTGGAAGATATACATTATTCCCCAAGAGGATTCATCTACTGTTGTTAAAGATTCATTTACCCCTCAAGACTTAGAAGACATTAAAAGAATAGACATTACGTTTGATTAACGCCTTCAAGGGTATATTGAAACCATAAAATTGGTGCACACAAAAATTCCCCCGAATATTTTATGCGGTGCTTACGTTACGGGACCTTACACTTTAGCAGGCTTGTTAATGGGTGCTGAAGAAGCAGCAATAACAACTATTATGAATCCAGAGTACTTGCATCAAGTCTGCCAAATCACAACTATAAAAATACTAGACTATGTGAGTTTAATGGTTGCGGCTGGTGCTGAGATAATTTGTTTTCTCGAACCAAGTTCTGTGATGCTTGGGCCGGATCAGTTTGCAGAATTTTCCGGCAAGTATATAGAATCTATCTGCAATAAATATAAGGGAACTGAAATTTCATTCGTCTATCATATCTGCGGAAACACAATGCATCTGATTGAGAAAATGGCTCAGTCAGAAGTGAATGCATGCGTCCTTTATTTTCAGACTTTCTCCAAGCTGTCAATACCAGCCGAATTTGAAATGTCTGATAAATCTTTGGAATACTATGAAAGCTTGAGATTTCCTTATGCTCCAGGAATTAAGCCGACATGGTAAAAAACAGAATAGTGAAAGTTATTTATCAATGAAAAAATTTTTGTTTCTAGCTGCTGCAGTCATAATTATCTTTTTAGCTCAACAACCATTTGCTCAAGATATTTCAAAGACTGAGAGAGTTCTTCGAGTAATTGCTGATGATATTATAAGTAATTCAACTTTTGAATTTGTTGAATCAACGACAGGGGAGAAATACAAATCTTTGTCAGATATTTCTGATTATGTAAAATTAAAAATTGAAAGCCCCTACAATGATTGGCGGTATTGGAATGGTGTTTTGAATTTCGCTATGCTTGAGATGGGAAATCAATTTAATCAGCCCGCCTATACAGATTTTGTTTCCAAAAATCTTTCCTTCTCGTTCGATAACTATAAATATTTCGAGAAAAAATATAACGGGGAAGGAAAATGGAATTATCCATTCGGACAATTTTTTATTATGGAAGAATTGGATGATTGCGGTGCGATGGGTGCAAGTTTGATAGAAATTTATAAATCGGATCCTCAAGAAAGATATCTTGATTATATCAATAAAGCAGCTGATCATATAATGACTGTGCAAGGTCGTTTAGAAGACGGCACATTAGTCCGTTCATTCCCGCATAAATGGACTTTATGGGCGGATGATCTTTACATGAGTATTTCTTTTCTTTCTCGTATGGACGAATTAACAGGTGATCTCAAATATTTTGATGATGCTGCAAAGCAAGTAATAAATTTTCATAAATATATATTTAATGAAGAAAAAGGTTTAATGTATCATTGCTGGTATTCTGATATTCAGCAAAATGGTGTAGCATTCTGGGGTAGAGCCAATGGCTGGGCTTTACTGGCGCAAGCAGATTTGCTGGATCGATTACCAAAAAATCATA
>JBGSOQ010000163.1:0-27533 GCA_041739035.1 Ignavibacteriaceae bacterium | reverse complement strand
AACCGTGTGCTTGGAATTATCACACCGATTTATAATGAAACATCTTGCTGGAAATCGGATTGCCATGCTCATCCTAAAAATCAAAAGGTGCTTGGCGTTTTAGATGTTTCGATATCACTTGCAGATGTGGATAAAGCTATAGTTCAAAGAGAATGGGAAATAATGATCTTTGCAGTTATTGCCATACTTGCTGTCGGCCTGTTAATTGCTTTCTTTGTTAGACGCTGGGTTTCTAATCCCGTTCACGATTTACTATATGCAACGCAGCAAGTTAGTCAGGGCAATTTAAATTATTCAATTAAAGATCTTGGTGATAATGAAATTGGAAAGCTGGGCGAATCATTTAACAATATGACAAAAAAATTATCCGAAGCAAGAATGCAACTATTTCAATCCGATAAAATGGCTTCACTCGGGCGGCTTGCTGCCGGGGTTGCACATGAAATCAATAATCCTCTTACTGGAGTACTTACTTACAGTAGTTTTCTTTTGAAGAGAACAAAGGATAATCCTGAATTTCAAGAGGATCTGAACATTATTGTAAGGGAAACATTACGAAGCCGCGAGATTGTAAAAAGCTTGCTGGATTTTGCGCGTCAATCAGTTCCTAAGAAAAGTAATGCGGATATAAATGAAATAATTGATAAGGCAATAAGCGTTGTCGAGAATCAGCTATCAGTTAAAAAAGTAAAAATTAAAAAGCTGCCTGCCAGCAATCTTTCCAAAATTGCAGTTGATTCAAATCAAATTCAGCAAGTTTTTATAAATCTATTTGTAAATTCATCTGATGCTATCGGCAAAGATGGAGGGACGATAACAATAGGAACAAAACAGATTTCGCTTTCACCTTTTGGAGTTGCCCAAATAAAAAGAGCTACATGTTCCAAACGGCATAATCTTATTGATAATGAATTTAAGATAGACGGACTTCCGGCTTTAAAAGTGAAAGTTGTGTCCAATGGTAAAGAAGGTATAATACATTTGGATCCTGTTTATGGAAAACATCGTAATCACAATCATCTTGATTTTAAAATAAATAAAGACACAAAATTTGTTTGCCCGGATTGCAACACTTCAGTCGTTCAACCAGATAAACTCTGTCCAGAATGCGGCGCACCTGTTCTCGCATTCGAGATAAGCGGTCAGGGCGTTTATGAAGTTTGCTCTTCAGAAAACAGCAATTGGGAGAAATGGGATTTTGTAGATAATGCAGGATTTCAGGAATATGTTGAAATAGGAATTATCGATACCGGCAGCGGCATCAGCAGAGACGATCTACCTAAAATATTTGAACCGTTTTTCTCAACAAAAGGACAGAAAGGAACCGGACTTGGTTTAGCTGTAATTTGGGGGATAATTGATAATCACAATGGAACTATTAACGTTGAAAGCGAAGAAGGAAAAGGAACCACTTTTATCATCCGTCTTCCGCTTACTCAGCAAAAGTAAATTTGAAATATGAGCAAAGCATCGGAGATACTGGTAATTGACGATGAACAGGTAATTGTTGATGCTGTAGTAAAAATCTGTTCTTTTGAAAACTATTCTGTTGATGCGGCTCTGAATGTCAAAGAAGCAATAGAAAAGATTTCAAAAAATCAGTATATGATTTTTATTTGCGATATTATGATGCCCGATGGCGATGGTTTCCAAATTTTGAATGAGCTTCAGACACGAAATATTACTAACTCCTTAATTATGATGACAGGTTATTCAACAGTTGAGAATGCGGTTAATTCACTATACCATGGCGCAATAGATTTTATTCCTAAACCTTTTACGGTGGATGAATTGCTTAGTTCGATCTACCGCGCAAATAAATACCAGCAAATAATGAAGAAGCAGAAACAAGCGGTATTGGAAAAAAAAAGAAACGAACTGTTTTTTGTTGATTGTCCAACTAAATATTTTCGTCTTGGTCATTCAAGCTGGTTGTGTGAGGAAAGAGATGGTTCGGTTTTAATGGGCGTTTGCGATATGTTCCTTAAAACAATTGATACGGTAAGTGAAGTGGAACTTCTTGAACCTGAAGATGAAATTTCACAGGGAATAAGTTGTATTTCAATAAAATCGAGCAATGAAAAAGTGCATAAAGTTCTTTCAGCTGTATCAGGTAGAATAATCGAAGTTAATCAAAATTTAAAATCAAATACAAACCTGATTGAAAAAGATCCTTACTTTGATGGGTGGATTTACCGGGTTATTCCTAACGATATTGGTTATGAAATTAAAAATTTAATTCCTTGCAGTTCGGATAGAATGCAAATTAGTGCGCAATAGAAGTTTTATAAATTATTTTCTAGGAGAAACATCATGGCATTATTCATACTTGCTGTAATAATATTCATCATTGCGGATATTACGATCCGGATGATTAGCAAACGTTTGACCGAAAAGAAATTAAAGAAAGAACGCGAAACCGTTTTACAGGAAAGTCTTAAGTTGGATTTTTCAAGTGAGGCAAAAACATTAAAACGGGCTGAAGTTACAAATCCAAAAGCTAAAATTCTTTGCGTCGATGATGAGGAAGTTATCCTTGGAAGCTTTAGAAAGATTCTTGTGCTTGATGGTTACTCCGTTGATACTGTAGAAACGGGACAGGAGGCGCTCGGCATGATTCAAAAACATCATTACGATTTCGTTTTTACCGATCTTAAAATGCCGCTTATGGATGGCGTTGAAGTAACAAAATCCGTAAAACATATGCGTCCCGACATTGATGTAATTATTATTACAGGTTATGCTTCTGTAGAAACGGCAGTGGAAACAATGAAATACGGCGCAATAGATTATGTTCAAAAGCCTTTTACAGAGGATGAACTGCTTGAGTTTGTTAAGAAAACATTGATCAAACGTCAGGATAAAATACAAAAGCAGCTTAAACCTAAAGTACACATCTCCCATCTTCCAGCCGCTTCCGATTTTATTAAAGGTGAATTTTCAATTCCCGGAGGAGTTTTCATCAGCAAAAATCATACATGGTTAAGTATAAATCAGGAAGGTATTACTAAAATTGGCATTGATGATTTTGCTAAAAAACTAATTGGCAAAATTGATGCTGTTGAACTCCCGAACCTTGGCATGAACGTTAATGCCGGGCAGCCTCTGTTTACGGTTAAACAAGGCAATCGAAGCGTTACTTTCAATTCTCCGGTTACAGGTAAGGTTTCACAAATAAATACTCTTCTTAAGGATAATCTCGCATCACTTGAAGTAACTCCGTACGAAAAAAATTGGATTTGTGCGCTGGACACGGACAAAATCGATGATGAAATAAAAGGAATGAGCATTGGAAAATCTGCTGTAACGTTATTCCAGGATGATATTGAAAAATTTAAAGTGCTTATTAGAGATCTAATGAAATCTGAAAAACGGGAAGGTGAGTATCTTGAAGAAGGTCAATTGTATGTTGGACAGCTAGAAAAACTTAACGATGTAAACTGGCAGAAAATAGTCGCTGAGTTTTTTGTAAGATAGTCAGTATTAAAACCCCGAGTTCACATGACATAAAGGATTTGCTAACCTCGGAGGTTTTGTATTGCTGATTTTATAAAAGTAGGCAAAACGGTTTTTTGAGTAAGTTCAACCTTTTCCGGATCTTCGAGCTTCTCGAGTATCTCTTCGTACTTTCTCTCACCGTGATCTTCAATTACCTTTTGTTTTATCTTTTCTTTTTGGTAATGATAACGCATTCCCTCGGGATGAGCTTCAGGATGAAATTGCACGCCGACAATTTCAGGAGAAATTCTGATCGCCATTATCGCTCTTTCGAATTCAACATGAGGACGGATTTTTTCGAGCGCAAGAATTTTGGCACCGAGTTCATTAAACACTTTTTTGTTTGGTTGAATTAACTGCCACCATCTGAAATCTGCTGCGAAAAATGGTTCGGGTAAATCTTTTAAGATCGGATCTATCATTCCTTCTTCTGTTTTATGAACAGGAAAAATTCCAAATGAACGCGAGTTTCGCTTTGTAACTTCACCAAGCTCAAAAAATCTTGCCATCATTTGAAAAGAATGACAGATGAAGAAAAGGAACTTTTTCTTTTCACTTGTCTGATTATGATTCCAGATTTGTTCCAGTAAATTAAAGTACTTCTTTTCCCAAACTTTTCCTTCTCCATCGAAAGGACTTCCGGGCCCGCCGGAAGAAATGAAAATATCAAATGAAAGATCGGGAATTTCCGATTTATAGCGAGTTTCAAAGGTTTGATAAGAAACCGTTTTACCTGGAATTTTATTTTCAAAATCGGTTAGTATTTCTTGAATTGCTCCAATTCCAAGATTTTCCTCGTTGTTGTAAAGATCGATTACAGCAGCTTTAATTTTGGACTTGGTCAATTTTTTCCTTTCAATAAGCCTTGATATTTTTGTATCATTAACTAAATCGAATACACTCATATTAAATGCCAAACTCTTCCTTAACTTCTTTAAAACAGTTAATTGCGAAATCTAAATCATTGTGACTGTGTGCCGCTGATATTTGAACCCTAATTCTTGCTGTTCCTTTGGGAACAACGGGATAAAAGAAACCAATTACGTAAACGCCTTTTTCAAGCATTCTGTTTGCAAATTTTTGAGATAGAGCGGCATCACCTAGCATTATCGGAACAATAGGATGAATTCCGTCTTTAATTATTAATCCTGTTTTTTTGATGTTCTCTCGGAAGTAACTTGTGTTTCCCTCCAATTTATCTCTTAACTGTGTTGAGGATTCGAGAATTTCCAATACTTTTAGTGAAGCAGAAACAATGCTTGGTGCAACAGTATTTGAAAAAAGATAAGGACGTGATCTTTGGCGGAGTAAATTAATAATTTCTTTTCTTCCGCTGGTGTATCCACCGCTCGCACCACCAAGCGCCTTACCTAAAGTTCCTGTAATTATATCGACTTTTCCCATTACATCATTGTGTTCATGCGTGCCTTTGCCATGTTTTCCCATAAAACCTACCGCATGAGAATCATCCACCATAACCATTGCGTTATATTTTTCTGTTAGAGCGCAAACGGATTTTAGATTTGCGATATAACCGTCCATTGAAAATACTCCGTCAGTTGCAATCAATTTAAACCTTGATTTTGATGCTTGCTTAAGTTTTTCTTCAAGATCATTCATATCATTATTTTTATAGCGAAAACGTTGAGCTTTGCATAATCTAATTCCATCGATGATGCTTGCATGATTTAGCTCATCGCTGATTACCGCATCTTCTTCACCAAGAATTGTTTCAAACAAACCGCCGTTGGCATCGAAGCAGGAGGAATATAGAATTGTGTCTTCGGTTCCGAGAAACTCAGATATTTGTGATTCAAGTTCTTTATGAATTTCTTGGGTTCCACAAATGAATCTCACGGAAGATAATCCGTAGCCATATTTATCATAACTATTCTTAGCGGCTTCAATAATCCGCGTATCATTTGCTAATCCAAGATAATTATTGGCGCACATGTTTAGAACTTTTTTACCGCCCTCAACTTCGATGTTCGCACTTTGAGGGCTTGTAATTATTCTTTCTTTCTTTAGTAATCCATCATTTTCAATTTGTGAGAGAGTTTCAATGTAGTGTTTTCCAATTTCTGTGTTCATCTGTATTCCTATTTTTTATTATCAATGTTATTAAATCACTTCCAATCCAGAATTACTTTGCCGGTGCTGCCGGATTTCATCAATTCAAATCCTTCAAGATAGTCATCGATTTTAAATCTATGAGTTATAACAGGGGTGATGTCTAATCCGCTTTGTACCATCGCCTGCATTTTGTACCAGGTTTCAAACATCTTTCTTCCATAAATACCACGGATAGTTAATCCGTTAAAAATAATTTTATTCCAATTCACTCCCGCATTTTCAGGAAGAAGACCAAGAAGAGCAATGTTACCACCGTGATACATCACTTCGATCATATCGTTTAATGCTTTGATGTTTCCGGACATTTCCAAACCAACATCAAATCCGCCTTTCATTCCTAGTTCTTGAACAATATTTGGGAGTTTTTCTTTGGTAACATCAACTGCACGAGTAAAACCCATTTTTTTTGCAAGTTCTAAACGATATGGATTCATATCTGTAATAACGATATTTCTTGCGCCAGCATGTTTAGCAATTGCTGCTGCCATAATTCCTATTGGACCAGCTCCAGTTATGAGTACATCTTCACCTAATAACTCAAAGCTGAGAGCAGTATGAGTGGCATTTCCAAAAGGATCATAAATTGAAAGAACATCTTTGGAAATTTTGGGATCGCAATGCCAAATGTTTGTAACGGGAATGACTAAGTATTCAGCAAAGCAGCCAGGACGGTTAACACCAACTCCTTTTGTGTTTGGGCAAAGATGTCCTCTTCCAGCGCGGCAATGACGGCATTGTCCGCAAACCAAATGACCTTCACCGCTTACCAATTCGCCAACTTGAACATCGTGAACATTACTGCCGAATGCTTCAACTGTTCCAACATATTCATGACCGACTACCATTGGAACCGGAATTGTTTTTTGTGCCCAATCATCCCAATTATAAATATGAATGTCAGTTCCGCATATAGATGTTTTTTCAATTTTAATTAATACTTCATTCGGTCCATATTCGGGTTTGTCAACTTCATCCATCCAAATTCCGGGTTTGGCATATTTTTTTACAAGTGCTTTCATTTTTGGCATGATAAATTCCTCTGAAATGATTGATTAGAAAAAAAATTTTTAATAATCAAAATTAGAGATAAGGTGAATAAACAACAACCAAAAGATTGTTGATGTATTAAAAGGGGGAGAAATTCTCTGCTCTTCTAAATGATAGAATAAAGCTTGAGATCAGATTGAATTGATTGATTAGTCTCCTGATTAATTTTTTGCTGTTCCTTTTCGAACCAAGTTAGTTCAATAGAATTTTTTAACGCGGTTTCTTTAAGCCATTCAATTTCAGCGGCATGAATCTTCATATCAGAAAAAGCTAATTTTAAACCATCTGAAATAAATGATGATGCAATTTCTTTATCTGAGAATATAATTGGTTCTTCTGCAATGTGTTTGTTATGCAATAAATTTTTTATCGTTTCTTCATAAAAATCTGAGGCAAATCCAAGCTTTTCAGAAGTACTTTTTAAGATATCTTTTTCAGATTCAGCTAATTGATTGTCCTTCCGGGCAATAATTAGTAATCCTTTTAGGTAATTGCTTTTATCTAGGAGGGGAAATTCCAATTCAATCTCGCTTTATTGGTAAATTAAATATTCCTGATTAAAACTTATTCTTAAATAGTTTTTAATTCAAGTCAGAAAAATTTCAAATCACAGCGCACTTGCTTTTTAAAATGCTCGCTGAGTAAAATGGAGAATAAGTTAAAGAAAAAGAGTAAGTGTAAGATTAAGATTTAAATTAAGCAGTTGGAATTTTTGGTCATTATCGTTGGTAAGAAATATTAGAAGTCCTACTCTTTAACTTAATCTTTCTTTAAAATGTAGTAAATTTAGCATCATAATTTCTTATCACAAGTAAACAAACAAAATATTAACTAATAAATAGGGAGAATCAACAATGGATTTTAGAATGGAATCGGACAGCATGGGTTCTATTAAAGTTCCCTCTGATAAATACTACGGTGCTCAAACTGCAAGATCTTTAATGAACTTTAAAATTGGAGGAGAAAGATTCCCTGCCGAGTTAATTCGTGCCTTGGCTATTGTAAAAAAAGCTGCGGCTTTAACAAATCTTGGACTTGGAACACTTACTAAAGAAAAATGCGATTTGATTTTACAAGCCGCAGAAGAAGTGATTGAAGGAAAGCTAAATGATCATTTTCCATTGGTTGTATGGCAGACCGGAAGCGGCACTCAAACCAACATGAATGTAAACGAGGTAATCTCTAATCGTGCAATTGAGATTTCAGGTGGAGCAATGGGAAGCAAAAAACCAATTCATCCGAATGATGATGTGAACAAAGCACAATCAACAAACGATGCTTTTCCAACATCAATTCATGTTGCGGCAGTTGAGGAAATTCATAGAAGATTAATTCCAATGGTAACAAAACTCCGTGATGCGCTTGATGAAAAAGCAAAAGCATTCAGAGACATAATTAAGATTGGCAGAACTCATTTAATGGATGCAACTCCGCTTACACTCGGACAAGAATTTTCCGGCTATGCTCATCAATTAACTCGGGGATTGGATAGAGTCAACGACAGCTTAAAACGGCTTTACGAAATTCCTCTTGGCGGAACTGCGGTTGGAACTGGGCTTAACACACATCCTCAATATGCTGTAAAAGTTGCTGTAAAAATTTCTGAATTAACTGAGAAACCCTTTAAAACAGCCGAGAATAAATTTGAAGCAATGGCCGGAAAAGATGCGCTTGTTGAAATGCACGGGATTCTAAAGACGCTTGCTGCTTCATTGATAAAAATATCAAATGATATTCGGTGGCTTGGTTCTGGACCAAGATGCGGAATTGGCGAGATTAGCTTACCTGAAAATGAACCCGGAAGCTCAATAATGCCAGGAAAAGTAAATCCAACCCAATCCGAGGCAATGACAATGGTTTGTGCTCAAGTTTTTGGGAATGATGTCACCGTAAATTTTGCAGGAGCAAACGGAAACTTCGAGCTAAATGTTTTCATGCCGGTAATAGCATTTAATGTTTTGCAATCAATAAAATTAATTGCAGATGCTTGTGAGAGTTTTACCGATAATTGTGTAGTCGGAATTGAAGCTAACGAAGCAAACATTAAAAAACATCTTGAAAATTCGTTAATGCTTGTTACGTCACTTAACCCGGTTATCGGTTATGATAATGCAGCAAAGGTTGCGAAAAAAGCTCACAAGGAAAATAAAACTCTTAAAGAAGTGGCAATTGAACTGGGACTTTTGACTTCAGAAAAGTTTGATGAAGTTGTAAGACCTGAGAAGATGATTGGCCCAAAAATTTAGTAATTGCTTAGCATCTTTGCGTTTTAGCAGTTAAAAATTCACCGCAGAGACGCAAAGTCTTGTCACAAAAAATCTGCTGAAAATATGAATGACTGGAACGGAATAGTATCGCTGCTGATTGCTTGTCTTGAGTTAATTTTTCTTATTAATCTTTTAATCTTTGCAGAAAAGAATAGATTAAATTTACTCGTTATTTATCTCGTACTACTCCTTTTGGTTTATCAATCAATTGAATTTGTAATTTGCGGGATAGGCTTCTCAACTTCATTCATGGCTTATCTTGCTTTTGTTGATATAACTTTTCTCCCGCCATTGAATTTATTTTTTATCCTTTCATTGTTCGGAATTAAAAGCAAAATTAATCGACTGATCTTTTTACCGGCGATTGCATTTGTAATTTATTATTCAATTATCATAAGTGAGTTCGAGGTTGTAAAATGTACCGTGCTTTATGCTGCATATAATTATCCATTGGGCGATCTTTATGGATTCTTTTATTATTCACCACTATTAATTGCATTTATATTAATAGTAAAAAATATGTATAAAACCGACAAACGGAAATTTCCAATCTCGCTCAAGTACTTATTTTTTGCGCATCTCAGTTTAATTATTCCCGTTGGACTTGCTTTTTTAATATTGTTTTTAGGATTCGTTGATTTAAGAGATTCAATCGAAAGTTTATTATGCAAGTTTGCATTTTTGTACTGCCTTGTTCTAGTATATTTTGCGTTATCCAACAAGCAGAAACCAGTATGAATGAAATTATCTTAAATATTTATTTGATCATCAACAATGGAATGGTTGTGGAATTTCGGGCACTAAGTTACAGAATGGAAGGCGGCGATGATTCCAAGATAAGCTTTCTAAAGAATCACGCTGCAGAAGATTTTTCGCGTGCATATCATTTTGATGCACCGACTGACAAGGAGGGTAGGTTTATGTCGTACAATAAATTTGCAAAGCTCGAAAAGAGAGGAAGACAGTTCGAATTGTTCGAAGAGATATTCTCCAATTTTGATCTGCCGGAGAAACCGCTTATTTGTGTAACTCCGGTTCAGGACGGGAAAATTATTTCCAATCCCGCCTAATTTTACTACAATTTATTTTCAAACTTTGATGTAAAGTGTTAATTTTCATAACAAATAACCGTTAATAACTATGAAAATGATAATATTATTTTTGGTACTAAACTTGGTAAATCATTCTGCTAATAATCTAGAGGATTCAAAATTGTTTACTGCTGATACTCGTCATTCAAAACTAACTACAGAGCAAAAGGAATATTTCAAAAAACTAAAGGATCTTGACAAGTATTACTCAAGTAAGAAACTCGGCTCATTCGTTGAAAACGGAAGAACCATTTTCCGTCTTTTTACACCTTCTGCAGAAAAAGTTTTGCTTGTTACTTTCACAAAGGTCGAGGATGATTCAGGGCAGCAATATGAAATGATACGGGATAATGATGGAGTTTGGGAAACAAGTTTGGATGGGGAATTATATGGAACATTTTATGGGTTCAAAATAAAACATGCAGATGGAAAGAGTAATGATTTTCTTTGTGTTGATCCTTATGCAAAAGCAGCTGCAACTTTTAACACATATTACAGTCCGCGAAAAAGTATTGTTGTTAAAGAAAATGATTATAACTGGCAGGGCGATGAATGGATTAAACGTGACTGGCGTGATTTAATTATTTATGAAATGCATATCCGCGATATTACTGCGCATCCTTCTTCCGGTGCAAAATTTCCTGGTACTTACAAAGGTTTAACTGAAAAAAAGATTACGGGCGGAATAAGCTACATAAAATCCCTTGGTGTGAATACTGTTGAACTTTTACCGGCACAAGAATTTGCAAACATAGAAATTCCTTATAAAGATTCTTTGAACGGAAAATATAATCATTGGAATCCTTATGAAAGAAATCATTGGGGATACATGACGGCTGCATTCTTTGCTCCTGATGGTTACTACAGTGATGGTAAACTCGAAAAGAAAAGTTGGGAAGGCGCTTCAGGCAAACAAATAAATGAATTTAAGGATATGGTAAAATCATTTCATGAGGAAGGAATCGGAGTGATAATGGATGTTGTCTATAATCATCTTTCCGAGTACGAAATTGGAAACTTAAAAGAAATTGATAAAGAATATTATTTCCGGTTAGATGAAAATGGCAATTATCTTGCTCAAAGCGGGTGCGGTAACGATTTGAAAACTGAACGCCTAATGATGCGAAGAATGATTATAGAAAGCATTCTTTATTGGATGAAAGAATATCACATTGATGGATTTCGTTTTGATCTTGGAAAACTTATTGATTGGGAAACAATAGAAGAAATAATTCGCGAAGCACAGAAAATAAATCCCAATGTTGTATTTGTTTGTGAGCCCTGGGGCGGCGGCTATGATCCAATGGGGTTTTCGCTTAGAGGCTGGGGTAGCTGGAATGATCAAATAAGAAACGGAATTAAAGGTGAAAATCCGCGTGACGGGCATGGATGGATATTTGGCAAATGGTATGGAAACAACAATCCCGATAGAATTAAAAGCTACGTGAACGGGACTTTGATCCGAGATACGAACGGATTATTTCAAAAGAAAGAACACTCAGTGAATTATCTTGAAAGTCATGACGGACTTACATTTGGCGATTTCATTCGGATTGGAACCCGGGAAGTTGATCCCGAAAAAATAATTACTGATATTGATAAAAACGCAAAGCTGACGCCACTTCAACTAAAGCTGAATAAGCTGGGGGCATTGTTCTTGTTCACTTCACAAGGAATGACAATGATTCACTCTGGACAGGAATTTGCAAGAAGCAAAGTAATTCTTTACGATCCGAATTCATTAGACAAACATTCCGGAATGATTGATCATAACAGCTACGAAAAAGATGACGAGACGAATTACATCAATTACAGTCATGCAAAGTTGAATAAAGATTTGTTGGATTATTACAAAGGTTTGATTGAGTTGAGGAATGAATACGAGGCGTTTCGTAGAGCGGAATATGAAAATGTAGCATTCTATGTTATTAAGGATAATCCTTTTGCTATCGGCTATGGTTTAAAGTATAAAGAAGATTTATTTGTTGTACTTTTCAATGCAAATCCAACAATGCAAGAAGATTTTATTTTACCTTCAGGTGAGTGGGATATTTTGGTAAATGAAAATTCTGCCGGAATTAAATCACTTGGCAAAGCAAAGAAAAAAATTACGCTCAATCCTTCCACAGGTTGCGTACTGAAAAAGAAGTAACATTGTGTAAGTCATCCCAAATTCATTTCGGGATCTATTTTAGAACTGGCAAAAAAGTCTGGATTTTGATACAAGTTCAAAATGAGAGTAGACGCGGGCTTTATGTCCGCGTTTTCAATTTGTTCCGGCCGGTTTATTCGCGTCCAATTCATTCAATGATTCATCCAATCACGCATTTTCCGATCAGATTTGGCATTCCTTTGAGATTACAATTCGGTTAAAAATTCAATCCATTTCTTAAAAAAGAGAATCTTCTTTATAAGATTTGAAACCCGCACAATCCTCTATTTATAAATTGCTTTTAGATTGTAGTAATTCACATCATTCTGGGTTTTTAAGCTATAAACGATTGATGGAACGTTTTTTGTCTTTATGCTTAAGGCTTATGCTTATTAAGGATAGGCCTAAAGCAATTTTCTGTCAAATTAATTTTAATCGAATCCTAACTAACCATAAAAGATGCTGGAAATTGGGGAAATAAATTGAGTTCATCAAATAAGGCTGAAAAAAAACACATTGTTTTCGTTGGTAAAAGAAAGGTTGGCAAGTCTTCGCTAATAAATACTTTCGTAGGAAAAGAAGTCTGTACTGTTGATGAAGCCGCAGGAATCAGAGGGAAAAAATTGGAAATAGCAATGGAACTGCCGCCGTATGGTGCTGTGATCCTTGTTGATACTTTTGATATTGATTATGTTAGTGAAGATGGGCAAAAGCAGATAGATAAGATTATCCATTCATTATCCTCCGCTGATTTGGTAGTTGTAGTACTAGACGCACGCGATAAATTAATTCAAGAAGAAAAAAATATTTTTCACCAACTTAAAAATTCCGCAATCCCTTTCCTTGCTGCGGTAAATAAAATCGAGTTTGGAATTAACTCCGAACTTATTAACGGATTAAGAGCTTTTAATATAGTTCACTTTGAAGTTTCCAGTAAAGAAAATGTGGGAATTGATGCTTTGAAAACGCGCATAACCAGGCTCCTTCCTCTAGAATCAATCGGAAGCCCTTCAGTACAAAAGTGAACACATTTCAAATAAAGTCCAGTTACACACTTAATAATAACAAATATTGCCACACTATCTTTTCTGTTTTGATAAAGAGAATTTTTCAAAAGTAAGAAAAAATGCTCTTTTCTGTCAAAAATCGATTAAATTTTAACTTAAAACTATCTTTTTACTGACTATCTGTGGCATTGGATATGTGATGAGTTAGGCGAAATATATTGAGGATAGAATGCACAACGATATTTTTAAAAATTATACGCCAAATGATAAAAGTTCACTAATTCCTTTGCTTCAAGATGTTCAATCAACCTACAGTTATTTACCCGAACCTGCTTTAAGAGACATTGCTGAATTTTTAAGAATACCATTAAGCAGAGTTTTTGGCGTTGCTACTTTTTACAATCAATTTAGATTAACCCCAATTGGAAAAAATGTAATTAGAGTTTGCAGAGGAACAGCTTGTCATGTTAAGAATTCATCAAACTTATTATTTGCTCTTGAGACTGCTTTAGGAATAAAAGCTGGTGAAACAACCCGCGATAAAAACTTTACACTTGAAACAGTTGCATGTATTGGAGCCTGCAGTATTGCACCTCTCATAACAGTAAATGATGAGTTTTATGGAAGATTAGCAGTAAAGGATATTCCGAAAATACTTAAGGCGTACAGTTCAACTTCACAAAAAACCCAGACTGAAGTTAAAGCTGGGGAGTCAGTATCATGAATAGTTTTATGGATAAATGCTGTAATGAATGCTGGCACAGCCCGGAAAAACCTTGCGATATGTTTGTAAGATGCTGCATCGAAGGTCCACTTTGTCACAAGAATGATGAATGTCGTCACAAATACTTAGACCTTAATAAAAGATTAAGATATGAATTGCACGATATTCCGATAATTTTTATTGGAATGGGAACATGCGGGCTTGCGTCCGGCGCTGCAAAAGTTGAAGAAGCAATTCGTGCCGAGCTTAATAAGCTGAACATTAAAGCTCAAATTGAACCGACCGGATGTATTGGTTATTGTTCTAAGGAAGTTATTGTTGACATCAAACATCCCGGGGAAGAAAGAATTTCATACTGTGAAATTACTCCAAAGATAGTTTCTAGATTCATCCAGAAAACTTTGGTTGATAAACAAATCTTTACAGAGAAACTTCTTGGGACTCACAACAAAGCAAATACTGAGATTCTTTCAATTCATAACAATCCTTTCTTTAAGAAACAGCTTAAAATCGTTTTGGAAAATTGCGGTATCATTAGTCCGCTTTCCATAGATTCATATATTGCTAATGGCGGCTTCAAATCACTTGATAAAGTATTGAGGTTAATGAAACCGGCTGAAGTTGTAAAAGAAATTCTTGCGAGCGGTTTACGAGGAAGAGGCGGAGCAGGATTTCCAACAGGCAAAAAATGGGAATTGGCGCTTAATCAAAAAGCAGATCAAAAATATTTAATATGCAATGCCGATGAAGGTGATCCCGGTGCTTTTATGGATAGATCAGTTTTGGAAAGCGATCCTTTCAAAGTTGTTGAAGGAATGCTGGTTGCAGCTTTTGCAATTGGTGCAAGCAAAGGATACATCTACTGCCGCGCAGAATATCCATTGGCGATTAGAAGATTAGAAACTACAATTGAGCAATGCAAAGCATACGGCTTGATGGGGAAAAATATTCTCAATAGCGGATTCGATTTTGATCTTAAGATTAAAAAAGGTGCGGGCGCCTTTGTTTGTGGTGAAGAAACAGCACTCATCGGATCAATTGAAGGTAGAAGAGGAATGCCGAAACCTCGTCCACCATTTCCAAGTGTTTCCGGATTATTCGGTAAACCCACCGTCATTAATAATGTTGAAACTCTTGCCAACATCACCTCAATAATTAATCGCGGTGCAGAATGGTTTTCATCAATAGGAACTGAAAAAAGTAAAGGCACAAAAGTTTTTGCGCTCAGCGGAAAAATCAGCAACACTGGGTTAGTTGAAGTTCCGATGGGAATGACCTTGGAAGATATTGTATTCGATGTTGGTGGGGGAATCCCCAATCATAAACATTTCAAAGCTGTGCAAATTGGCGGACCATCGGGAGGATGTTTGCCTGAAAGTGTTATCAAGACCCGCGTTGATTATGAATCACTGAAAGAAGTTGGTGCTATGATGGGTTCTGGCGGTTTCGTAGTTATGGATGAAGATACTTGTATGGTTGATGTTGCAAAATTCTTCTTAACATTTATTCAAAATGAATCTTGCGGCAAGTGTGTCCCTTGCAGAGAAGGAACTAAAAGAATGCTTGAGATAATCGAACGAATTCCTCACAGCTACAAAAACACACAGAATAAATTAGATCAGCTGCAAAGATTTAAAGGGATTGTTCATTTGCAGAGATTGGCGAGTGTTATTCAAGACACTTCACTTTGCGGACTTGGTCAATCAGCACCAAATCCTGTTTTATCAGGTTTGAAATATTTTAGGGATGAATACGAAGAGCATTTGTATGAAAGAAAATGTTCGGCTGGCGTTTGTAAAGAGCTATTAACGTTTACTATTGATAACAGCATTTGTACTGGATGCGGAGTATGTGTTAAAAAATGTTCGGTTGATGCAATTGCAGGTGAGAAAGGACACGCTCATTACATCATTGATGATAAATGCATACGATGCGGAATGTGTTTCGAATCCTGTAGATTTAATGCAATTGAGGTGAACTAAAAAAAGTGAAATGGAGAAATGATGGTTCAGTTAACGATAAATAATATAAAAGTAAATGCAGAAGATGGAATGACAATTCTTGATGCTGCAAAGTCGGTTGGTATTCACATTCCAACTTTATGTCATTTAAAAAATTTAGCGCCAACTGGTGCTTGCAGAATATGTTCAGTGGAAGTTGAGGGACAGAGAGGATTAACACCTTCGTGTGCTTATCCAGTTTTTGATGGAATGAAAGTTGAAACAAATTCACCGAGAGTAAGAAGGGCAAGAAAAACAATCGTTGAACTTCTTGTCGAGAATCATCCCCAAGATTGTTTGATATGTGTTCGAAATAAAAATTGCGAATTGCAAGATTTGGCTGAGCAATATGGCATCCGAGAACACAGATTTGCAGGTGAAACTAAATCTCATGCAATAGATATTTCTAGTGCATCAATGGAAAGAGATCCTGCTAAATGTATACTTTGCGGGAGATGTGTTCGTGTTTGCTTCGAAGTTCAGAACATCGGGGCAATTGATTTTACTAACCGGGGTTTTACAAGCATTGTAACAACTCCTTATAATAAGGGTTTGAACATCAGTGATTGTATTCTTTGCGGGCAGTGTATACTTGTTTGCCCAACTGCCGCTTTAAGAGAAAGGAGTACACTCAAGGAAGTTTCGAATGCACTTACAAATAAAAACAAATTTACTATTGTTCAAATTGCTCCGGCAGTTCGCGCAAGTTTAGGCGAAGAGTACAACATGCCTTTAGGTACGGATGTGACCGGACAATTAGTTACGGGATTAAGAAGACTCGGTTTCAAAAAAGTTTTTGATACCAATTTTGCAGCTGATCTTACAATTATGGAAGAAGCTACTGAGTTGATTAACCGGGTTCAAAACAATAAACCGCTTCCGATGTTCACTAGCTGCTGTCCCGGCTGGGTTAAATTTGCTGAACAAAACAGTCCTGAAATACTTGAGCATGTTTCTTCATGTAAATCTCCACATGAAATGGAAGGTGCTGTTCTTAAAACTTACTATGCTAAGAAAATGGGAATTGATCCTAAAGATATTTTTGTCGTTTCAATTATGCCGTGCACAGTGAAAAAGTATGAATCTAACCGTACAGAACTAGCAGAAGAAACCATGCCTGATGTTGATGCAGTGCTTACAACCCGCGAACTTGTTAGATTTTTTAAGATAGCCGGAATTGATTTTGAAGATTTACCTCAGGACCAATTTGATAATCCTTTAGGTGAATCAACCGGTGCAGCAGCAATCTTTGGAACAAGCGGCGGAGTTATGGAAGCTGCTTTAAGAACTGCTTACTTTAAATTAAGCGGAAAAGAATTAGATAATCTTGAATTTGAAAGTGTACGTGGAAGTGCAGGAGTAAAAGAAGCTTCGATTGATGTTAACGGATTGCAATTGAATATTGCTGTGGTAAACGGAATTGGTAATGTTCAACCAGTTATTGATGATATCATCGCGGGAAAATCAAAATATCATTTTATAGAAGTGATGGCTTGCCCTGGCGGCTGTATAAATGGCGGCGGTCAGCCGATCCATCAAAAACCTGAAAAGGTAGTGAAAAGGATGAAAGCCCTCTATCAGATAGATACTGAGATGAAGAAACGTAGATCACATGAAAATGAATCTGTAAAGATTTTGTATAAAGAATTTTTAGGTGAACCGAATAGCCATAAGGCACACGAAATTTTGCATACAGAATATTTCAACCGAAAAGAAATAATAAATAATTGAAATTTACGAGCAGCCCACGATTTTAATCGTGGGTTAATCAGAATATGAATATGAACAACGGAATCGTAAGCACAATCCTCGATAGATGTAAAAGATGCTATTCATGCGTTAGGGAATGTCCTGCTAAGGCGATTAAGGTAATTAATGGTCAAGCACGTGTTATTTCGGAGAGATGTATTGCTTGTGGACACTGTGTAACAGTATGTTCGCAGGATGCAAAGATGATCGAGAGCGCCATTGATACAGTAACCAAGGAAATTCTCCCAACAAGAAATGCTGTTGCTATAGTTGCTCCATCTTTTGCAGCATCATTTCCGGAAAATTATAGTAAACTGCCATCCGCTTTAAGAAAGATTGGATTCACACAAGTAGTTGAAACTGCTTTCGGAGCCGATTTGATAAGCAGTTACTATGCAGATGCGATTACCAGTGAAAGTAAAAAGACCATAATTAGTTCTTCTTGTCCTGCGGTTATAAACTACATTGAAAAGTATCACACTGAATTGGTTCCAAATCTTGCAAAAATTGTTTCCCCAATGATCGCAGTTGGAAGATATCTAAAAGCAAATTTGGGAAAAGAAACTCCTATTGTATTTGTCGGACCTTGTGTTGCTAAGAAAAGCGAATATAGGAGTGAAGAGGTTGACGGAGTAATTGATGCAGTATTAACTTTTACTGAGCTGAAAGAAATATTTCATAAGTACAGTATAAATTTTGATAAGCTAGAAGAAAGCGATTTTGATCCTCCTCATGCATACATGGGAAAATCATTTGCGCTTGCCGGTGGATTGCTTAAAACTGCAAATGTATCCGACGATATTCTTGAAAAAGAAATTATTGTTGTGGAAGGAAAGAAAAAAGTTTTAGAAATAATTGATGAAATTTCCGATAACAAAATCAATGCGAAGTTTGTTGATATCCTTTTCTGTGAGGGCTGCATCAGCGGGCCGGCAATAGATTCTGATTTGAATTATTACTCACGACGTGAAAAAGTAATCAACTACATTGATAAGAAAATTCACAGCACAGATAAGCAGCTTTGGAAAAGCAATATTTATAACAGCAGGAACTTAGATTTTTCGAGAGAGTTCACCGAAAAGAATCAAAGAAGGCCTTATCCATCCGAAGAAAAAATAAAAGAGATTTTAGCTGAAACTGAAAAATTCAGCATAAAGGATGAATTGAATTGCGGATCATGCGGATACAGCACCTGTCGCGAATATGCTGTGGCAATAGCAAAAGAGCTTGCTGAAAAAGAAATGTGCCTGCCTTACTTGATTGATAAACTTGGCAAGGCATATAATGAATTGAATGACACCCAGGAACAATTAAAAATTGCAGAAAAACTTGCATCAATCGGTCAGCTTGCGGCAGGTGTTGCACATGAAATCAATAATCCTCTTGGGTCAATCCTTATTTATTCTTCTATGCTAAAAAATACAATTGAAAAAGCAACTGCTGACGAGCAGAGCAAAGAGGATTTGGAATTAATTATTGAAGAAGCGAAAAGATGTAAAAACATTGTCTCAAACCTTCTAAACTTTGCAAGACAGGGTAAGCTGAACTTGAGCACGGTTAATTTTTCTAAACTATTAAATTCTGTTGTTAAAATTGTTCGAAAGAACACTGACTATGCTGATGTGACTATAAAAATTGAAACTGATGGCAAGGGAAATCAAATCGAAGCCGATGAAGATCAAATTAAGCAAGTCCTTTTAAACCTAATTAATAATGCTTGCGAAGCTATGACCGAGGTTAGAAATAAAACAATCTCAATTAAACTCTTCAATGAAAATGAAAATATTGTTGTTGAGATTAGCGACTATGGTTATGGAATTCCACAAGAAAATTATGGTAAGATATTCACACCATTCTTTACAACAAAAAAAATAGGTAAAGGAACCGGTCTGGGTCTCGCGATTTCTTACGGAATAGTGAAAATGCATCGTGGAGATATTGCTTTTAAAAGCGAAATTGGTAAAGGCACCACCTTCAAGTTAAAACTGCCTAAAAAATTAGGTATTCAAAATATTAGTTTGAATTAAAGGAGTGATTGATATGTCAGAATCTGACATGAAGAAAAAAATATTATTAGTTGATGATGATCTCGATTTGCTTGAACAAAATAAAATTTTACTTGAATCACGCGGATATGGGGTGATTACAGCCGATAACAGCAAAAAAGGGTGGGAAGTCTTTAAAACAGAAAAATTTTATGCCGCAGTAATAGATTTAATAATGGAAGAGCATGATGCCGGGTTTATTCTTAGTTATAGAATAAAGAAAGATAGCTATGGAAAAACCATTCCTGTTTTCGTTTTAACTTCAGCCACATACGTCACCGGTTTCAAGTTTAGTGCTTCAACAGCTGAAGAAAAAGAATGGATAAAATGTGATGAGATAATTAATAAGCCCGTAGTTATAGATGATCTTGTGCAAAAAATAGAAGGATATTACGCCGCAAAATTAGCGTAATGTATTTTTTAACTTAATCTTAAACGATTATTTTCGTTTAGAAATCTGAAAAATGGATAATTACCCAAAACCGAAAGTTCTTGTTGTTGATGACGAAAAAGGACTTCGTGTGGGAACAAAACGCCTCCTTGAATTAGAAGGTTACGAAGTAGATGCTGCGCAAAACGGCACTGAAGGAATTGCCTTTGGAACATCGTTGGATTATGATCTTGCAATCATTGATCTTAAAATGCCTGATATTGATGGACTGCAAGTATTAAAACAAATTCGAAATGTTCATCCAAACACTGTATGTTTTATCGCAACCGCTTATCCAGGATTTGATACTGCCACTGAATCCGCAAAAATGGGAGCATTCAATTATATTCCTAAACCATTCACCCCGGAAGAATTACTCGGCAATTTAAAGCAAGGGTATGACAGAAGATTACTTTTACTCGAAGCTGAAAAGTGGAAAAAAGAAAGAGAGGAGAGTCTTCTGGAAGTTGCTTTTGAGAAGACAAGACTTAACACTATAATAAATTCTATAAGCGATGGCATACTCGTAATAAATAAGCATGGCCAAGCAGTTCTTTATAACCCGAGCGCACTTATTTTTCTTCAGCTTCCTAAGATTGATATTGAAGAATACTTAATCGATAAACTTCATCCTAAGATTGCTGAACTTGTTAATAAATTATTGTCTAAAAATATTTATGAGAAAAAATCTTACTCAGCACAAATCGAATTAAAACCGGATGGGGGATTATTTATTGAAGCAACATCATCGGCTGTTCCGCATCCGGATGGAACTCTTGCAGGTGTTGTTGTTGTGATGAAAAATATTACCGAAGCGAAAAAGCTTGAGCACTTAAAATCACAATTCGTTTCAATGGTTTCGCATGAGCTTAAAGCTCCGATTGCAGCAGTTTACGGCTATCTAAGATTATTTTCAGATTCATCTATTTTTTTATCGCAGGAACAAAAAACTAATTACATCAATCGTTCGCAGATTAGGCTAGATGGATTGCTGAAGATGGTGAACGATCTTCTTGATATTTCAAGAATGGAAATGAAAACTGTTCAAAGAGAAATAAAAAATCTTAATGTCTCTGAAATTGTTACTTCGATCATTGAACTATTTCAGTTGGAAATTAAAAAGAAGAACCTGAGTCTGAATTTTCAAACCTCAGACAACCTTGAACCAATTAAAGCTGATAACGATGAGATAACAAGGTTATTCACAAATTTGATAAGCAATGCAATCAAGTATAATAAAGAAAATGGTGTTATCGATATCAAAATACAATCAGCAGATAAATATATTCTAACTTCTATTAAGGATAGCGGGATTGGAATGAAACCCGAAGAACTACAAAAGCTATTTCAGGAATTTTTCAGAGCAAAAAATGATCTAACAAAAAATATCAGCGGAACAGGTTTGGGGTTATCAATTGTAAAAAGAATTGTTGACTCTTATGCGGGCAGGATTGATATTGAATCTGAATATGGTAAAGGAACTTGCTTTAATATTTATTTACCGGTATGAAAATTAAAACTTTAATTAAACAATTATCACTCACTAACAAAAGGCGCTCATTATGGCAAAAATAGCTATCATAGATGATGATCCCGATATTCTTGATGCAAGTACTTTAGTGCTTAATGCAAAAGGATATGAGACTATCACTGCATCAAATCCAGACGACGGATTTAAAATCGTTAAGGATCAATCTCCGGATCTTATCATTCTTGATGTAATGATGAATGAACCGGATGACGGATTTTTTCTTGCTCAAAAATTTCGTAAAGAAAAGATCAAAACACCAATTATAATGTATACTTCAATTTCCAAAACCACTGGGATGGATTTTGGAAAAAGCGATCTTGTTCCGGTTGATGAATATGTTGAGAAACCGATTTCTCCGGATGAACTTATTGAAAAAGTTGAAAAGTTGCTGAAGAGAGAAAAGGAGGGGAATAAATAATATGTTAGTCGAAGAAAAAAATGCCTTAACTGAAGAAATTGAACAATCAATAAAAAAGTTTGGTAAAAGAAGATCAGCTTTATTGTCAATTCTCCATGTTATTCAGGCTAAGCACAGGCATATTTCTGAATACGCACAGCAGGAAATTGCCCGCTTATTGGATATTCATCCGGTCGAAGTTTACAGTGTTCTTTCATTTTATGCTTTTCTTAATGCTAAGCCAAAAGGAAGAAATATCGTCAGAATCTGTCAAACCATTAGCTGTGATATGAAAGGTAAAGACAATATTGTGAGAGCAATTGAGAGAGAGCTGAATGTGAAAATTGGAGGAACCACAAGTGATAATAGATTCACAGTTGAATATGTTAATTGTCTTGGTTTATGTGATGAAGGTCCGGCAATGGCTGTGAATGATCAGGTATTCACAAAGCTGACACCTGAAAAAGCCGTTAAAATATTAAACAAGGTTAAGTGAGGTGAATATGGAAACAAAAATTAAAAAAAGAACTGGTCCGGTGATCTTTTCTGATTATGAAAGAGGAACTGCAATAAAAAAAGCTCTTTCAATGAATCGGGAAGATATTTTGCTTGAAATCAGAGAATCAAAACTTAGAGGAAGAGGAGGAGCAGGTTTTCCTACTTCTACAAAATGGATGCTGACTGCCGCGGCTTTGAGCGATGAAAAATTTATTATCTGCAATGCCGATGAGGGTGAACCGGGAACATTTAAAGATCGCGTTCTTCTTATTGAATATCCTGAACTCGTTTTTGACGGAATGGTAATTGCCGGATACACAATCGGTGCGCAGCAAGGCGTAGTTTATTTAAGAGGTGAATATGAGTATTTGTATAAATCTCTGCAGGATTATTTAGAAGAGATGCGAAAGGAGAATTTGCTTGGAAAAGATATTCTCGGAAAAAAAGGATTATCCTTTGATATTTCTGTGTTCTTAGGTTCAGGTGCATATGTTTGCGGTGAAGAAACTGCATTGATTGAATCACTAGAAGGACATCGCGGCGAGGCTCGAAACCGGCCTCCGTATCCCGTAAACACAGGCTATATGGGAAAACCAACAATAGTAAATAATGTTGAAACACTTGCAACAGTTCCGCATATTATCATGAAAGGATCCGAATGGTATAAAAGACTGGGAACGGGAAAATCCACAGGTTCAAAACTTTTTTCTGTTTCAGGTGATTGCGAAAAACCAGGTGTTTATGAATTGCCTTGGGGCACAAAAATAAGCGAACTCCTTGAACTTGTTGATGCAAAAAATACAAAAGCCGTTCAAGTGGGCGGTGCTTCCGGATCATGCTATAACAAAACACAGTTTGATAGAGCACTTGCTTATGAAGATGCTGCAACGGGCGGATCAATAATGATATTTAATGAAAGCCGTGATATGCTGAGAGTGCTCGATAATTTTATGGAATTTTTTGTTGATGAATCATGCGGACAATGCACACCTTGCCGCATTGGTAATGTTAAACTGCTTGAAGGTGTGAAGATGATTCAAAAAGGAGATTATACTTTTGCATATATCAACAAGCTTAAGGAATTGGGAAAGTCAATGCAGGTAGCATCAAAATGCGGACTTGGGCAATCAAGTCCGAATGCTTTTCTTTCAATCCTTGAAAATTTTAGTGAAGAAATATTTAACAGCCAAAACGGAGGCGGCAATGAAAACTGAAGAAACTTCTCGGGCTCCTGTTAGTCAGAAAGCGCATGTAATTGAAAAACCTGAACATCCGGAATACATTGGCGGCTCCATAACTGTTGAAATAAATGAAAAGAAAGTTACGGTTCCGATGGGTACAACAATTTTGGAAGCTTGCAGGCAGAATCAAGTTTATGTTCCGACATTATGCCATCATGATGACTTATGCATTGCGGGTGTTTGCAGAATTTGTGTTGTTGATGTTGAAGGTATGAGAACATTACAAGCTGCTTGTGCTTTCCCAATTACAGCTCCTATAAAAATTAAAACCTCAACGCCTATGGTTCGCAAAGCAAGAAAACACATTATTGATTTACTCCTAAGCGAACACTATGGCGAATGTTATTCATGTTTCAGAAATAACAACTGTGAACTTCAAGCGCTTGCAAAGGAATATGGTGTTGATCATTACAATTTTGGTCATGTTGAGAACCAGCGCTATGAAATCGACGATTCATCTTATTCTGTTGTTAGAGATATGGATAAATGTATTTTGTGTAAAAGATGCGTTCGGACTTGTATCGATCTTCAGGAAGTTGGTGTACTCGAAGCAGTTGGCAGAGGGTACAAAACTCATATAGGTACTTTTGCAGATAAACCTTTAGCAGAAGTTGTTTGTATAAATTGCGGGCAGTGTATAAATCGGTGTCCAACCGGTGCTTTGAGAGCCAATGATCCGCGTGATGAAATATGGGAAGCAATAGATAATCCCAACAAGCATGTAGTTATTCAGACTGCTCCATCACCAAGAGCAGCTATCGGTGAAGAATTTGGGATTGAACCTGGTCACTCATTTACCGGTGAAATGAATACGGCTCTTAGAAGAATTGGATTTGACCGGGTGTTCGATACAAACTTCACTGCTGACCTCACAATAATGGAAGAAGGAACAGAATTATTGCTGAGACTTTACAAAGCACTTGTGAAGAAAGATACTTCTGTAGTAATTCCACAGTTCACTTCATGTTCACCTGGCTGGGTAAAATATCTAGAACATTTTTATCCTGAATTCATTCCGAATCTCAGCTCTGCAAAATCACCGCAGCAAATGTTTGGTGCATTAATAAAAACTTATTATGCAAAGAAGCATAATATAGATCCGGCGAATATTGTAAGTGTTGCGGTTATGCCTTGTTCGGCAAAGAAATTTGAATGCAACAGGCCGGAAATGATCGCATCAGGATTTAAGGACGTTGACTACGGCTTGACAGCACGCGAACTTGCACAAATGATTAAGGAAGCGGGAATATATTTACCCGAAATGCCTAAATCACATTTTGATGATCCGTTCGGCGATGCATCCGGTGCTGGATTAATTTTTGGTGCAACCGGCGGTGTGATGGAAGCAGCTCTAAGAACAGTGATTGAATTAGTTACCGGAGTAAAAGTTGAAAAAGTTTTTGATAACATGAATATTATGCCTGTAAGAGGATTTGAAGGAATAAAATATGCTGAAGTTCCAATTACTAAAGTTGGGCCGGTTCCAAAAGTACTTGCTCATTTGATTCCTAACTGGGATTGGCTGAAAGGTGTTACTGTAAAAGTTGCAGTTGCACATGGTACAGCCAATGCAAAGAGAGTTATCGAGGATATAAAAGCCGGCGGTAAATTCAGTGAGTGTCATTTCATTGAGTTTATGGCTTGTCCTGGCGGCTGTATTGGAGGCGGTGGTCAGCCGATTCCTACTAATGCTGAGATTAGACGATTGCGAGCAAAGGCAATTTATGATGAAGATGCTTCACTCGGTATACGAAAATCACATGAGAACACTCACGTACTAAAACTGTATGAAGAATTTTTAACTGATGGTCCATGCGGACATACAGCACATAAATTACTGCATACACATTATACAAAACGAGGGAAATTCATTTCCTGAGTCATTAACAATAAATCCCTCTCCAACCAGGAGGGATTTTATTTTTTAGCTGTTGACATTTAAAAATAAAAAGGCTTTTTATGGGGTGAATAAAAATTCATTATTTAATTGCACAAATAAAAGTGAAGGGGTAATAAAATGAAAAATATATTTTCTTTCTGGTTTTGCTCATTTATGATTTGTCAACTTATGGCTCAGCCTTTTGAGAAAAAGCAGATAACAAATTTTAATTATGATTCTAGGGGGGCGAGTTTTCCAATATATTTTGATGGAATTTCTCACTTTGTACCCAGCCCAATTTTCTTTGAAGCACACAAAGATAATTCAATTAATATTGTGATGATGAGCTATGATTCAGAAAATGATAGTTTTTCTAATCCAATAAATATTACTAATAATGATTTTGTAAACATCAATCCTGTTGCTGATGCTTCAGTTGATTGGTACGATGACGAGATAAATCTTTTTTGGCAAACTAATGAGAATGGTAATTGGGATATTGCCCATCGGACACTTAAGGAATCTTTGTGGTTGGATAAAAAATTAATTGTTGACACACAGAGTGATGAGACTAATCCGAGTTTGGTACTAGGAAAAAACCACACTTTTGAAGAGAGGTATGAAATTGAATTTACTTATGAAAAAGAAAATAATGTTTGGCTTTATCAGCAAAAAGACTCGATAATAAATAATGAGATAATCTTTAAGAGTAATGATACAGTCAAATATTCTCAAGCTAGCGGAATTCACTACTCTGGACAACCAATGGCTCCTCAAGGGTTATACTTAGCTGCCACAGCCAAATCACACGATAGTTCTTCTGTAATTGTTTTTCGGTTCAAGGCACTAAATGATTCAGTTTGGAGCCCCATATACCGACTCTATGGTAGCGGTTATTGTGAAAATCCAAAGTTTTGTAATCCTTTCTTTTATTATCCTTTTCTAAGTTTTGAAAGAACTAGCCTGAATAAGAAAGAAATTTATATCATTCGGGAACTTGATTACTTCGGGCAAATTCCTAATGCTGTTCCGCTAGTCGATTATGAGAACAAAAGTACCTCTGGTTTTAATTTTTTTATTTACGGGATAGTTGGAAAGTTGTCTAAATACACGGACTATTATTTCTTTGATCCGCATTCCTATAAAATAATTTCAAATGATTCAGTTTACATTGCACGACCGTGGTCTCACTGGAACCAAGATGAAGAATTTTACACCAAAGTTTTGGATACAAGAATTGGAGTTGGAAATCTAGGATGGGGAAACTGGGGCTTTATCTCCTATATCATTTGGGAGGATAGCTCTAACGGCCATATTAACTTGTATGGTGTAAAAAGGCTTGATGAGATAGGTGCGGTTAGTGATAAAATTCTAACAAACAATTTTATTCTGCATCAAAACTTTCCCAATCCTTTCAATCCAAAGACAATTTTAAAGTATGAATTGTTATCAAGAGATTTTGTAAGTCTAAAAATCTACGATGTTTTAGGTAATGAAATAGCAGCATTGGTTAATGAAGAAAAGGATGCTGGTGAGTACAATAAGACATTCGACGGAATAAATTTAGCCAGCGGAATTTATATGTACCAACTATCAGTTGGTAAAAATCATTTAAGTAAGAAAATGGTTTTATTGAAATAAATCCATTGATTTATCAATTGAATTAAAAAACCAAATAAAAAATGATCCGATTAATTCCATCATGGGCGAGCGGGTACGAGGCATTTTGGGATGCTATAAGAAAACGTAACATGTGGTTTATCAAGCTGCGTTACGGTGCAGTGCTAATGCTTACAAGTTTTATTCTTGCATCCGATTATTTCCTCGGATTTAAGTTTACCGAA
>JBGSOQ010000124.1:0-5472 GCA_041739035.1 Ignavibacteriaceae bacterium | reverse complement strand
AAGTTTTTTATTTGTAGAAATGATGTCAAAAATTCTTTGTGAGATGAAATTCCATGCCCCCATATTTTTAGGCTCTTCCTGCACCCAAATAATTTTATTTGTGTTCTTGTAACCTTTAAAAATTTTCTCAAGAAGATCATGTCTGAATGGGTAATATTGTTCAACTCTTATCAACGCTGCATTATCTATTTTATTCTCTATACGATATTTAAGAAGATCATAATAGATTTTTCCACTTGTCAAGATAATTTTTTCAATTTTGCCCTTGTTTGTCAAAAGGTGATCGTCCAAAATTTCATGAAATTTACCATTCACAAAATCTGCCTTTGGAGATTTGGCTTCCGGTAATCGTAAAAGACTTTTAGGAGTCATTATAACAAGAGGTTTTTGCATTGAATGTTTTATTTGTCTTCTCAAAACATGAAAATATTGAGCTGGTGTAGTGATATTACACACATGCATATTTTCTTCTGCACATAAAGTAAGAAATCTTTCCAATCTTGCACTTGAATGTTCAGGCCCTTGTCCCTCAAATCCATGAGGAAGGAGCATTACAAGACTATTGTGGACTTTCCACTTTTCATAAGAAGCAACAATAAAATTGTCAATAATTATTTGTGCGCCGTTTGCAAAATCACCAAATTGAGCCTCCCAAATTACCAATGCAAGTGGGTCGGCAACACTGTAGCCGTATTCAAATCCCAAAACGGCGGCCTCCGATAACAAGCTGTCAAGCGCTTCCAGTCTTGCTTGTTTAGGCGAAATGTGATTTAGGAAAAAGTAATCTTCGCCGGTTCTAATATCGGTAAACGCAAGATGACGCTGACTGAATGTACCGCGAACACTATCTTGTCCGCTCAATCTGACAGGATTTCCTTCCAATAACAAGCTTCCGAAAGCAAGCGTCTCAGCATAAGCCCAATCCGCTTCAATTAAATCGTCAATTAAATCTTTCCTTTTCTCCATAAACTTTTTAAGCTTGGGATGAATAGAAAAATTAGTTGGTACGGTTGTAATCGAATTGACGATGGTTTTCAATGTTTCTTCTGAAATACTGGTGTTCTCAATGTGTTCAGCGGCTGCAATTTTTTCTTTTGAAATTGCAAGTGGCGTGTCGCTTTTAAATTCAATACTTTTCTTCTTTATTCTATCAAATGCATCACCCAATTGTTTGTTGAATTTATTTTCCATTGTTGAGATATCTGATTGTGCAATAACGCCTGATTTAATCAAATAATTGGCATATATCGCTTTTACAGACGGATGTGTCTTTATTTTTTCGTAAAGCAGCGGTTGAGTAAATCCAGGTTCATCGCCTTCGTTATGACCATGTTTCCTGTAACCAAATAAATCTATTACAACATCTTTCTTGAATTTCATGCTGAATTCTAACGCAAGTTTTGCTGCCCAAAGCGATGCTTCGGGATCATCTCCATTAACATGGAAGATGGGCGACTGAATCATCTTTGCAACATCGGTAGCGTAAACGGTTGAGCGCGCATCCTCAGGAGTCGTTGTAAATCCAATTTGATTATTAACAATTATGTGAATCGTTCCGCCGGTTCTGTATCCGCTTAACTGGGATAAATTTAATGTCTCGGCTACAATACCCTGTCCGGCAAATGCGGCATCGCCATGGATTAAAAGCGGCATAACTTTTTTATGATCCTTACTATCTCCCATTCTTGTTTGTTTAGCTCGCACAATTCCCTCTACAACAGGATTAACCCATTCAAGATGGCTTGAATTAGAAGCAAGTGTAACTTTAATATCGTTACCTGATTTGGTTGGATACTCACCTGAGGCACCAAGATGATATTTTACATCTCCTGATCCTTCAATTGAATTTGGATCCACAATATCTTCAAATTCAGACAAAATTGACTCGTGGGATTTCCCGATGATATTAGACAGGACATTAAGTCTTCCCCGATGTGACATTCCAATTACAACTTCTTCAATTTCAGTTTCTCCCAGTTCATTCAAAATTAAATCAAGAACCGGGATTAAAGTTTCGGAACCTTCAATTGAGAATCTTTTGTGCCCGATAAACCTATTATGAATAAAGTGTTCAAATAATTCCGCCTTAACTAACATTTCAAGAATTTTAATTTTCATTTCTTTTCTAGATGGGGGATTATTTTTTATAGGTTCCATTTTACTTTGCAGCCAAGCTTTCTCATCCGAGTTTTGGATATGCATATACTCAACGCCAATTTTTTCGCAATAAGTTTTTTGTAGAATATCCAATATTTCTCGCAATGTCGCGGTTTTAATTCCGGGGATTAGGCTTCCCGTTATAAATTCACGATCATAATCCCAAAAAGTAAGTTTGTAAGTCGCAGGATCTAATTCAGCAAAGTAAGTGTTTTGGGCACCTAATGGATCGAGATCGGCAACCAGATGTCCGCGAACACGGTACATATTTATCAATTGCAAAACTCGTGCTTGCTTTTCAATTTCTTCGGTGTTGGATTGTTGAGTAAATGAACCGGGTTGATAATCAGTTTTCCAGCGTAACGGTTGAAGAGGGATTTTAAGTTCTTTAAATATATCTTCATAAAAATCATGCTCACCAAGGAGAAAATCGTTTATCTCACTTAGGAATAAACCTGATTCAGCTCCCTGAATTATCCTATGATCGTATGTGCTCGTTATATTCATCACTTTGCTTATGCCAAGAGTTGAAATGGTATTTGGAGACATTGCCTGGTATTCAGCGGGATACTGAATAGCACCGGTGGCAATTATTGTACCTTGACCAATCATTAATCTGGGGACTGAAGTTACTGTTCCGATTGTGCCCGGATTTGTAAACGTAATTGTTGTACCTACGAATTCTGAAGGATCAATTAATCCCTTTCGCGATCGGGAAACTAAGTCTTCATAAGTTAAAAGAAATTGCTTAAAGCTCATCTTATCTGCATTTTTAATATTGGGAACGATCAGCGAATGTGAGCCATCTTTCTTCTCAATATCAATTGCAAGTCCCAGATTTACTTTATTTCGTTTGATTACAGTTGGTTTTCCATCAAGTACTGAAAACGCAGTATTCATAACCGGCATTGATGTTATCGCCTTCAGAATAGCCCAGCTGATTAAGTGAGTGAATGAAATTTTTCCTTGGTTTACTTTTTTAAGATGACGATTTATTAAAGTTCTGTTTTCTTCCAGTAACTTTACTGGAATCGTCCTTTGTGAAGTAGCAACAGGAATTGTGAGACTATTGCTCATGTTATCCAGAATACGGGCTGAACTTCCAACAATAACTTGAGTGCTGTCATCTGGATCCGGTTGAGGCATTTCGAAATTATTAAAAGATGGAGAACTAGATGCTTTTTTAGTTCCGTTACTTTTTGTTTCGCCAGTTACACTTCTAAAGAAATTTTTCCATTGATCAGGTACTGAGGTGGGATTTTCTAAATATTGTTTAAATAGTGACTCTACAAACCAAGTATTCGCACCAAATTGTTCAAGTTCCTCTTTTTGTTTGTCAGTTAATCCGCTCTTTTTCATCAGACTTATTCTTTATTTGATTTGTGTTATTATTTGTAAATTTATAAAAGAAAATATTTATGTCACAATTACTTAAAATTGGCTCTTAATTTAACAATTTTTTAGTCGGAAAAGTTTTCAATTTGTGATATACAACTCCTAATTTTTAATTGATTGTATGACAAATAACAATGATATATCAAACCTTAGACGATCCTATTCATTAAAAGAGTTAAGCAAAGATTCGGTTTCCACTGATCCTTTCTCACAATTTTCAATTTGGATGAATGAAGCAATGAATGCAAATTTGCTTGATCCAAATGCTATGACTTTAGCGACGGCTAGTAAAAATAGCATTCCTTCGGCAAGAACTGTTTTATTAAGAGGTTATGATAAGGGTGGATTTGTGTTTTATACGAATTATGAAAGTTCAAAAGCGAATGATTTGAAGAACAATCCAGTTGCATCATTGCTTTTTTTCTGGGTTGAGCTTGAAAGGCAAGTCCGAATTTGGGGAAAAGTTGAGAAAATTTCGCAAGAAGAATCTCAGGCATACTTTGCGACGAGACCTCGGGATAGTCAATTAGGAGCTTGGACCTCAATGCAAAGCTCTGTAATATCAAGCCGTGAAGCTCTAGACAAGCAATTTGACGCAATGAAAAAACGATTCGAAAACAAGGAAATTCCTCTGCCGCATTTCTGGGGCGGCTATAGAGTTATCCCTAATAAAATAGAATTTTGGCAGGGAAGGGAAAGCCGGCTTCATGATAGAATTTGTTACACACTTAATGAACAGAAGTGGAAGATTGAAAGGTTATCGCCTTAAATTCTGAGTAGATATGCCAGATCTATTCGTACGTTTTCTCGGAATGAAAATCTGGCATATCTTAATATTCCTAGACTTTACAACCTTAATTTTTTTTGTATCATTGGTGATTCTAAAATAAACGCTCTGAGAGAAATTGCGCTCACTATTATTATCCCGCCGACAATCGCAAAATAAGCTGGGACTTCGCCATACCAAATAAAAACCCAAACAGGATTGAGTACAGGTTCTATCATAGAAATCAATGATGCTTCAATAGCATAAACACGTTTTAATCCATAGCTGAATATAGCGTATGCGAGTCCAATTTGAAAAATTCCGAGGAAGGCGATCATCCCAAAATCCGGAAGAGTAAATTGTTCAATCGAAAAAAGAGAAGGGAGGCAAATTATGCCGATTAATACATTTCCGTAAAAAATTGAACTGAATTGGTATTCAGGGCGGTTTTTTCTCATTCCAATTAAAAAAGCAGCAAAGGCAATTCCAGATAAAAGAGCAACAATATTGCCTTCCATATGTCCAGGCGAAAGTTCACCTACAAAAAACAGAATCATTCCAGCGAAACAAAAGAAGATTGTGACAACATTAATTATTTCATACTTTGTTTTATTAATTAGCGGTTCAAGAAATAAAACGTAGATTGGTGCAGTGTACTGAAGAAAAATTGCATTAGCCGCTGAAGTCATTTTTGTTGCAATGACAAATAAGATTAATATTCCGGCATAAAATGAAGCATTAATGAAAGTATAACCATTAACCTCTAATAGTTTTTTCTTGAAAAGAATAATAAAGACTACTGCTGCAAAAACTGATCGCAGCCCAGATAGCTGATATGCATTCAGAGAAATAAGCTTGATGAATAATCCCCCAGTGCTCCATAACAAAGCCGCAGCGAAAACTGCTAAAATTCCTTTTTTATGATCAGCTAAACTCTGCATACAAATAAATATTCTTTATGGGTTGGAAATTTAAGAATTGTTTACCAAAATACAGTTGAGTTTTTTAATGATTTGCAGAAAATCTAGATGGGCTGGAAATATAATTTCTTAGATCACACGGCGGACATAGCTGCAGATGTCCATGCAGATTCGTTAAATGAGCTATTTGTCGCTTCGGCTATGGTTTGGCGGGAATCTATTTCAGATGATAGA
>JBGSOQ010000114.1:0-2684 GCA_041739035.1 Ignavibacteriaceae bacterium | reverse complement strand
AATAAAATACAATCCTCAGCTTTATGAGTTTAATGTTAGTTCAGGCATTCCATTATGGGATTGGATTATGAATGCAAACCTAAATATTGCCTCGTCAGATCGTAGTATTCGTTTACGTGGCGATGGTTATACACGAATTGCGGCACAGCTTAATTTTGAAAAAGACAAAGATGATTATAATTGGAAAAATATTTTTTACTTCACGCGTGCTTTTGATGAATATAAAGAACAACCTGGTTACGCTTTAAGAGAAGCCTGGTATAACCGCGATGTTAACCTCAAGTATTCAGCTGATTATTCAAGATATTTTGATTCCTTCAACAGACTTTCCGCAAAGCTTTCGGTTTCTTATACAAGACAAAATTCTTATGAGCAGAGTTTGATTTCCCGTGATAACATTGTTATCTCCGATAGAATAACTGAAGGTACACAAGAGGGAAGAATTGTTTTCGGTTCTTATCTTGGTAAAAAAAATATTCAAGGCGATGTTTGGAATATTTACACAGACATAAATTATAATTACAAATTCTTCACTGAGGATTTTTTGCACGGTTTAACAGCAGGAATTTCTTACAGAAATGATTTTAATAGAGGTGACGGGATAATATTCGATCCTCTCTTTCCTCCGTCTGCTTCAGTAACAATGCCAAGGTTAAGAACTTACAACGATATCCCCGATTATCCTATCCTTAGTCTTTACGCTGAAGATAAAATTACAGGAACTTTGTTTAAACCTTTTACTTTACAGGTTGGTTTCCGTTATGAGTCATACCGACCTGACGGAATAAACTTCAAGGGTTTGCTTGGCAAAGCAGATTTTATCGAATCGAAGAACGGCAGTTTCCTAAATCCAAGGGTAGCTTTCTCATTTAATCTTACAGATGATACTCAAATTAGATTAGGATACGGTGTGACTTCTAAGTCACCTCCGTTGGGAATGATCTTCGCCCAAGATCGATATTATGATATAATCGATACTGTTTCAGTTGTAAATCCTCAGTATCCGGACAGCAATTTTTCGCTTGTTTCAACGTTTATTCGACAACAGGCAAATCCAACCATTAAGGGATACAAGCAGAAAAAGTACGAAATCAGCCTCGACCAGCAGTTTGAATTTTTTGGCTTTACCGTAACCGGATTTTCAAATAGAACTGAAGATATGTTTCAAGGATTCGGTGAACCTACTGTCTATTATAAAAGTGCATTTCCAAATTGGCCTGATGAATCCGGTTCATTCATTACGCGGAAATATCTCGATTCATATTCAAGGTATTCTAATACCGGCTGGCAAAATGTAACCGGGGTTGAAGCATCAATTACAACAACAAGAATTCCTGGAATTAATTCAGTCTTCAAACTTGATGCAGTCTATACCTATTCAGAAAATGGTACTGCGAATGGATATTATTTTTCTTCACCTAGACTTGTCCAATCTCTAAACGCAGAAGTAATGCCGATGTACAATTCTACTGAAAACTATAATAAAGATTTGCTCATCAATTATCGTTTTGAAATTCAAGCAAAAACTCTAGGACTATGGCTGACCCTTCATGTCCAGCAAAAACTTATTGAGATAGATGGCCGCAGAAATTATGATGATACTTTAGCAGTTGGATTTTACACAGCAGAAAATGCGTTACTCATCATTCCAGAAAATCAAAGATCTGATGAGATATTCGCTCCGTTGAGAAGGACGATACAAAACTTTGAATTATTTGAGGAGGATAAACCAAATAAGTGGCTTTTCAACTTGAAGGTTAGCAAATCGTTATGGAAAGGCGCGGCAATTTCTTTTTACGTGAACAATTTTTTTAATAATCAGCCATTGTATAAACGGCAAAGGAGTTCTGATGCATCGCCGATTTATGATAGAAGAAATCCCGATATTTTTTATGGAATTGATTTCAGTTCAACTTTAGATTTTTATTGAGCAATTACCAGTTAGGATTGAAAATGAAAAACTTATTTATTTTATTGATTAGTCTATTGCCATTCGCTTGCAGTGAATTTCTTAGTGTTGATTCAAAACCCGAAATCATTGAAAGGGAAGTCACGTTTAGTATTTCTTTCAAAGATAACTCGGGTTATATGAAGAAATTGTTCGGCAATGATTATGTGAGGAATGCAAGGGTAAAACTCAAATCAAATTTACTTGGAAAGGAATATAGCTTAATCACTGATTCTATCGGTTCAATAAAGATAGAAGGTATTATTTCAGATAAATATTTCATCACTGCAATTAGAGAAATGACTCCAGATGAAATGTTTGTTATCAGCGGTTTTGCAATTCCAGATGTGAGACTGCTTAATAAAAATTTGAGAATTATAGAATTAAATGCTGCCAGCAGTCAAACGATCATGATTGATATGGAAGCAGAAGTTGGAAATTCTCCTTTAATAATTAGTGAGATATACGCCTGTGGTCCACAAGGTTCCGGTCTCTATTATCACGATAAATATGTTGAAGTGTTTAATAATTCGGATTCAATTTTGTATTTAGATGGTTTGATAATCGCAATTCAATTTAGCAGCTCTGTGTATGGTTTGAACTACCGGGATGACCCCGAATACATTCATTCAAAAAGTATTTGGATATTTCCCGGGAATGGAAATGATTATCCTATTCAGCCAGGACAATTTGTTTTGTGTGCTGAAGATGCAATAGATCATCGGATAAATGCACC